>CACXLY010000058.1 GCA_902768605.1 uncultured Bacteroidales bacterium
TGGCCCTCGCTGCTGGAACTGAACCAGGAGAACAACATCTGGGAGAAGAATGCAGGCGGCAACTGCATGTTCCTCGTCGACCGTGACGGCACGATTCTCTCCACATCAAACGACGCCAAAGAACTGGAGCCGCTCATCTGCAAGGCACTTGGCTTGCCGGAAATGCAGACGTATGACTATAAGGCAGAAGCCGAACAGAACCGCATCGAGCCGCAAGACCCGTCAAAGCCCTTCACGGACTTCTCTGTCGTCTATCAGGGCAAGACCACACGCCTGAGCGATTATGTGGGACGGGGGCAGTATGTGCTTGTTGACTTCTGGGCGTCCTGGTGCGAACCTTGCCTAAAGGAAACTCCCAACCTCATCGCTGCTTACGAGAAGTACAAAGACAAAGGCTTGCAGGTCCTTGGCGTTGCCGTTTCTGACAAGCCCACTCATACCGAATCCGCCATCAAGGAACTCGGCATCACCTATCCGCAAATCATCAACTCTCAAAGAGTAGCCATCGAAGCCTACAAGTTTAATGGCATTCCTTACATCCTGCTCTTCGACCCCGAAGGCAACATCATCGCGCGCAATCTTCGCGGCGAAGAACTGAAGGCAAAACTCGCCGAAATCTTCGGGGAGTGAAAGTGGCACTATATAATAATATATAAGGTAAAAAGATGAAGCGGATTCTCAAAAAGGTAGTGAAGGTCATTCTCTACACGCTGCTCATTCTGGTGCTTGCTGTTATCTCTATATTTGCATGGGACAAGGTCGGCCAGAAATGGCGGGAACTCAACTTTAAGCCCAAGCCGCAGCTGACCGTCATAGGTAAACCGTTCATCGACTTTGAGGCTGAGTTGCCCGACAGTACCGTGCATCGCCTGTCCGAATATGCAGGCAAGGGGCAGTTTGTCCTGCTCGACCCCGACGGCCAAGTCATCTTCTCCCCTTACGAAGAGCATGGATTTGTTGATGACGAGCGGCAGCAACTGAAAGCGAAGCTGGCTGAAATCTTCGGGGAGTGAAACAAGACTTGCTGTAATGTTCGCCAACGGCACACGTGACGTTTGCCAATGATACACGTGATGTTTGCCAATGATACACGTGATGTTTGCCAATGACACACGTGTCGTTTTGCAATTACCTACGCCTTTCTTTGTCGATTCATTTTTTTGTTGTTCCTTTGACATACGTCGTTCCGCCTGCGCCTGAGCACCAACGGAGCGCAAGAAAGTACTCTCGTTGACTTCGTCTTCTTTCAGACGCGACTCAGCCATTAAAAAGCAGGCTTTTCATGGCGTTCGCTGCTCCTTCAGTCCGACAATAAAAAGAAAAACTTGGCTTTTCCTTTTGTATTGTGCTCGCTTATTCGTACCTTTGCAGCCGAAATTAAAAATATAAGGTATATAGATATGATTAAGCTTGATTATTCAAAGGCTCTGCTGAGTGCGGAGCAGATTGCAGCCTTCGCTCCGAAGGCTGAGGAGGCACAGAAGGCTCTCGAGGCCGGAACCTGTGCAGGTAATGATTTCCTTGGCTGGCTCCACTTGCCCAGCAGCATCACGGCTGAGTTCATGACGCCGAGAACTGCGACACCGTGGTTGTGGCTGGCATCGGCGGCAGCTATCTTGGTGCCCGCGCCGTCATCGAGGCCTTGGGCAACAGCTTCCAATGGCTCACCAACAAGGGCGAAAATCCCAACATCCTCTTCGCCGGCAACAACATCGGCGAGGACTATCTCTACGAACTCACGGAGTACTTGAAGGACCGCCGCTTCGGCGTCATCAATATCTCCAAGAGCGGCACCACGACTGAGACTGCTTTGGCTTTCCGTCTGCTGAAGAAACAATGTGAGCAGCAGCGCGGCAAGGAGATGGCTCGCAAGGTCATCGTGGCCGTAACAGACGCCAAGAAGGGCGCTGCCCGCACTTGTGCCGACAAGGAAGGCTACACCTCGTTCGTCATTCCCGACAACGTGGGCGGTCGCTTCAGCGTGCTCACTCCTGTCGGTCTGTTGCCCATCGCTGTGGCCGGTTTCGATATTGCCAAGCTCGTGCAGGGTGCTGCAGACATGGAGAAGGCAGTAGCTGCCGACGTTCCTTTCGAGCAGAACATCTGCCTGCAGTACGCAGCCGTCCGTAACGCGCTCTATCAGAGTGGCAAGAAGATTGAGATTCTCGTCAACTTCCAGCCCAAGCTTCACTACATGAACGAGTGGTGGAAACAGCTCTATGGCGAGAGCGAGGGCAAGGATCACAAGGGCATCTTCACGGCTGCCGTTGACTTCTCGACCGACCTCCACTCGATGGGTCAGTGGATTCAGGAAGGCGAGCGCAGCATCTTCGAGACCGTTGTCAGCGTTGAAGAGACGGAGCACAAGCTGCTCTTCCCGAGCGACGAGGAGAACCTCGACGGCCTGAACTTCCTGGCTGGCAAGCGCGTGGACGAGGTGAACAAGATGGCAGAGCTCGGCACGCAGCTGGCTCACGTGGATGGCGGCGTGCCCAACATGCGCCTCATCGTGCCTCGCCTGAACGAGTACTACATCGGTCAGCTGATTTACTTCTTCGAGAAGGCTTGCGGCGTGAGCGGTCTCATCCTCGGCGTCAACCCCTTCAACCAGCCCGGCGTCGAAGCTTACAAGAAGAATATGTTTGCCCTGCTCGGCAAACCCGGCTATGAAGCCGAGACGGTTGCCATTCGCAAACGTCTGGCCGACTAAAAAGATTAAAGATTAAGGATTAAAGATTAAGGTTTGATACAAATCTTCTTTAATAGTAAGACAACCAAACTTTAATCCTTAATCTTTAATCCTTAATCCTAAATAGAAATGCTGAAAGCAGTTCTTTTCGACATGGACGGCGTGCTGTTCGACAGCATGCCGAACCATGCTTATGCGTGGTCGCATGCGATGACGCAGTTCGGGCTGGAGATGACGGCCTATGAGGCGTACCTCCACGAAGGCAGGACGGGCAGCGGCACGATTGACATCCTGACCCAGCGCTATTGGGGACGCGATGCGACACCCGAGGAAATAGAGCGTATCTATGCTGCGAAGGCGGCGCTCTTCAACACCCTTCCCAAGCCGAAACCAATGCCCGGAGCACTCGAAGCCCTGACTGCCGCGAAGTCACTCGGCTGCAAGATTGTCCTGGTGACGGGCAGCGCGCAGGCCAGATTGCTCGAGAGTCTGGAGCAGCATTACCCGGGCTTCTTCCGTCAGGAACTGATGGTGACGGGCTTCGACGTGAAGCGCGGCAAGCCAGACCCCGAGCCGTATCTGATGGGCTTGCAAAGGGCGGGCGTAGAGGCCGAGGAGGCTATCGTCGTGGAAAATGCTCCGCTCGGCGTCCAGGCGGCAAAGGGAGCCGGCATCTTCACCATTGCCGCCAACACGGGTCCACTTGAAGACAGCATATTAAAAAATGCCGGAGCCGACATCGTCGTCCCCGGCATGATGGATGTTGCCCGTCTGTTTACTTCTTCATCTTTTTGCCGTTGAAGATATAAATGCCGTCGGGAAACGTTGACCGTTGACCGTTGACCGTTGACCATTTCCGGCCGCTGAGGTCGTAAACGTCAGTTCCGATTATCTTGTTATCTTCATTGCTTATTGTCCCAATCCCATCTGGGTCCTCGAAACCGACGATGAGATTGCCCACGATGGGCATGTGGTCCGACGTCACCTTGTCGTTCACTACCTCGTAGCTTACTTTCTCCACGCCTCCGAGCGGGTCGTAGCTGATGATGTGGTCGATGACGTAGATGCCGTCGCTCCATGTCGGCGTCGTCATGTCGGAGTGGAAGGTGAAGCCATTCTCTTGCAGATACTTGGTGAGCACGCCGCGAGCGCCTTGCATCTCGTCGTCGGTGCCATCGTCGTTGAAGTCGCCTGCGATGATGAGGGGCTTGCCCGTCGGCATCCATTGGTCGGCAGCCGCCTTGATGATCGGGCCGCTGCCCCGCCTTGCATTGGCTGAGAGGCCGACGTGGAGACTTGCGAAGACATAGTCGTTGAACTCAGCCATGAGCATGCGGCGCGGCTCGAAGTCGGATGTGAGCGATACGACCTTGATGGAGAGCGGCAGTTCCTTCGAGAGGATACCGATGCCGTAGCCCGTGAGGGCGCTGCAGAAGATGCCGTACATGCCTGTAGCCTCGGCCAGTTCCTTTATCTGATACTTGTTGTCCGAACGAGAGGAGAACATGCTGTCCACCTCTTGCAGTGCCACCACATCGGCATTCTGGGCTGCGATGACGCGTGCGGTTCGCGCCAGGTTCAGCCCGTCCTTGTTGCCGGCACAATGCTTGACGTTGTAGCTCAGCACACGCAGGTCTTTCTTCTGATACCTGTCGTAGGCGGGTGCGACGTATTCTCCCTTGGCAGCTGCATCGAGGTCGGCAATCAGGCGTTCGTAGAGGATGTCGTACACGCCGTTGGTGACGGCCTGGTTTGCCTTGTCCCAAAGCGTCTTGAAGGCGCTGAGCTGCTCTTCGCTGAGGTCACCGTAAGCCCCGAAGTACGGGTTGCCCACCTCGTCCATTTTCTTGGCAAGTGCCAGTCGCAGCTGAGTGGCAGGGCCTTCCAAAGAGGCGGCATCCACCTTCTGCAGCTTCCATTGTTCCACAAGAACCCCCTCTGAACCGATATGGGTAGGCGTTCCTTCGACGGGAGTAAACATCTCTCCGCTGGCGTTGTAGATTTGGAACTTCTTCTTGTCATTCAAGTCCCTGATGAATGTCAGCGGTTCACCTGCCTCTTCCGTCATGCATGCCAGATTCCCGTTCAAGGTACCGCTGACGTATTTGCCAGTTGCGTAGTTGCGGATACTGTAGAGGCCATTCTTCCTGTCGACCGCCTCTATGCGGTAGATGCTGCGCGGGTCTCCGTTGTGCTGCGTGTCCAAGATGATGCTGGCGCCCATCTCGTATGCTGCAGCATCTGCTTTCAAGTCGATCCAGCACATCTTTTCCTGGCTGTTGGCGTAAAGGATATTGTAGTATCCATTGGCTGCGTTGAAGAAGTCAGATGGCTCTTCCTGGCTCGGGTTGACCTTCATCAGTTTCCAGCGGCCGGGATAGCCATAGACGTTACCGTCGCCCGGATAGTTGTCGTCGCCCACGTTCTGCTTCGCAAGGCTGTTGTTCGGCCGGTCGCTTCGCAGGTAGCCCTGTACGTGCAGCGAGTGCTCCGACTCTTCGTTTGTCATAGAGAACCTGCCTGCACCGTCCTCCAGGTCTGTCAAGGTGTAGCCGACGGGGGTGGAGGAGAAGATGATGTCGGCCTCTGCAGGCATGTTCATGTTGCCCAGGTACTGCCCGTTCTCCTTATTGAGGAACGCCCATTGTCCTTCTTCGCCGGCCTTCTGAGCCGTCCAGATGAAGCCGTCGGCCTCTTTGTCGAGGTCAGCCCAATAGACATATTGGTCGCCCCAGTTTATCTTGAAGTTGTCCTGCAGGCAAGCCATAGCCTTTGGCAGGCCGGTGCTGTTGCCGTTGAACTTTGTGCGGTCGCTTACGATGTAGTATTGTTCTCCCTCCTGAATCTCATTGACATAGGAGATGTATGGGCTGCCTGTGTAGCTCTCCACTTCATAGATTTGCCAGCGCCCCGGATAGCCATAGGTCGCGCCGTCGCCCGGGTAGCTGTCGTCGCCCACATTCTGCTTGGCGAGGCTGTTGTTGGGTCGGTCGCTGCGGAGATAGCCCTGGACGTGGGGCGAGTGACTGTTGTCGCTGCTCGTCATGAAGAAACGCCCGGCGCCGTCCTCCAGGTCGGAGAGGGTGTAGCCTACGGGTGTGGTGGAGAAGAGCACGTCGTCGTCGTAGCTGTTCTTCACGCCGAGGTATTCGCCCCTGACCTTGTTCTTGAAGGCCCATTGGTCGTCGCCCACCTTCTCGGCAATCCACTGGAAGCCTTCCTCGTCCTCGTCGAAGTCGCCCCAATAGACGAAGTAGATTCCGTTGGAAGGCACGTCCCAGCTGATGGTGTAGCGGTCGAGCTTGTAGGACATGCCTTTGGGCTTGCCTGTCGAATTGCCGGCGTACTTCGTGCGGTCGCTGATGAGGAAATACGCTTTGCCTTCCTGCAAGTCTTCGGGATAAAGCACGCGCGTGTAGCCCTCGATGAGGTCCTGCGCGCCCATCGTCATTGCTGCAAACAGAAGCAGCAAAAGAGAGTTAATCTTTTTCATAGTATAATGATTTAGTTGTTAGGATTATGGGATTTCATTATCTTCTTTCTTCGAACGTTTCGCGAGGGAAGTCCCAACGCTTGCTGTGGGAAGTCCCGACGCTTGCTGTGGGAAGTGCCAACGCTTGCTGTGGGAAATGCCAACGCTTGCTGTGGGAAGTGCCGATGCTTGCTGTGGGAAGTCCTGACGCTTGCTGTGGCGTTTGTTTCTCCCTCGCTTTGCGTCTGGTGAAACCTCATGCCGGAGAGGGGAGCCGCTGCTCTGTCTCAGGCGTCCGGCTGCTCTTCCAGCTGGTCGGGCGTGGGCGGAAGGTCGTCCTCGTCGAGTGTCGTGTTGGGCTCGATGCGGAAACTGCCGTCGGGACCTATGATGAGGAAGAAGGGACACGACATGTCGCTGTCGGGGAAGCTCACGCAGGTGTTGAAGTAGAGCTTGCCTTCCATGGCGTGATGGAAGCGCAGGCCGTCCATGATGCCGTACTTCTGGAAGTCCTCGTTGAGCTGCGACCGGAAGTCGGCCTTTGTGAAGCTGCGGTTGAAGAGTTGCTTGCCGTCCTTCATGATGACGAGTTTCCAGCGGTTGTCCGCGAACTTGATGCCGTCCTCGTCTTCAACGACTTTCAGCGTAGAGTCGGCTTCGCTCGTGATGTAATAGACGATTTCGTGGCTGCCTTGCTTCACGGAGTCGGTATAGGCGTAGTCGGGCAGGCTGCGAATCGCGTCGTCGACCTGCTCGGTCTGTGTGGTCTGCTGCGTCTCGGCCTTCTGCGGCGAGCAGGAGGATAAGACAATAAGACAATAAGACAATAAGAAAATAAGAGAGGAGGTCTTCATAGTTAATTCAAAATTCATAGTTGATTTATGTCGAGCTAAAGCTTTATAATTCATCGTTCGGTTCGCTCGATGTTCAGAATGAGAACACAAGTTCGCCGCCTTTCTTGAGTTCCTTGACTGAGATTTGATAGTTGGGTAATGTCTTGCCGTTCCAAGTCACTCTGTATTTCTTCCCTTGCAAGGAGGAGTCAGAGGCGGTCTTGCGGATGGTGACTGTCGTCTGCTGGTCGTCGCCTAGGTGGAGCGTCACTTTGTCGAAGAGGGGAGGGAAGAGCTCGTATATGGCTTCGCCCACGACGAGCGGGTACATGCCGATGCTGGCAAACACGTACCAGGCGCTCATGGCTCCGTCGTCCTCGTCCATCTCAAAGCAATAGCCGCGGGGCTGGTTCACGAAGGCGCAGCCGATGAAGGGGGTGGGGTAGGCGTCGTTGCCGCCGTAGCGATGGGTGATGCTTTCCGTGGAGAGGGTGCGGACGATGCCGGCTGTCTCCTGCGGTATGCCGAGGCGAGCGAAGAGGAAAGGCACGTGGATGTCGGGCTCGTTGCCCTGGTTGTAGAGCTCCTCGCGGAAGAACTGCTGCAGCTGTGCGGCAAGCTTCTCCTTGCCGACGAGCTGAATCATCCGCGGCAAGTACATCGGCGCGCCCCAGCGATACTGCCAGCGCGTCCCCTGATAGAGTCCGTTGCCCTTCATCTTGGTGTAGGTCTCGTCGATGTCCTTGAACTCCTTCGGCCAGATGCTGTCGAAGATTGCCTCGCCTCGCTTTGTCCAGCGGGCGGCGTCTTCCTTCATGCCAAGTTCCTCAGCCAGTTGGCCGAGCGCCCAAAAGTCGCCGCTGGCCTCGAGGCATTGGTCGGGACTCTTCAGGCTGAGGCGTTTCACCTCTGCCACCATGCCGGGATAGGCGTCGCGAAGCGTGGGGATACTGATGTCCTGACGGTAGGCGTCGAGCAGGGTGGCAATAGCGTGCTCTGTTCGGACGGTCGGGACGCATTCGTAGTCGGTGCTCCAGTCCTTCTTGCCAGTAATATAAAGCTGGGAGAGCGACTGCATGATGTCGGACGAGCGACCTGCGTCGAGCAGCGTGATGAGCGGGAACTTCGTGCGATACGTGTCCCAGAGCGACCAGGAGCTGTAGTACTGGAAGCCCTTCGCCTCGTGCACCTGATTGTCCGTCCCGAGGTAGCGCGTCATCGTGCGGTCCGTCACTTGGAACGGGCTGTGGAATGTCCTATATAAAGATGTATAGAAGATGGTCTGCTGGTCTGCCGTGCCGCCTTCCACCTCGACCGTCGAGAGCAGACGTTGCCATTGGCGCTCAGCACGTTCTGTCAAGGAGTGGAAGTCCGTCCGCCATACAGCCTGCTCCGTCATCTTGTCCAACTCGTCGGCAAAGCCAGTCGAGACGACCACTCGCACCTCCACATATCGTGCCGAAAGCTCGGGGAAGGTGAGGCGCTTGCGTCCGTCGGCAATCGTGTCGAGCACGAAAGGCGAGCTCGTATAGAGGCGGTAATGCAGGAGGTAGTGTCCTCTCCTACAGGTATTTGCGCAGTCTGCAAAGCCTTGTCCCATCGTGGGCGACTTCTGCTCGAAGCTGGCGGCGTATATCTTGTCGAAGGCAGAGCGGGGGTCGAGCAGGAGGACAGCCTTCGAAGGGTCGGGGAAGGAGAAGCGCTCCACAGCCATACGGCGGTCGGCAGTCGCGGTAAACCAGACGCCATTGCTCAGCTGGACGCTGTAATAGCCTGGCTTCGCCACTTCCGTATGCTTGATGAGGCGGACGTCCTGGCCCGTGGCATCGGGCATCAGCGAAACGTTTCCGCCGCAGCCGCTACCGCCTACTCCCGAGAGGCGGTTGATGCTGAAGCCCGATATCGCCGGCACTTCGAAGTCGTAGCCCGGGTGCTGGCGTGGCTTGCTGTCTGGGCAAACCTGAATCTGTCCGTAGGGAACCGTCGCTCCGGGCGTCATCTGGCCGAAATCGTCGGCTGTGCCCATGTAGAGGTTTACTTTGTCGAGGAGATTGTCCTGCTGGGCGTTCGCGCTCGTGCTGAATGCCAACGCAAAAAGTAGGGCGAGAGTCGGTGTTTTGAATGGCTTTATCTTCATAAGGACGTCATTTTTCGTGCAAAGATATAAAATAATTCATAATTCATAGTTCATAGTTCACAGTTTTTTCATACTTTTGCACAATAAAAGATAAATTGTAAATTGTAAATCGTCAAATTGTAAATTAAGAATATGTCAAAGGAGAACCAAAACAAGTACATCGCCGTGATGTATAAGCTCTACACCGACGGCACGGACGGCAAGCCCGAACTGATTGAAGAAACTGCTGAAGGCGATCCCTTCATCTTCATAAGCGCTCTGGGCATGACGCTCGACGCTTTCGAGTCGCAGATTGTGCCTCTCATGGTGGGCGACAAGTTCGATTTCACGCTCGCTCCGAACGATGCCTACGGCGATTATGACGAGGCAGGCAAACAGGCCCTTCCGCGCAAGGCGTTCGAAATAAACGGCAAACTCGACCCGCGCTTCATCTTCGAGGGGGCTGTCGTGCCTCTCTCAAGTGCCGACGGCGCACGCTTCAACGGGACGATTGTCGAGATAGGCGAGGAGTCGGTGACCGTCGACCTCAATCATCCCCTTGCCGGCAAGAGCCTGAACTTCGTGGGCTCTGTGGTCGAGACGCGCGAGGCGACGAACGATGAGATACGCGACGCCCTCAACCAGATTACGGGTTGCGGTGGCGGCTGCGGCGGCTGCGGAGGCGGAGATTGCGAGGGATGCGGCGGCTGCAAATAGAGCCATCTTGGCCAGCGACGACAATTGAAATTAAAAAATGGCAACAATGAAACGACATTTCTCATTACCCCATTCACTTGTTCTCTTGTTCACCTGTTCTCTGATTTTCTTCTTCTCGTTCAGCCATGCTTGCGCCAAGAAGGTGAAACTGACCATCGACGGGAAGGTCTACTCCACGCAAACCAGGCTCTACCTCATCATCAACGAGGACATCGAAAATGCCCAGCAGCTCCCCATCGAGGACAGGCATTTCTCGGTCACCGTTGAGGTGCCGCGCGACGCATTCGTGCGCATCCACGACTACAAGGAATGGCCTGAGCGCAGTGCCTTCGTCCTCATCCCCGACAGCCGCCACATCAGCATCGACTGGACAGATGGCACCATCGAGGGCTCTCCCAAGTCGAAGGAGCTGCAACTGATCTGCCGGCAAGTAGCCCAGGAAGGTCCGGGAAATTTCCATGTCGACGTGTTCTCCGACGACAAGGAGGCATGGGCAGAGGCACGCGCACAGGAAAAAATCATGCGCGACAAAATGCAAATGATGCAAATCAACACGATAGAGCGCGTCATCAAGGAAAACAACAACAACAACTTCCCCGCATGGATAGTCTATTGCTACCAATCGCTCCTTGAAGGCCCGTTCCGCCACATCATCGACGCGAACAAGAACCACAAGTGGGCAAAGCACACCATCATCAAAAAATCTGGGGTGCTGGACAAACCATAGGCCTGCCCTCGTCATCACCTTTGCCACAGAGGGATGCCAATCGCCGCGTGCAAAAAAACAGGCGATAAAGGACAACAGAACAGGCCATCATTTGGTTGAAGGTCGCACAGACACGCCAGCAAGAGTGGCAACAAAAAGTAAGAAAAGCATGAACTCATTAGGACAGATTTTCCGCCTTACCTCTTTCGGCGAGAGTCACGGCGCTGGCATCGGAGGTGTCATCGATGGCATGCCTGCGGGCATCGAGGTCGATACGGCTTTCATTCAAAGCGAGTTAGCCCGTCGCAAGCCCGGGCAGAGCAACCTCACGACGGCTCGCAAGGAGGACGATGAAGTGGAGCTGCTGAGCGGCATCTTCGAGGGCAAGACGACGGGAACGCCCATCGGTTTCCTCGTTCGCAATACCAATCAGCACAGCCAGGACTACGAGAACATGCGAAATGTGTTCCGCCCCTCGCATGCCGACTTTACCTACGAGCAGAAGTACGGCATTCGCGACCATCGCGGTGGCGGTCGCAGCTCGGCGCGCGAAACGATAAGTCGCGTCGTGGCTGGTGCCTTCGCCAAGCTCGCCCTTCGTCGGCTTGGCATCTGCATCAAGGCTTACACGCAGCAGGTGGGCGACATCGTTTTGCCCGGCTCCTACCTCGACTACAATCTCGATGTGGCCGAGCAGAATGCCGTGCGTTGCCCTGATGCCGATGTGGCAGAAAAGATGGCGCAACTCATTATGAAGGTCAAGGCGGAGGGTGATACAGTCGGAGGCGTTATTTCTTGTGTCATAAAAGGTTGTCCTATTGGACTTGGAGAACCGGTTTATGATAAGTTGCAGGCGAAATTGGGTGCTGCGATGCTCAGTATCAATGCAGTAAAAGGCTTCGAATACGGCCTCGGTTTCGCTGGAGCAAGTGGCCGGGGCAGCGAGCAAAACGACATCTTTGTGCCGGACGGCAATGGCGGCATCACGACGAAAACGAACAACAGTGGCGGCATCCAGGGAGGCATTTCAAACGGACAGGACATCTACTTCCGCGTTGCCTTTAAGCCCGTCGCCACCTTGCTTATGGAACAAGATACTGTTGACAGTCAAGGTAATGCGACAAAACTGACTGCCCGTGGCCGTCACGACGCGTGTGTCTTGCCGCGAGCTGTGCCCGTCGTGGAGGCAATGGCTGCCATCACAATCCTCGACGCATATTTGCTCAGCAAGTCACCCCGCATTTAAGATATATTCTAAGGAGTCATGGAGTTGAGGAGTTATTTTCAGAAGATACTCCTTTACTCCTAAACTCCTTAGCCAAAGAAATTATTTCTAAGGAGTCAAGGAGTTGAGGAGTTTTTTTTTTCAGAAGGGACTCCTTTACTCCCCAACTCCTTAGCCAAAGAATTTATTTACAAGGAATCAAGGTGTTATGGAGTATCTTCTGAAAAACTAAAACTCCTCTCCTCCTAAACTCCTTAGACAGAAAAAAAAGAAAATGGACAGAAACTATACATATCGCCTGCTGAAGTGCCTCTACGAGGTACACAGCCAGTTGGGGCCAGGCCTCCTGGAGAGCATTTACGAAGAGGCTGTCGCCAATGAACTCACAGCACAAGGCTTTCGTGTGGAGCGCCAAGTGCCTGTTCCTGTCTTTTACAAGGGCGAGCGTCTGCAGAACGACCTGCGTCTCGACCTCATAGTTGATGACCGCATAATCCTCGAACTTAAGAGTGTCACCGAGTATCGCAAACTCTTCGAGAAGCAGCTCTACACCTACCTCGTGCTGAAGAACTGTGAAATGGGCTATGTTGTCAATTTTAATGAGGAGTCTCTGCAGGACGGCATCCATACAGTGTATAACTCTCGCTACACCAATCTCTAAGGAAGAATGTCTCTCTACTCCAAACTCCTTAGCTAATATCTATTTCTAAGGAGTCAAGGAGTCAAGGATTTTTTCATAAGGGACTCCTTTGCTCCTAAACTCCTTAGACATGAAAAAGTTCCGGTCGCCCCAAACAATCTCTAAGGAGTCAAGGAGTTTTTTTTCAGAAGTCTCCTTTACTCCTAAACTCCTTAGACAAAAAAAGTTGCACTCGCCCCAAACTATCTCTAAGGAGTCAAGGAGTTGAGGAGTTATTTCAGAAGTCTCCTTTACTCCTAAACTCCTTGGACATGAAAAAGTCCCGGTCGCCCCAAACAATCTCTAAGGAGTCAAGGAGTCAAGGAGTTTTTTTCAGAAGTCTCCTTTACTCCTAAACTCCTTAGACATAATAATAACGTTGCAGTCGCCCCAAACTATTTCTAAGGAGTCGAGGAGTCAAGGAGTTTTTCATAAGGGACTCCTTTGCTCCTAAACTCCTTAGACATAATAATAACGTTGCAGTCGCCCCAAACTATCTCTAAGGAGTCCTGGAGTCAAGGAGTTTTTCATAAGGGACTCCTTTACTTCTAAACTCCTTAGACAAAAAAAGTCCCCGTCGCCCCAAACAATCTCTAAGGAGTCAAGGAGTTGAGGAGTTATTTCAGAAGTCTCCTTTACTCCTAAACTCCTTAGACAGAAATATGCTCCTTAAACATAGTGCTCAAGGAGTCTTATCTTTATGCAAGTCAACCCAAATGGGCAGGTGATCACTAACGCCTCCCTTGTAGATAGGACCTTGGAAGGTGCGCTTCGGCGTGCCTTTCTCGTTCAGAAGAAACGGGAAGTGTCCTACAGTAACTCTTTTCTCAATATAAGGCAAAAGGCTGGGACTGACGAAGATATGGTCGAGAAATCCCCATAGTTTTTGGAAGTAATAAGTGCCTTGTGCCTGCTGCAATTCCTTGCGACCTTGTGGCATGAGGGAGGTCAGCCGCTTGTTGATGTTGCGAAAGATATTGTCGCCGGGCTCGGCATTGAAGTCGCCCATCAGCAGAATGCTTTTGCCCTCAAGTCCGTCGAGCAAAGTGCATAGCGTCGCGACCGCAAGCCGGCGATGCCTTTCGCCTTTCTGCCCGCTGTTGGCTCGGCTGGGCAGATGCAATATAATAATATGTAATGTGTCGGGAATCGAAGGGCATAGCCCCCAGGCATGCAGGATGTCGCGGGTCGGATTGAAGCCGTGCTCCTTCGACGGAACGTGCACGGCGTTGTGCCCAAGCAGGCTAAACTGCAGGGAATCGTAGAGCATAGCGACGTCAACGCCTCGCCTGTCCGGTCCTTCCTCGTGGAGATACGAATAGCGAGCCCTGCGAAGCGGGCTGCGGCGGGTGAGGTCGCGAAGCACCGTGTCGTTCTCCACCTCGCACATTCCAATGACCATCGGCCATTCGTCGTCGCCCGCAATGGCTGCAATGGTGCGCGACAGGTCGTCGAGCTTCTTCCAGTAGCGCCCTTTTGTCCAATGGTAAGTGCCTTCCGGCAAGAACTCCCGATCCTCCTTGAGCGAGTCGTGCTGGCAATCGAAGAGGTTCTCGACGTTCCACCAGACAATGCGCTGAGCCCTTACTGTGAGGCAAAGACAAGTCAGGATGAGAAGAAGGAACACAGAATTTTTCACGATAGTTTCTGAGATAATTAGACTTCTACCTTTCTTTCACCCAATACACCTTGCCGTATTCCTTCCTGTCGCTCTCGAACTTGTATTCAGGACGGCTCAGGAAGTTGCCAATCTTGATGTAACAGCCTTCGTCTTCTTGGTAGGCAGACTTGAATGCCTTCTTCAGACGGGCAGAGATTTCCTTCAACGTCAACCACTTACCGCCATCCGGATTCGTCTTTGAAGTGCCTTCCGGCTTTTCGAAGAGCGCAAGCAATTGTTCGCCGATTTGTGAGAGACGCTGATATTGCAGGTTGTGTTCCATCAGAGCATTTTCTTCTTCACGCGTCAGGTGATAGCGGAGCCTCTGAACTGATACTTCATATTCTAACTGCGCATAGAGTTGCTCATATTCGATGGGCGTCGTGAAGTCTATGTCGCCATCAACAGAGACGCAGATAAAGCGTCGGCTTCCGCTCGGGTCGGTCAGAGGCGTGCTCTCGTTTGTTGTGCCGATGAACGAGGCATAGCGGCGGTGGTTGGAATAAGCCTTACCGTAAGGGGGACGATATTTGAGGTCGGAGGTCGAGACAAGATACTTCAGCACGATTTGCTGCCGTTGCGTTATCTTGTCGAACTCGTCGAGGTTGATGAGGGCAAAACTGGTCAGACCGAGGTTCAGGTCACTCTCGTTCTTGAAGTTTATGCGGTCGTTGTAGTACTCGCGTTGTGTTCTTGGCAGCAAGATGCGACAGAACGACGTCTTGCCGCAGCCCTGCCTTCCGATGAGAACAGGCACAAGCGCATTGCCCGTCAGCTGTCCTTTGCCTCGCCACATCGCCACCATCGAACGCATCCAGATGTGGAAGAGATAGGGCCACTCTTTGTAGTCGGTCTTGATGCGACGCGCAAGTGCTTCCACGCGGTCCTTTCCGTCCCACTTCGGCAGGTTGTCCAGAAAGTCGGTCATCGGCTCGTATAGCTCTATGTCGTTGGAGTTGACGTATCGGCTGATGTCCTTGTCCCAACACTTCACGCCCTGTGATAATGCCCTCATTGTGATGGAGTTGCGTACCTCCTCGGTCAAGTCTTGAAACTCAAAGCCCAAGCCCGTTCGCTCCCTGTATTCCGCCACGCCCCGCATCACGTTTTTTCGCAGTTCGTAGTTCGCATTGAGGAACATATCGACCTTCATCATCAGCAAGGTTTCCGAGGGAATGTTCTTCAGGGGCTTCGTGATGTTCTTCCTGCGACGATACAGCTTTTCGTGCTCCTCGCGATAAGCATTCTCAAATACCTTGCGAACCACGTCCGGCTCTTCTCCAAGACGATGATTGAAGAGTGCAAGACGCTGCGCAATCGCCATCGGGATGCCTGATTCCTGACAGTATCCGGCAAGACTGGTGAGCAAGAGATGCGTCCGTTCCTCTTCCTCCGTGATGCCCGTTACATCGTCGTATGCCTTTGTCAGGCAGAACTCATAGATGAGCTGCATTGCATGGTAATTGTCCGTCCCGGGCAGAAGTGAATCCGGCTCCTCGGACTTGGTAACAATAGGCTGAAGTGCCTTTGTGACGTCGGAACAGTCAACGTAGAAAGGCTGTGAATGCTCATTGAACACAATGCCTGCGTCGCTGCTGATGTGGCAGCTTCGCATAAGCTCCGGCTCCAGTTTCTCAATGGTGACGCCCAGCTGCATGTTGTAGGCAAGGCGTGCCTTCTCGTAGAGGTTTATATGGAAGCGACGGATGTCGTCGTCCGTTGAGGGCAAGCCGCCGTCGAACAGTTCGCCTCGGCACACGATTTTCACGCTCAATCCGCTGGAGCCGATGAAGGCCAGCATTGTCTGCGGAATCATTCCGGCACTCTTCCTCACAGCTTCCGCCTCGTCAGAGCTGCCCAGATTGTTCACCTCGAGCAGAACCAGTCCGTTGTATGCTTTCATCACCCGTTGTCTGTTCCTGTTCAGAAACACCGCCGAGAAGCAGATGTCAGGCAACAATTCCGTCCAAGGATTGCTTGGTTTTTCTGTTTTGCCAAATCGTTTATGAACTGCTTCCAATGGATAAATTTTCCGCAATTCATGGCAAACAACTTCATAGACTTGCCGCTTGATTTTCCTGACGACTTCTGTCAGTTCCAACTCCCCGAGAGTATCCCGGTTCCGATATTTCTTGATGATGGTAACGTTATCCATATTACATAGTGTTTTTTAGTTGTTAGTGAATGCAAATTTACGAATAAAATCAGAAACGGCAAAATGCCATTACAATTTTCTTTACTAAAAAATTCCATTTTCTCTATACAGCCCTACATTTTTCTTATAACATTCTTATATTCATTCGTTTACTGTCTGTATAGAGATTGATTATCCGTCATTAGCTATACATGCAGGTTTTATCGAGTAAATCGACTTTGTTTCATGCCGGAAAACAACTTGTCTCAACATTGTTTCACTTGATGAAACAATCTGTTTCACATGCAAAACAAATTGTTTCAAGTTAGAAACAATCTGTTTCAATATTTGATGTTAATGTGAAACAAACAGATTAACAATAAGATAACCTAAATATATAGACGAAATGAATGTGTTTTTATAAGAATTATGTATAGACGTATAAAAACACTAAGCATCTATACATGTCATAATTATCTGATATACTGATTACTATATTTGAAATGTAGGAATGTATAGTACTTTTAATAATTCTAATTGAGAAATTTGCAATCATCATATATTCTTCGTATCTTTGCAAACACAACAGTTTACATACTCAGCCGCTCGACCTTGGTCGCCTGCATACTTGCAAGAACCTCAACTTCCGTGAGGACTGGGTAAAGATTGGCAAAAGCTTGCTTCAATAACTTGTTATCTGCAAAAATCGCTTATTACGATAACCTTTTTGCTGGAAAATTTGGTTATTACGATAAGTTTCTTTATATTTG
>CACXLY010000059.1 GCA_902768605.1 uncultured Bacteroidales bacterium
CGCATCGACAGTCTGCCCAGGTATGGCCCGTTCGCCGATGGGTTGAACGTAGCCCACCTTTCCGTCCGTTTGCAGAGCGACTTCAGAGAGGTAGTGCCAAGCTTTCTCTATAGTCGGAACAAACATCTTCTTCGGCAGATAGCCGTTGTTGACGCCCCAAAGCAGGCCGTAGCAGAAGAATGCCGTGCCTGAGGTCTCGTAGCCAGGAGCTTGTTCAGGGTCCATCATCGACCGCGTCCAATGGCCTTGAGGTTGCTGCAGTTCCTTGACTCCTTGAGCCAGATTGACGAATTTCTCTGCAAAGAATGGTTGGTGGCGATAGTTCTTAGGCATGTCCTGCAACACTTTGGCAAGGCCTGCAAGCACCCATCCGTCGCCACGTGCCCAGAAATCCTTCTTGCCTCTGGCGGTGGTATGCTTGGGATAGACATACTTCCCGTCGCGGAAATAAAGACCGGTCGAGCTGTCGAGCATGATGCTGTCGCTAAAGCAAAGGTTCTCGTAGAGCTTGTCCAGATACTTTGCGTCGCCCGTGAGCAGGTACATCTTCGTCATCACGGGCATCACCATATACAGTGCATCGGCCCACCACCAGTAGTCGTTGGCTTTCGAGTCGGCCTCGTAGCCCATCACTTCTTTGGCGCGTGCCACTTTCTGCTCGGACTTTTTGTCTGCAGCGTCGATATTGTAAAGGTCGATGTAGGTCTGGAAACATATTTGCCAGTCGCCAAATAGCACATAATCCTGTCCTTCGCCGTACTGCCGATATTTCCATTTCTTCGAGTCCGGCTCCGTGGCACCTTTCCAATGATTATGTTCAGCCCAACGGACGCTATAGTCCAACATCTTCTTGTCCTTCAGTAACTTATACGCTTCGATATTGCCCGTATGGTAGGCCGCTTCGTCCCAAAAGGCACGAACTTCTGCCGAATTGTTGGTTTGCCAGTAGGTGTTAACCTTCCGGATGATGTCCTTCACCTCGTCAGTAGTCCATTGCCTTGCCTGTGCGCTTATGGCTGACAGGATTGCCAATAAAAATAATAATTGTTTCATGGTATGTATGTAAGTAATAAGTTACTATTTGAGTTCCACTACCGTGATGCCTGCGCCGCCGAACTGGACGTGTTCGTCGTGGTAAGAGACGATGCCAGGGATGGTGTGCAAGTACTGGCGGATGGCTTGCCGAAGTGCTCCAGTACCTGTGCCGTGCAGGATACGGACGCGCGATGCGTTGACCAGCAAAGCGTCGTCGATGAAGTAGGTGACAGCCTGCAAGGCTTCGTCGGCTCGCATGCACGTCAATCTCCTGCCGGAAGTCGAGATGCTTCTGCCGGATGCTGTCTTGTGTTTGTCGGCTTACGATTACAGTTTGCTTTGCCTCGCCATTTTCCCCTCCTTTGGAGGGGTTGGGGGAGGCTTTCTCCAATCGCTTGAGGTCAACGATGGTTCTCATCACGCCAAAGGTGACGGTGGCTTGCTTGCCCTCGATGGCCGTGATGGTGCCCACGGAAGTCTGGCCTTTGATGCGGACAGTATCGCCAACGGCTAATGGATTAGGGTCTTGAGGTTTAGAAATCGGGGTTTGTTTGTTTTCTAATTCTCTTATTTTCTTATTTTCTTCATTTTTCTTTGCTTGCCTTTCTGCATGCCGCTTCCTGCGCTCTTCTATTTGTTTGCGTTTCTTCTCGACGTAAGCATCCAGCTCTTCCTGACTCATTTGGCCTACCTCTTCGCGGAAGGTTTGAAGTTGCTGACGGGCAGAGCGCGTTCGTTCCTTATCGGCTTGCGCCTCCTTGATTTCGCGTATCGTGTTCTCTATCTGAGCGTTTGCTGCAGCGATAATCTTGTCGGCCTCAGCCTTTGCCTCGCGAATGATTTCCTTACGCTTGCCTCGCAGCTCTTCAATCTCCTTCTCGTACTGTTCGATGGTCTGCACCATCTGCTTCTCCTGCGAATGAATGGTTTGGCGCTTGCCCTCCCAATAGCGTTTGTCGCGCGTAATGTCGAGCAGATACTTGTCGGCATTGACGTACTCGCGCCCCACGAGTTCCGTGGCGTCGGCAATCACATCCTCGGGAATGCCTATCTTGCGGGCAATCTCGACAGCAAAGCTGCTGCCCGGGTTGCCTATCTGCAACTGGAAGAGTGCCGCCATCTTCTGCCGGTCGTAGAGCATGGCGCCGTTCACGACACCCGGTGTGTCCTCGGCAAAATGCTTGAGGTTCTGGTAGTGTGTCGTGATGACGCCGAAGGCTCCTTTCTCTACATAACGCTTCAATACGGCTTCGGCAATCGCGCCGCCGATAGTTGGCTCTGTTCCGCCGCCGAACTCGTCTATTAATAATAAGGAAGAAGGCGTGCAGCCAGCCATCATGCGTTTCATGTTGAGGAGGTGGCTACTGTAGGTGCTCAGGTCGTCGTCGATGCTTTGCTCGTCGCCGATGTCGATGTAGATTTGGCTGAAGATGCCAGCCCTTGAACCGTCAGCCATCGGGACGGGCAGGCCACATTGCAGCATGTATTGCAAGAGGCCGACGGTCTTCAGGCAGACACTCTTGCCGCCTGCATTCGGTCCGCTGATGATGAGGATTCGCTGCCGCTTGTTCAAAGTGATGCAGAGCGGCACAATCTTCGAGCCTTGCTTGCGGAGCTTTGCTTCCAGTAGGGGATGGCGTGCATCGAACCAATCGATGAGCGGCGTGGAATAAATCTCGGGTGAGAGAGCTGCGATGCTTTTTGTGAACTGATGCTTTGCGATGAGAAACTCGATGTCGGCAAGGAACTCGAAGCCTCGCAGCAACTCCTTGATGTTCGGTCGCAATTGCTCTGTGAACTCGCGAAGGATGCGGATGACTTCCCGCTTTTCCTCGGCCTCAAGCTCGCGGATGTGGTTGTTTGCTTCTACCACTTCGGCGGGTTCGATGAAGACCGTCTTGCCCGTTGCACTTTCGTCGTGAATGATGCCTTTGATGCGACGCTTCAAGGCAGGAGCAACAGGGATGACGAGTCGTCCGTCGCGCATGGCTGGCGTAACATCTTTCTCCACCAATCCCTCAGCTTGAGCCGACTTAAGGATGTTGGTCAAGGTCCTGCTGACGCTACCTTCGGCTCGTTTCAATTCATGACGAATAGAAAGAAGTTCCCGGCTTGCCTCGTCCTTGATGCGTCCGAATTTGTCGAGCATCTGTTCGAGCCGACGGGTAATGGTGAGGAAGGTGAAGACGCCCTCGGCAAGCTTCTCGAGGGCAGGATAGGCGCCACCTTCCAAACCTCCCACTAAGGAGAGAGGCTGTGCTTCCCGAATGATTTTCACCCACGCATGAAGGGTGCGAAGCGTTCGAAGCAGTTCCCAAACCGATTGCTCCTCAAGATATGTTCCTTCAATGCGAATGCGATGAACTTCCTCTCGTAAATCGAAGAAATCTTGTTCTGGTATCTCGGTAGAACTCTGTATGATATAGCTTAGTTCTGCAAGTTGTTGATGAAGTGTCGTGACGGCTTCGTGGTCGGCGAGAAACTGCATGGCATCCACCTTCTCATGTCCCAAAGGACTGAGGCAATAGCCGTGCAACATCGCTCGCACCTCGTTGAAACCTATCTTCTCTTCTAATGACATTATTATTATTTACGATTTAGCTATTTACGATTTACTATTTATTTACTATTTAACTATTTTATTATTAATTTTCCCCTCCTGTTTCCCCTCCTTTGGAGGGGTTAGGGGAGGCTGTTATTTTATTTTCCCTCCCTTCTCCCCTCTCGGAGAGGGGTTAGGGGTGAGGCTGTTATTTTAGGTTCTTTTCCGGGTACATTGTGTTCCACCATGTTGGGTCGTCCTGCAGCCAACGGGCGAACCAGGCCATGATGCTGTCGTGCCAGCGGATGCGCTTGTTGTAGTTCAGAATGTGGTGGTTTTCGCCATCGACCGTGATGAAGGCACACTCGCGGCCCAGCAGTTTGAGGGCTGTGAACATCTGTATGCTTTCGTTGATAGGCACGTTGGTGTCTGCGCCGCCATGCATAAAGAGGATGGGCGTGTGCACCTTGTCGGCGTTGAAGAGCGGGGCGTGTCCGCTATAGAGCTCCATGTTGTTCCAAGGGTAAGAGTGTGCCGCAGAGGTTGTGCTGTAGGAATAACCCCAATAGCCATAGCCCCAATAGCTGGCGGGGTTGCTGATGCCGGCATGGCTCATGGCGGCGGCAAAGATGTCGGTCACGGTCTGCAGGTACATCGTCATGAAGCCGCCGTAGCTTGCTCCCATGCAACCAATCTTGTCGGCTTTCACGAAAGGATGCTCCTTGCAGAACTGCTTGGTGCCCTGAATGATGTCGTCGGCCGTGTAGTCGCCGTAGGCATTAACGTGACGCGAAGCAAACTCCTGACCGAAACCGCTGCAACCCGAGGGCTGGATGAGGTAAACCACATACCCCATTGCTGCCCATTCCTGGAAGTTGTAGTAGCTGTCGAGGAGACGCCCCACGGGCGAGCAGCCGCCGTAGTAATAGACGAGCATCGGGTACTGCTTCGTCTCGTCGAAGAAAGGCGGTAGGAAGTAGCAGCCGTAGATGGTGTCGCCGCGCTCGGCCTTGAAGTTCCAGTCGCGGCATTCGCCAAGCTGGATGTCCTTGAGTCGTGTCGGGTTGAGGTCGCAAAGCAGTCGATCCTTTTGACCTCCACGCCCCCCCTTAGAGGGAGTAATGTCGCGCAGCCAGCAACGGTCCGTGCTCATGCTGCTCTCGCCGATATAAGCGAGGAGGGGTTTCTCCTCGGAAAGGCTGAAGCTACTATATATATAAGGTTCGGAGAGAAAGACCCTCTCTATCTCCCCCTTAAAGGGGGAGGACTCCTTCCCCTTACGGGAAGATTTGGTGGGGTTGGGATTGATGCGGTAGAGGCTCTTCAGGTCGCGGTTTTCGCAAAGCGCATAAATCATGCCGTCCTGTTCCGACCATTGATATGAGGTGACGGACGGGTCGAAGTCGCGGGTCAGGCAGCTCACCTCCTTTGTCTCGAGGTTGATGAGGAAGAGCTCGTACTCGTAGCTGCTGGGTATCTTGTCTTTCGGGAGCGTGTTTCCTATGCCGCCAAGAGCTTCGGGGCTTCCTGTCAGAGAGATGTATTTCTCGTCGGGCGAGAACTGGAACGAACCGATGAAACCATCGTGACGAACCAGCGTGTCGGCCTTTCCTGTCTTTATGTCGAGCAGGATGAGGTCGGTGAACTCGAAGGGGCGTTCCGTCAGTTTTTCCGAGCGGATGGAGATGAGGAATCGGCTCGCGTCCTTGTTCGGGATGACGTAAACGTTCCGGGCGCCCTTGGTGATGGGTGTCGTGATGCCCGTCTCTATGTCGTAGAGCGAATAGTTGCGGCGGTTGCGATAGCCGGGCTGACGGTCATCGGGCTCAAGGATTTGGTGCACGTCCTTGTTCTTCTCCTCGGGAACTTTCTCGTTGATGGTGACGAGGAAATGCTTCAGGTCGCGAGTCGGGTAGGCGTTTCCCTTGCCTGTGTATTTGCCGACAAAAGTCTTCTCGCCCGTATTGGGGTCAACGGTTTCGTAGCACCATGTACCCTCCGTTTCGCGATAGCAGCGCAGATAGCGGTCGCCCTTTGGGAGCCAATGCTGGAAACCGTCGAGACTGAACTCCTTGCCGGTTGCGAGGTCGATGAAGATGTCCTTTCCTGCTGTTTCGCCTCCCTTGTAGGTGATGTTCTTATGGATGCGGACGTACTTGCCCGAGCTGGAGAGTTCCACGCCGTTGATGCGTTCGCCGTGCATCATGTCGGCATTCGTCCAGTAGCGCTTGCCTTCGGGATTGATTTCGAGAGCCTGTTCGCTCTCAACGGAGATGCGGAGCGTGTCGAAGCCCCCTTCATCTCCCTCTTTGGAGGAGGGCTTGACAAGCAGCTTGATGCTGACCTCATGCCGCCCGGGAACCAGTTCGAAGTCGCCGCCCTGCTCGTTGCCGTCGATGTAGAGCTTGTGCTTGCTCTCGCATTTCACGTTGACCTTGCCCTTCGCAAAGCCCGTGTTCTGAATGGAAAAACCAGCGAAATACAAAGCCCCCTCCGTCTCTCCCTTTTGGGGAGTGCTTAATATGAAAGGCGAGTTGCAATTGAGGCGCTCACCCGAAGTGGGAATGGGGAGAGGACTTTCCATAAAGACCTCGTCCAAATCGATACGTTTGCCTTCCGAATCGAGGCTGTCGGTCATATAGGGACTCGTGATGGGGTAGGGTCCGTCCAAGCGGATATTATTAACATCCTTTGTCTCAGCCGCCAATGCCAGCGGCAAAGCTATAAAGCAAGCAGTAAGTGGAATAAATAGTTTCATAATGTTCAATGTTCAATTTTGATTTCGTCGAGACTGCTCTCGCAGCCTTCAATATTCAATATTCAATGTTCAATAGAGTCAGCTTCTGGATACGTTCTTTACGCCTTTTACGGTTTTGAGTTTCTTGATGAGTTGTTGGAGGCGGCTGGTGTCGTCGAGCATGACGGTGAGCGAGCCGTTGAAGAGGCCGTCGTTGCTGTCGATGCTGATGCTGCGGAGCAGGATTTTCTCTTCCTTACTTATTATATTAGTGATGTTGTTGATGATGCCGATGTCGTCGTTGCCGATGACGCGGAGGGTGATGGGGTACTGGCTGCCGCGCTTGCCTGCCCATTTTGCTTTGACGATGCGGTAGCCGAAGCGTTGGCGAAGCTGTGGGGCGTTGGGGCAGTCCTCGCGGTGTATCTTGATGCCGCCGCCGCTCGTGACGAAGCCGAAGACCGCGTCGCCATAAACAGGCTGACAGCATTTTGCCATCTGGAAGTCGAGGCCCTTCAGGTTTTGGTCGATGACGAGGACGTCGCTGGCCCCCTCCCCGCTCCCCCTTTGTGGGAGTGCTTTGTCTGGCAGCACGAACTGGTCGGCAGAAAGCCTCCCGCTTCGCGGAGATGTTTGGAGAGGGGCTGCTTCTCCATGGTCGAAGCGTTGCTGCTGGGCATAAGTTTCGAGGACGGTATTCGTGTCGAGCTTTCCGTCGGCGAGAGCGGCGTAGAAGTCGGTCACGATACGATAGCCGAGCTTCGTCATGGTATGCATCAAGACGGGCTCCTCGTAGTCGAGCTTCTTGTTCTTCATCTTGCGCTCCAGTTCCTCTTTGGCGAGCAGGGCTTGCCGGCTCTCCATCTCCTTGAGGCTCTGCCGCACCTTCGCCCTTGCCCGTGTGGTCGTGACGATGCTGAGCCAGTCCTGTTTGGGCGACTGGTTGCTGCTGGTGAGGATTTCCACTTGGTCGCCGCTCTGCAGCTTTTGGCGAATCGTGACGTTCTTTCCGCCGATGCGGGCTCCGACGCATTGGTTGCCCACCTTCGAATGGATGTGGTAGGCGAAGTCGAGCACCGTTGCTCCCATCGGCAGCTTGAAGATGTCGCCTTTTGGGGTGAAGACGAACACCTCATCCTCCTTGAGGTCGAGGCGGAACTGGTCCATGAGCTGCGCGTCGTCGTTCGTTTCAAGAGCGCTCCTGACACCAGCCAGCCACTCCTCCACGCCGCTTTCGCCCGAGCGAATGCCCTTGTAGCGCCAATGTGCAGCCAGTCCGTGCTCGGCGATGTCGTCCATTCGTTCCGTACGTATCTGCACCTCCACCCATTTCTGTTCGGGGCCGAGCACCGTGATGTGGAGGCTCTCGTAGCCGTTGCTTTTGGGCACGGAGAGCCAGTCGCGCATGCGCTTCGGGTTGCTCTGGTACATGTCGGTGATGATGCTGAACACCTGCCAGCACTCCATCTTCTCGCGTTCCGGGGGCGACTGGAGGATGATGCGGATGGCAAAGAGGTCGTAAACCCCGTCCACATCGACGTGCTGCTTCTGCATCTTCTGCCAAATGGAGTGGATGCTTTTCGTGCGGCCCTTCATGTGATAGTGGAGGCCTGCCGCCTGCAGCTTCTCGTCGAGGGGTTTCAGGAAGCGCTCGATGTAGGCATCGCGGCTGCGCTTCGTCTCGTTGAGCTTCTCTTTGATGTGGTAGTATGCATCGTGTTCGAGGTATTTGAGGCTGAGGTCCTCCAGCTCGCTCTTCAGTTTGTAGAGGCCGAGCTTATGGGCCAGAGGCGCATAGAGATAGGCGGCTTCCATCGAGACCTTCTTCTGCGCCTCGACGTTCTCCGTGTCTTTTATTTGCCGCATCACGCAGACGCGGTTGGCAATCATGATGAGGATGACGCGCATGTCCTCGGCGAAGGTGACGAGCAGGCTGCGGAAGTTCTCGCTTCCCACGGTAGCGCTCTTGGCGTACAGCTCGCGGATGCGGAGCAGTCCGTGCAGGATGCGAGCCACCTCCTCGCCGAAGTCCCTGCGGATATCGTCGAGCGAAGCGGCTCCGCTCTTCACTATCGACCACAGCAGCACGCTGACCACGCTGCCGCGCGACAGGCCGATTTCCTCGGCCACGATGAGAGCTGTTTCGGCATCCTTCACGATAGGGTTAAGGCCGAAGGCGTCGCGATGGAGCACGCCCTGCTCGAGGCCGAGGCTGAGGTAGCTTGAGAGCTTCTCCTCGTCGCCCTCCCGAATCACGTCGGCCGCAAGCTGGAAGAGTCGGTGCTGGATGGTCGAGACCCGCCCGCGCTCCTCGTCGGTAAAGATATTTAGAGTCGTCATATCTGTTTCAATCTACAATCTTCCCTGAATGTTGACTTCGTCGAGACTGCTCTCGCAGCCTTCAATGTTGACTTCGTCGAGACTGCTCTCGCTCGGCATAGCTCAAATCCAGATTTGGCTCTGCTCTCGCTTAATCGCAGCCTTCAATGTTTAATATTCAATTTTCAATCATCGCCCTTTCTTCGTGCAAAGATACAAAATAATTAATAATTAAGAATTATGAATTAAGAATTATTTTGGGGAAATAGGATAGTAATAGCCGATGGCGGCAGCTGTGCGGGGTGACTGTCACTTGAAAACGGATGATTCAAGTGCTTTCGTCTTTCGTCAGCTCCCGTTCCGGGCACCATGTGGAATTCCCACACGAGGGAAAGTAAATTCCCACGTGAAGGAAAAGCGATTCCCACGTGAAGGAAAAGCGATTCCCACGTGTGGGAAAACCGATTCCCACGTGAAGGGATTTTCGAGGCCTTATGGAAGTGGCAATCCCGTCACAGGAAACGGACGCCCCGAATGCCCCTCTGCTCTGCCTCGGAGACGCCTCAGCTGCTTCCCGCATTTACCTTTTTGACACATACATATAGCAAGAGGCAGGAAGCTGCAATCGCTCCCTGCCCTTTCCTTCTGTCGATATATGTCTTTACGAGTTCATGCTGAGCAGGAATTCCTCGTTGCTTTCCGTGTTCTCGAGGCGCGACTTGACTTCGTTCATGGCTTCGAGCGAGGTCATGTCGGCGAGGAACTTGCGCAGAATCCACATGCGGTCGAGCGTCATCCTGTCCTGCAGCAGGTCGTCGCGACGGGTACTGCTGGCTATGATGTTGACGGCAGGGAAGATGCGCTTGTTGGAGAGCATGCGGTCGAGCTGCAGCTCCATGTTGCCCGTGCCCTTGAACTCCTCGAAGATGACTTCGTCCATCTTGCTGCCGGTATCGATGAGGGCGGTGGCGATGATGGTCAGACTGCCGCCGTTTTCGATGTTACGGGCTGCACCGAAGAAGCGCTTGGGCTTGTGCAGGGCATTGGCATCCACACCGCCGCTCAGCACCTTGCCGCTTGCCGGAGATACCGTGTTGTAGGCTCGGGCAAGACGCGTAATGGAGTCGAGGAAGATGACAACGTCGTGTCCGCATTCCACCATCCGCTTTGCCTTCTCGAGCACAATGCCGGCTATCTTGACATGGCGCTCGGCGGGCTCGTCGAAGGTGCTGGCTATGACCTCTGCCTTCACGGTCCGAGCCATGTCGGTCACTTCTTCCGGACGTTCGTCGATGAGGAGCATCATGAGGTATGCCTCGGGATGATTGGCGGCAATGGCGTTGGCGATGTCCTTCATCAGAATTGTCTTACCGGTCTTCGGCTGCGCTACAATCAGGGCACGCTGACCTTTGCCGATGGGGGCGAAGAGGTCGACCACGCGAGCCGAGAGGGAGTCGCCTTTGCCCTTGCAGAGCTTGAACTTCTCGTCCGGGAAGAGGGGCGTGAGGTTCTCGAAGGGACTGCGGTCGCGAACCGTGTCGGGGTTGCAGCCGTTGATGCGGTCCACGCGAATCAGGGGGAAGAACTTCTCGCCATGCAGAGGCGGACGGACTGGGCCTTCCACCACGTCGCCGGTCTTCAGGCCGAACTGCTTAATCATTTGCTGAGTGACATAGATGTCGTCGGGGCTGCTTAGGTAGTTGTAGTCGCTGCTGCGCAGGAAGCCAAATCCTTCGGGCATCACTTCGAGCACGCCTTCGCCGCGAATGCTTTCGCCGAAGTTGTAGAGTCCCGATCCGTCCTCCCCCCGAGAAGGGAGGTTTTCTCGTTCCACTTTCTTCGGAGAGGGTTCAGGGGTGAGGCTTGGAGCCTGCAAACTCTTTATCTGTTCCTCTGCAGACGGGATGTCCTGTATGATGATGAAGTCGGGTTGTGCTGCCTCCTCGGTATTTTGGCGATTGGATGCTTCGTCTTCTTTTGTCTCTCCGATGCGTTTACGGCGCTTCTTCTCGGGTGCTGGCTGAGCCTCAGCTGCAGGTTCCGCATTTGCTGGCTCTTCTTTCGGGGCCTCTTTCTTCTTCTTTCCTGCAGGCTTGGCCGGTGCCTCCGTTTCCTTGACCTCCGGCTGGGCATCTTTCTGCTCTTTCTCAATTGCAGCCTTTTCAGCCTTCGACTTGCGTCCGCGCTTTTTTGGCGCCTTCACCTCCTCTGCCTGTTCGGGCTGTTCGGGAGTCTCCTTGCTCTTCTCTTCTTCCTTTTTAGTGGGGGCGGGCTCGGAGGCTGCCTTGGGCTTCCTGCCTCTCTTCTTGGGAGCTTCTACGGGAGCCTGCAAAGACTGAGCGTCCAATATGTTGTAGATGAGTGTTGTCTGGTCGTCACTAAGTTCCGCACCAAGCTTTCCGGCAAGCGCAGTAAGCTCTGCCAGAGTCATTCCTTCAAGTTCACTTTTGTGCATAATCTGTGTATGCTTAAATAATAAATAATGTATAAGGGAAAATATCGAACTGTCGAAGAAAGCCGACAGCTATTTCTCTAAAAGCACTGCAAAGGTACGACAAAAAAATGAAAAGTGAAAAGTGAAAAGTGAAAAATCTTTGTTTATTCTTCTTTTTTTTGTACTTTTGTGCTCAAAAATAGTAAATGGTAAATGACTAAATGGTAAATTGAGAGGTGGTTTCATACTTGCAAGTACAGAATCTGACGCGAAGTGTGGGGGATAAGACGCTTTTCCGCGACCTCTGCTTCAGCATCGGCGAAGGGCAGAAGGTGGGTCTTATCGCCAAGAACGGCACGGGCAAAAGCACGCTCCTGAACATCCTTGGCGGCAAGGACCAGGCCGACGAAGGGCAAGTCGTCTATCATAATGACCTTCGCATCGGCTACCTCGAGCAGACGCCAAACTATCCTCTCGACCTGACCGTCATCGAGGCTTGCTTTTGGCACGGCAACGAGACGACCAACCTTATCCGCGAGTACGAGACTTGCATGGCATCGGCCAGTCAGGAAGGACTGCAGGACATCCTCGACCGCATGGAACAGCAGAAGGCTTGGGACTACGAGAATCGCTCCAAGACCATCCTCTCGCAACTCTTCATCACGGAGTTCGACAAGCCGCTCTCTCAGCTTTCAGGAGGCCAGTTGAAGCGCGTCGCACTTGCCAACACCCTCATCATGGAGCCCGACCTGCTCATCCTCGATGAGCCGACCAACCACCTCGACCTGCAGATGATTGAGTGGCTCGAGAACTACCTCTCGCGCTCCAACGTCACCCTGCTCATGGTGACACATGACCGCTACTTCCTCGACCGCATCTGCTCCGTCATCCTCGAGCTCGACGAGGAGACCGTCTATACCTATCATGGCAACTATGCCTACTTCCTCGAACATCGTGCGCAGCGGCTCGAAGTGGCGCGGGCAGAGGTGGCGCGGGCTACAAACCTTTACAGGACGGAGCTCGACTGGATGCGAAGGATGCCACAAGCCCGCGGGCATAAGGCAAGGTATCGCGAGGAAGCCTTCTACGACCTCGAGAAGCAAGCCCATCGCCGAATAGAGGAGCAGCAAGTGAGGCTCGAGATGAAATCGACCTACATCGGCAGCAAGATATTCGAGGCAGAGTACGTCAGCAAAGCCTACGGCGACCGCGTCTTGCTCAAAGACTTCTATTACAACTTCTCGCGCTATGAGAAGCTCGGCATCGTAGGCAACAACGGCACCGGCAAGAGCACGTTCGTCAAGATGCTGCTCGGCCTCGTCAAACCCGATAGCGGGCGCTTCGTCGTAGGCGAGACTGTTCGCTTCGGCTATTACAGTCAGGAAGGCATAGAGTTCAACGAGCAGATGAAGGTCATCGATGCCGTCCGCAAGACCGCGGAATATGTCGATTTGGGAGGCGGTAGGAAGCTCTCGGCCATGCAGTTCCTGCAGCACTTCATGTTCTCGCCTCAGCAACAGCAGAACTACATCTACAAGCTCTCGGGCGGCGAGAAGCGCAGGCTCTACCTCTGTACCGTACTCATGCAAAGCCCCAACTTCCTTGTCCTCGACGAACCGACGAACGACCTCGATATCACTTCTCTGCAAATACTGGAGCAATACCTGCAGGACTTCAAGGGTTGCGTCATTATCATCAGCCACGACCGCTACTTCATGGACAAAGTCGTAGACCATCTCTTCGTCTTCAAAGGCGATGGCGTCGTGAAGGATTTCCCCGGCAACTACACGCAATATAGAGAGTGGGAGAAGCTGGAGCCCGAGCCAAAGAAGGTTCAGAGCTCTCAGAACACTCCGAGTACTCCGAGATATCAGGGAGAGAGAAAGCGCAAGATGTCTTTCCGCGAGAAACAGGAGTTCGAGTTGTTGGAGAAAGAAATAGAGGCATTGGAGCAGGAGCAGAAGGACATCGAGGCGGCTCTCAGCAGCGGCACGCTCTCGACTCAGGACATCATCGACCTGAGCAAACGTCTGCCCGTCGTTAACGACCTCCTCGACGAGAAATCCATGCGATGGCTCGAGCTCAGCGAAATAGAGTCTTCCTGATCTCAACTTCTGCCTTTTCCCCTTTTTCCCGCTTGGAGATGAGGCAAGATGTTAAATATGCTTAAAAGGCAAGTACTATATTATATATTATAAGGTGTGGCTCGAAGAAATGTTGTATCTTTGTGCCCGCGTTTATTAACTTTATTTATTAACTCTTTAATTAATCTGTATGGCAGATTTGAAAAACGTTGCTCCTCTGGCCGACTTCGATTGGGAGGCATACGAACAGGGCGACAGCAACACCAACGTGAGCCGCGAGGCTCAGACAGAGGCCTATGAGGGCTCTCTGAACAAGGTAAGTGACCACGATGTAGTCGACGGTACCGTCATCTCTATGAACAAGCGCGAGGTGGTGGTTAACATCGGTTTCAAGAGCGATGGTATCATACCTATGAGTGAATTCCGCTACAATCCCGACCTTAAGGTGGGCGATACTGTAGAGGTATACATCGAGAATCAGGAAGACAAGAAGGGTCAGCTCATCCTCTCTCACAAGAAGGCTCGTGCTTCCCGTTCTTGGGATCGTGTCAACGAGGCACTCAACAATCAGGAAATCATCAAGGGCTACGTGAAGTGCCGCACTAAGGGCGGTATGATCGTCGATGTCTTCGGCATCGAGGCATTCCTGCCCGGCAGCCAGATTGACGTCAAGCCCATTCGTGACTACGACATCTTCGTAGGCAAGACGATGGAGTTCAAGGTTGTCAAGATCAATCAGGACTACCGCAACGTCGTTGTCAGCCACAAGGCTCTCATCGAGGCAGAGCTCGAGGCTCAGAAGAAGGAAATCATCAGCAAGCTCGAGAAGGGTCAGGTGCTGGAAGGTATCGTCAAGAACATCACCAACTACGGTGTCTTCATCGACCTTGGTGGCGTGGACGGTCTCATCCACATCACAGACCTCAGCTGGGGCCGTGTCAGCGACCCGAAGGAGATTGTCGAGCTCGACCAGAAGATCAATGTCGTTATCCTCGATTTCGACGACGAGAAGAAGCGCATTGCTCTCGGCCTGAAGCAGCTCACTCCTCATCCTTGGGATGCTCTTGATCCCAACCTCAAGGTGGGCGACCACGTGAAGGGGTGGAAGGTCTTATTCACGTCAGCGAGATGTCTTGGAGCCAGCACCTCCGCAGCGCTCAGGACTTCATGAAGGTGGGCGACGAGGTAGAGGCAGTCATCCTCACTCTCGACCGCGAGGAGCGCAAGATGTCGCTCGGCATCAAGCAGCTTAAGGACGATCCCTGGGAGAACATCGAAGAGAAGTATCCCGTGGGCAGCAAGCACACCGCTAAGGTTCGCAACTTCACCAACTTCGGCATCTTCGTTGAGATTGAAGAGGGCGTGGACGGCCTCATTCATATCAGCGACCTCAGCTGGACGAAGAAGATCAAGCACCCCAGCGAGTTCACGCAGATTGGTGCTGAAATCGAGGTATGCGTCCTCGAGATTGACAAGGCAAACCGCCGTCTCTCTCTCGGTCACAAGCAGCTCGAGGAGAATCCTTGGGATGTATTCGAGACCGTCTTCACTCAGGACAGCATTCACGAAGGCACTATCGTCGAGATGCTCGACAAGGGCGCAGTCATCCAGCTCGAGTATGGCGTGGAAGGCTTTGCTACTCCCAAGCACCTCCAAGCGCATTATCCTCTCTCACAGCCGCATCTTCGAAGACGTGCAGCGCGCAGAAGCTCGTGAGGCTCGCGAGGCCAAGAAGGCTACCCGCAAGCCCGCTCAGAAGGAAGAGGCTCCATTGGTTCAGAACCAGGCTGCCAGCACCACACTGGGCGACCTCGACGCTCTGGCAGAGCTGAAGGCTAAGATGAAGGCCGAGGAAAAGCCTAAGGCAAAGAAGGCTGAGCCCAAGGCAGAGCCCGTAGCTGAAGCTCCCAAGGCAGAGCCCGCAGCTGAACCTGTAGCTGAAGAGCCCGCAGCAGAGGCTGAAGCTAAGGCTGAGGAATAATTCCTGATAGTTCATAATTTATAAATTCACAATTCATAGTTCCGGGGCAGAAGCCTTGGGATTATGGATTGTGGATTTTTGATTTAATTATGAATTATGAAGCGTGAATCATGGATTTTGAATTAAACATACTGGGTTGCGGCTCAGCCAAGCCGACCACTCGCCATCAGCCCACCTCGCAGATACTGAACGTGAGGGGCAAATACTTCATGATAGATTGTGGCGAGGGCGTTCAGGCGCAGATGCAGAAGATGGGGCTTTCGATGATGAACGTCGGCCACATCTTCATCAGTCACAATCATGGCGACCACGTCTTCGGGTTGCCCGGACTGATAGGTACGATGGACCTCCTGGGCCGTACTGCCGAGCTCCACATCCACGGGCCGCAGCAAGTGGGCGAGCTCCTTGATTTCCTGCAGCGCACTTACTACAGCGACATTCAGTACAAAGTCCTCTTTCATCCCGTTGATGTGCAAAGGCATGCGCTTATTTACGAAGACCGCAGCATCACGGTCCACAGCATCCCCCTGCAGCACCGGCTTCCCACCAGCGGCTTTCTCTTCCGCGAGAAACCAAACCTGCCACACATCCGCAGGGAGATGATTGATGCCTATGGCATACCCGTCAGCCAGATAAACAACATCAAGGCCGGTGCTTCGTGGACGACGGAGGACGGAACCGTCATCCCTCACGAACGCCTGACCACACCGGCCACGCCTTCCCGCTCCTTCGCCTATTGCAGCGATACCGTCTATTTGCCCGGGCTGAAGGACATCATCGAGGGCGTCGACCTGCTTTACCACGAAGCCACTTATTTCCATGAACGTGCTCTGAGAGCCGAGCAGACCATGCATACCACCGCCCTTCAGGCAGCCACTTTGGCCCGAGACGCAAGGGTGGGGCAGCTCTGCATCGGTCATTTCAGCGCTTCTATCAAAGACGAAAACGCTCTCCTCAAGGAGGCACAGAGCGTTTTCCCACATACCGTCCTCGCTAACGAAGGACTTGTCATCAGCATCTGAACCAAGCGTTTGCCGTTCCCACGTGAAGCGTTTGCCGTTCCCACGTGTAGCGTCTGCCATTCCCACGTGTAGCGTTTGCCATTCCCACGTGTAGCGTTTGCCTTTCCCACGTGTAGCGTTTGCCGTTCCCACGTGAAGGGTTTTTGTGTTTCTTTCCTCTGTCTTCTGTTTCTTGGGAATATAAAAAGGCAATGATATAGCAGTTGGCACGATGGAAGCCTGAAAGGCTGGAAAGACTACAGGCGGGGGTGGAACCCCCGTAACAGGTGCGAGCGGTTAACGGAACCCTGAAAGGGTGGAGAGATTTCTGATGTTCTGTCGTGCTTTCAGCACTTAGTTGTTGCGATGTCTTCTTAACGGGGGTTTCACCCCCGCCTGTGTTCTTATCAGGCTTTCAGCCTTCATCTTCCCCCGACTAAGCTCTTTCACCCATCCGAAAATCGTGCTAACTACTATATCATTACCTAAAAAAAATCACTTGAATGTTTGGAGTGAATGGGGAAAAGTCGTATCTTTGCTCTCAGAAATGATATAAAGTGTGCCTCCGCGCATCCTCCGATGACATACTGAATCTAACAAAACATAAATTCCAGAGCTATGAAAAAGATAACCTTATTATTGTTCGCTTTGATGGCAATTGCATCGGGCGCACGGGCATGGGAAGACAATGGAGTCGAGTTTGTCGACCTCGGTTTGCCCTCCGGTACGTTATGGGCTACCTGCAACCTGGGAGCAAGCAGTCCCGAGGAGAGTGGCTATTACTATGCTTGGGGCGAGCATACCCCGAGAGCTGATTTCCAGCGGACTAATTACAGCTATTACGACACCGATACACACAGCTACACGGAATACTGCGCTGCCGATGGCAAGACGGTGCTTTTGCCTAAGGACTATGCTTTCCATCTGAAGGGCAAGTGGGCGCTTCCGGATGATGAACAGATAGCAGAACTTCTCGATGAGAACTACACTACGTCAGTCTGGACGACGCAGAACGGCGTCAGCGGACGGCTGGTCACCAGCAGCATCAACGGCAAGAGCATTTTCCTGCCTGCTGCCGGGGTGATGAGTGGAAAGTCCTATGACAGCTCGGCAAATCCCGGCCAGCGCGGAGACTACTGGACAACCATTGTCCACGCGGACAATTCCTGGGACTTGGCCATGGTGATGTCTGTACGGGAAGACGGACTCCTCGTGTCCTCAACAAATCGCTGGCTGGGCTGCAGCATCCGTCCCGTGTGCAGATACGCCAAGTTGGCGCAGCCGTACGCGGTGCTTACGGGTGGCAGCTCTCTGTATTTCTACTACGACGACCAGTGGCGTTCGCGCGAGGGTGAGGTGTTCGAGCTGAATGCGGGCAGCGATTCCCCCAAATGGCTGATGCATGCATCGCAAATCGATATGGTCATCTTCGACGAGTCGTTTGCCAATGCCCGCCCCACCTCCACTCATTGCTGGTTTATGAACATGGGAAACCTGGATTGGATATTGGGCCTTTCGAATCTGAATACCAGCGAGGTGACGGACATGGCTGGTATGTTTGCAAACTGCAAGTCGCTGACCGACATGCTCTCCGACCTGTCCGGGTTCAATACGGAAAAGGTGGTCAGCATGCACTCCATGTTCTCCGGTTGCACAGCGTTGACGGACATCGATTTGAGCGGATTCAATACGTCCAGCGTGACAGATATGGAATCCATGTTTTATAGCTGCAGCAGCCTGACGAACCTTGATGTAAGCGGACTCAACACGTCGAACGTGACGAATATGAGCGAGTTGTTCTATAACTGCGAGAACCTGACGAGCCTCGATTTGAGCAACTTCGATACGTCGAACGTTACCGATATGACCGAGATGTTCTATAACTGTCAGAACCTGTCGAGCCTCGACCTGAGCGGTTTCAACACTTCCAGCGTGACCGAAATGACTTCGATGTTCTCCTTATGCACCAACCTGAAGAAACTGAATATGAGGGGTTTCGATACGCAGAACGTGACGGTATTCAGCGAAATGTTCTGGGGATGCAGCAGCCTCACCGATTTGGACCTCAGCTATTTCAACACGGAGGCCGCTACCGGCATGTATGCCATGTTTATGGAATGCTCCTCGCTCACCAAGCTCGACCTGAGCACGTTCAACACCAGTAACCTGAGGTATACGGGAGCTATGTTCGGCTCGTGCAGCATGTTGCGTACGATATATGTCGGCGACGGATGGGTCACCACCACTATTGAGCCGGCACCTGACATGTTCGTCGGTTGCACGAGCCTCGTCGGCGGTGCGGGAACATCCTTCGATGCCAGTCAAACCAGCGAGGCATACGCCCATATCGACGACGGCGCGGGCCATCCGGGCTATTTCACCGCCAAGCCGCTCTGCGACTTCGCAGCAAACGGCATCTACTTTAAGGATGCAGGCTTCGGCACTGCGTACGTGACCTACAAAGACGCGTCCTACGGCACATATAGCGGCACGGTGGTCATTCCCGAGTCGGTTTACAACAACAGCGACGAGTATTGGTACACGGTGGCCGGCATCGGCGAGCGCGCCTTCTACCGTTGTCCGTATCTGACGAGCCTCACAATCCCCGCCTCCGTGGACCGCATCGAGAACGAAGCCTTCGTCGATGCCTTCCTCGATGCGAGCCATTCGTCCATCACTTGCTTGGCCACGACGCCTCCCAGCATTTCGCCCTCAGCGTTCGACTCGAACACCCTCCAGGGCGTGACGCTCTATGTCCTGGCTGGCTGCAAGGAGGCCTATCAGTCGGCAAGCGTCTGGAAGAACTTCGCCAACATTCAGGAATTGCCCTATAGCTTCGTGAGCCGCGGCATCTACTATAAGATAACGGGCGAGGGAACGGTCAGCGTATCCTACAGGGACGACAACTACGACACCTATAGCGGCGACGTGACAATCCCCTCGACGGTGACCTACGGCGACGCGACTTATACAGTCAACGAAATTGGCGTCCTGGCCTTCTTCGGCTGTCCCAACCTGACGAGCGTCACCATCCCCGAGACCGTAACCGCCATCGGCAATACGTCCTTCAAGGGCTGCACTTCGCTGACCGACATCACCATCCCCAACTCCGTGACCACCATTGGCGTTAACGTCTTCGAGAACTGCACGGCGCTGAAGAACGTGGTGCTGGGCAGCGGCCTTGAGTCAATCGGTTCGAAGGCCTTCCAGGGCTGCTCGGCGCTCAACCTGGGCAACATCACCTGCCTGGCAATCGACGCACCCGCCATTTCGTACGATACGTTCACCGAAAGCCAGTACCAAGGCGCAAGCCTCTACGTGCCGCATGGCAGCTACGAGGTGTACCGGTGGGCACTCTGCTGGGAGCAGTTCTCCGACATCTTCGAGCTGGCCGAGGTCGTCGCCTACGACATTTGGATAGCAGGCACGCAGGTGACTTCGGACAACTCCGACGACGTGCTGGGCGACGGCACCGTGCATTTTGACCTGTTGGCCCGCACGCTTACGCTCGAAGGCGCAAACATCCACGCTCCATCGGGCTACGGCATACAGACGAAATTCCTCGACCTGAAGATAGAGCTGAAGGGCGAGAACTTCATTACGGCCGACAGCGGCATAGGTGTGCGTCTGCAGCAAGGCTCGGGCGAAGGCGGTGTGACCATCCTTGGCGGCGGCTCGCTCGACATCAAGGCAAGTGGTGTGGGCTTGCGCTCGCATCTCGATTTATTGCTGACGGAAGGTGTGAGGATAACTGCGGAAAGCAGCGAGGCTATCGGCTTCCAGGGATGGAAGGCAAGTGCTGATGCACCGCTGGCTTCGCTCACGATGTCCGGCGCAGAGACCATGCTGCTGGCGAAGGGTAGGGCAGAGGGCTCTCTGGCGAACTTCCGCGAATTGAGCCTAAGCGACGGCATCGAACTCCTGCAGCCGGCTGGCGCCACGTTTGTTCAGGATGTCGGCATCGTGAACGGCAACGCCATTGTCGCTGACAAATGGGTGATGATAGCCAATCCGAACTACAATCAGGAGCCCTATGTCGTTTATACCGATAATGATATCAGCTTTGGCAGTACTCTTACTTTCCGCTACGACAACCTTCGCAAGGTGCTGGGTGATGCTGCCTATCCGTTGAACGATGGCGCCACCGAACCTCTTTGGAACACGGATATGGTGAAAAAGGAAGTGACCGCCGTTGTCTTCTCCGATGCCTTCTCCCAGGTCCGCCCCACAACCACCTACGCTTGGTTCGAGGGCATGGAGAACCTCACCGACATCGAGGGAATAGAGAATCTGAACACCAGCGAGGTGACCGACATGACCAGCATGTTCTCGGGCTGTAGCGCCCTGACGAGCCTCGACCTGAGCGGCTTCAATACGGCTAATGTCGTCAGCATGCAAAAGATGTTCTCCAGCTGTAGCGCCCTGACGAGCCTCGACCTGAGCAGCTTCAACACGTCCAACGTGACGGATATGCGGAACATGTTCGCCGGCATGAATGGACTGACGAGCCTCGACCTAAGCAGTTTCAACACCTCGGGCGTGACCAATATGTCCAGCATGTTCTCTTTCTGTAGCGGTCTGACGAGCCTCGACCTGAGTAGTTTCAACACGGCCAGCGTCGTCAGCATGTCCTACATGTTCTCGAGCTGCAACGGCTTGACGAGCCTCGACCTGAGCAGCTTCGACACGGAAAATGTCGTCCGCATGATGTTCATGTTCAATGGCTGCACGGCGTTGTCAAGTCTCGACCTGAGCAACTTCAACACCACCAATGTGACGAATATGAATTATATGTTCAGCAGATGCACAGGCATTCAGACGATATATGTGGGCGACGGCTGGAGCACGGCAAACGTGGTTACCTCGAAATTCATGTTCTCCGGCTGCAGTGCACTCGTGGGCGGCGAGGGAACGACCTACGACGCGAACTATCTCGATGCCGAATATGCCCGCATCGACGGCGGCCCAAGCAATCCCGGATACCTCACCGCTTCTCCTGTCCACACCTTCGCCGGCTTCATTTATCAGCAGGCCGTTAACCTTATGACAGAGCAGACCACCAACGTGGATGCAACCCCTGAGACGCTGACGCTCGCTCCTTCTGCGCTCGCAGACGGACAATTCGATGTCACCTATGGCAGCATCGTGATGCCCGTGCTCGGCGTCGAAGTTCAGCCCTTCACCATCGCTGGCATCGATTTACTGTACGTCACGGATGAAGGCGCTTCCCTGTACCTCCTTCCCGAGCCAACTTCCATTACCATCAGTGCAGGAGAAGTAGGCATGACACTGACCTGCGAGGCGACATTCGAGGCCGTCAGGATGTCGGATTATCTTGTCGCCAAGCTCGTCCTGACCATACCAGGCCGCGTGGAGGACACCATCTTGTTCGGTCCCGAAGGCATGAGCCTCGAGCAGATTAAGGCCGCCATCGCGGGTGCAGAGGAAATCATTACCGGCATCGCAGCGCCCAGCGCGCCAAGCGGCGAATCCCTCTATGACCTCTCCGGCCGCAAGCTGCAGAAGATTTCTCGTCCCGGCCTCTACATCAATAACGGCAAGAAGATCGTTGTCAAGTAGGGGCAGAAGAGAGCAGTAAGTGCACCTTGAGAAACAGATCTTTCAATTGTTTTGGTGCTTGTGAAAGCGGCTTGTCATGACCTTTCGGTCGGGGCTGCTTTCGCTTTGCCTGGATTTATGTCATACGGAAACCACTGAAATCAGAAAGGAAACTTTAGTAAGCCCTCAATTAGTTACTTTCTCCCGAAATGCCGATGAATAAGCATATAGGAAGTAGGGGAAGTTACTTTTAGCGGGCGGCAATAATTATTATTACTTATCCCAAGAGCGGAGGTCGGTCATGGCTTCGAGGCGGTCTTCCTGCTCGTCGGGCAATGAGGAGAAGAAGTCGATGCCTGTGAGCTGCTCTATGTCGTCGACGCTCCGCACGGCATCCTCCATGGGCTGAGGGGCATCGTCGTTGGTGTAGTAGAAGCCAATCGCTTTCTCCTTACCCTCTTTCAGCGAGAGAACGACCTTGTAGAAGCCTTTTGGTACAGCCATTCTGTGCTTCTTGCCGAAGCGCTTCGGATTGTCGGAGAAGACTGGACCGCAGACAATCTGCACGCTCCCATCCTGCCTTGCCCAGCTGCGGCAGGCACGTTCCAGGTGCTCCCACCAAGTCTTGTTCAGCTCGGCCGTTTGCGGGCAGATGTTGGTCATGTAGTGGCAGTCCTGCATGGCCTGTTGGCTCCACTTCATATCGCCTGCCGGGCACATGTGGCCTCGCCCGTAATGGCCGCCATTATAGTCCCATGAAGCGACCTGATACTGCTCCGGCACCTGGTCGTCTGGCTTGAAATCAACGCCTGAACGCGACACCTTGCCCCTGGTCTCCTCGGCCGTCAGTTCCCATGCCACCCAGCGCGGACACATGGTCTTGGTGTCGAAAAGAAGGGTGAAACCTTTATGCTCGATGAGGACTCCATCTTGCTCTCCCATAATGGGGAGAATTATGCCGTTGGGGCTGTCATTGGCTTTTGAACTCTGATTCTCGGGTACTCTTTCCTCTTCAACGGAGGATGCTACTTTTTCTTCCTCATTCGAGGATGACAGAAGGGGGCTGTACTTCTGCGCCACAAAGAGCAACACAAGTACCAGAATAGAAAGAATGGCTTTGAGATACTTATTCATAGAGTTGTTTCATCAGATTGTACTGACCTTTCTTTTGTGTCATTTTGCCGAAGTTGATGGCATGATGGGGGCAGGCATGATAGCAGGCCAGGCAACCCGTACAATGCGACTGCCATTGAGGAATCTCATCAACTATGATGTTGCCCACGGGACACATCTTGCTGCATCTGCCGCATGAAATACATCTTGAAGCATCCACGCGAAAGTATTTGTCTGTCACGAGGTAACGATTGAACAAAGGACGGATGATGTACGTCTTTGTCCAGGGGAAGGGACCGCGTTTCAGGCGGCGTACTTGCTTGCGCTCCCTGACGCAGGCCGCTATCTCCGGCACCGTCTCTTTCTCCTTAGCGAACTTCTCCTTGCACTCCTCCTTGCTGTCCACATCGAAGCCCGGCAGGCAGACATAAACATCGGGCATCAGTACGGAGAACGCCGCATCAAGCTTCCTGCCAAGCACCTTTTCCAAGACCTCGTCGGCATAACCCATGTCATCGCCACAAGTCATGACGGCATAGAGGAACGCCCCCTCTAAATCTTCTATTAAAGTGGAGATTTTTTGAACAAAGCGCGCCACCACATTCGGTATGCCCCAGGCATAAACGGGAAAGACAAGCCCCACAGCTGCCCCCTTCAAATTCTCTGGCGAAGGGAGACCTAACGTCATGGGACATAACCTCTCGCCAAGCTCATCCGCAAGATGTCGAGCCACGTAAAGGCTGTTGCCGGTTCCTGAGAAATAAAATATCATTTATTATTGAACATTGAATCATTTACCTTTCTGTAAATGGCTATATTGTCAAATTGAAACAGATTGTTGATTTGCCGTACCGTAAATGGTTAAATTACTAAATCGTAAATAAATCGTAAATTGTCAAATCGTAAATTACATTATTCTTCCATCGTCTTCAGCGCGCGATAGATGAGGATGTCCGACTGCTCGGTTATTTTGAAGTTACGCAAGTCGCCTTGGGCGATGTGGAGCGGTGTGATGCCAAGTTCGCCAGCCAGCGTGAAGATGCTTTGCGACTCGTTTATGCTGTGCTCCCTGGCAAGCTGTATCATCTGGTGAAGCGTGGCGAGGGGGAAGGTATGTGGCGTTTGCGCTCGCATCAAGCCCTCGCGAGGCAGGAAACGGTCGGAGGTGCTGCCATTCTTTGTCACGAGGTATGCCTCGTAGCTCGGCAAGGCGGTGATGGCGTTGCCACGCGTCAGGCAAACCGCGATGTTGCGGCTGATGATGTCCTGCGTGATGAGGGGACGCACGGCATCGTGGACAAGGACAATGGCATCATCATCCGTTATGGTCTCGGCCAAGTGCTCTATGCCATTGCGGGCCGAAGCAAAGCTGCTTTCGCCGGCACGAACGATGCCGCACAATTTGTCAATGCCGCCACGCTCAGCCTCCTTGCGTGCAAAGCCTTCCCATTCGGGTGTCGTGACGAGGTAAATCTCGTGGATAAGCGGGTGCTGCTGGAAAGCCTTCATCGTATGTAAGATGACAGATTCGCCGTCAATCTCCATAAACTGCTTGGGCACGACGGCATGCATTCGCTCGCCGGTACCGCCTGCCAGGATAAGGGCTATGTTGTGGCTCTGCTTCATATCGCACAAAGTTTTTGGTGTAACTTATGGCTGAACGACTCGTGCCGGTGGATGGTGTAGAGGCGCAAGGCCTCGAGCACCGTCATCTCAAAGACGAAATAGACCCAAGGATGTCCGATGAACATGGAGAGGAAGAGGACAGCAACGCGTGTGTCGAAGGTCAGGATGTTGCAAAGCGGCATCAGCGGCAGGCTTTCCCCACGAAACTGCTGACGCATGGGATCGTCGATGGGCAACTTCTCTATCAAAGGACGCAGCAACTGGAACTCAGGCGTCTGCCGTTCCTGCGTGCGCATGTAGCGTATATAAAAGAAAAGGTAGAACTTCTCGAACCACTCCCGCCTGTTCCATCCGAGGCGCTCCATCCGTCGCTGCAATTCGATGCTTGTGTCGAGTTCACTTCCTTCTTTGCCGAGCGTTGCCCAAAGGTGGACGTTGCGATAGTAGTCGGCAATGCCGCATTGGCGCGAGTGGCAAAAGAAGCCTGCCCAAAGGATGACGAGAACAATCCAAAAGCCCCAGACGGGATAGAGCCTTACGGCTATGCCGATGTAGATGCAGATGAACCACAGCTCGCCTCCAAAGCCATCGAGCACACGGCCGACAAGCGTCTTCTGCCCCGTCATGCGAGCCAGCTGCCCGTCGGCGCAGTCGTACCAATTTGCCCAGATGAGCATGAACATGCCGATGAGGTTGTAGCGAAGGTCATCGTAGGCAAAGAAGATGGCCGAAGCACAGCCGATGGCGATGCTCAGCAACGTCACCGCGATGGGATGAACATGCAGGCAACGGAAGAACAGCGCCCACAAATAGCCAGGCGTGCGAGTGACATAGAGTTCGAAGTTGCCCTCTGTGTCACGAGACTTCATGGTGGCAAGGACGCGTTCCCTTAAACTCATTCAAATGTCATTTCACCGAAGAACTCAGAGCGATGGAAGTCGGGGCTCTCAGTCTTGATGGGGTTCCAACTGATGAAGTGAGGCACGGGCAGATTGTCGCCACACTTATAGACGTTGCCCTTTGCCTTAAGGCCGTCGAAACTCTCGAGCTTGTGCTTGAAGAAAGTAGTGATGGGAATGCGGAGAGCGACTTCCCATTTCGTGGGCTCCTCGCGGACATCGAATGGCTCGGTGCCCAGCGAAGCCCAGCGGTCAACCCCTTGCATCACTTGCAATGGAGCAGGCACGCGTCCGTTGCGGTTCTTGCCGACGGCTACGATGAGCTTGCCCGTGCAGTTGCATTCTATATTATAATAGAGGCCGTCTGCTGCCGGCATGATGAAGAATTCCACGCAAGCGTCCTCCCATATGTGCTGATGGTCCTGACGAGCCACAGCCCTGACGCTTTGCTCCTCTACGCGATAATGCAGCAGCAGGGCATCGCCGTCGTGAGCTGCTGCGAACTCAACCTTGGGCTTATAGGGATAGCTTTCAGGCCAATTAACATGAGTGATGGGCGTATAGTTAATGCCTGCTGCAAACAGTGCCGCAGGTATGTCGGCTGCCGAAGCAACCGTCTGTGCAAGCTTGGGAATTAACATAGAAGATATTTACGATTTGACAATTTAAGTAATTTACGATTTGACGATTTAAGTAATTTACGATTTGACGATTTAAGTAATTTACGATTTTACGATTTACTATTTACGATTTATTTACGATTTAGTTATTTAACTATTTACTTTTTTTAAGTTTAGAGTTGATAGTTTAGAGTTGATAGTTTAGAGTTGATAGTTTAGAGTTTAGAGTCAGTGGAAAAGTTTAGAGTTTTTAGTAGACGAGTTGTTTGTAACTTTGATTTTTCACTTTTCACTTTTCACTTTTCACTTGCGAAGCATTCTTCACTCTTCACTCTTCACTTTTCACTTGCGAAGCATTCTTCACTCTTCACTTTTCACTTTTCACTTGCGAAGCATTCTTCACTCTTCACTCTTCACTTCCCCTTCTTCATCCTCATCCTCATCTTTATCCTTGTCTTTGTCTTTATCCTTCTTCGAGGCCTTTTGGCGCTGGGTGCGGACGGAGTACTTGCGCTTGGGCTTTGTTTCTTCCTCTTCCACCTCGCCTTCTTCGGATTCTGAAGTCTCTTGTCCTTCTTCTGCTGTCTGTTGTCCGTTTTCGGATGTCTTCTCTTTAGCTTTTGCTTCCGATTCCTTAGCGCGCTGTTCAGCATCCTTTGCAGCCTTCTCGGCCTCCTTCACGGCAGCCTTTACGGCTTTCTCCTTTTCTTTTTCGGCTTTCGCAGCAGCTTTCTCGGCAGCTTTCTCTTTCTCTTCAGCTTCCCTGTCGAGGTCTCTGTCGGCCAACTTGGAGTTTGCATTTATCTTTCCTTTCGGAGCAGGTGTATCGGCCTTGCCCTTCGGAGCAGGTGTATCGGCCTTGCCCTTGCCTGCAGAGTTCTTGTCGGTCGGAGCTTTATCCTTTCCACTCGTCTGCGTGCCTTGCTTGTCTTTTCCTGCGACGACTGGAGCAGCCGGTTTGTCCTCCGTCGTCTTTCCTTTAGCTCCTGAAGGTTTCTCTTGTATGGGAGAAGTCTTTTCAGAGGTGCTTCCAGACGACTTGGGTTTGTCTGCATTATCTGTTTTTTCAGTCTTTCCTGTCTTTTGTCCGTTGTCCGTTGTCTGTTGCCCTTTGTCCTTTCCATCTGCGGCCTTCGGGTCTTGTTCCTTGCCTTTGGCCTGGGCATCTTTCTTAGCATCAGCCTTCGCATCTTTTGCGTCGTCGGTCTTTTCGGATTCTGCAGGCTCAGCTTTCTCGGCATTTTTGGCAGCTTCTTCCTGAGCTTTCTGTTCAGCTTTCTTTTCCTTAGCACGCGAAGATTGCTTCTTCTTCGATGCCTTCAGCTGCTCCTTCTCCTCCCTCTTGGCGTTCTTTTCAGCTTCCTTTGCAGCCTTAGCTTCTGCTTTCTTCTCATCTTCTTTTTGTTTGATTTCCCGCTGTTTAGCTGCTTTAGCTTCCTTGGCTGCTTTAATCTTAGCTTCCACGTCGCCCTTTAGCTCTTCGGGAATGTAGGGCTTCACCTCGTAGTACTTGCCATTGCGCTTGGCTTCCTTGAGTTTCACCTTGTCGCGCTGGGCTTGCGTACGCGATTTTTCGAGGTCGCGATTGAGTGTACGGAGCGTTCTCTCCTCCTCCTTCAGCTGAGTTCTCGTCGCTTTCAGTTGGTCCTTCACCTCGGTAATGCGGTCCTTCAGGTACTTCTGAATAGTGTCCGGATTGGTGTAAAGCGCCTGTGCCGACGCAGTTCCTGCATTTCCAAGGAGCATCAAAACCTGCATCAGAAAGCAGGCGATTATTGACTTCAAAATATGCTTCATATTCATCTACGTTTTATAATTCACTGACATTATACGTCTCTTGATAGAGGCACAAATTGGCCACAATTTGCCGCAAAGATACAGAAAAGAAATGAAAAACGAGGTAGGAGAATACGTTTTTTGTATTTTTTGCCTATAAAAAGTGAGAAAAACAAGTAAAAACGGCAAAAAAGTACTACTAAAAAAGCCTCTCCGACATGATTGGAAAGGCTAAAAATGGGGGAGTAAAACAAAACTCAATACAATAATCCAAACATCCATAATGGGATGCGGTTTTTGTGGCCAACCTCTGTGTTATCAACGGCCAGATAACTATCGGATATATCTTTTATTTGGCCGAAATTCTTTCCTTTCCCTCCGACTTCAAACAAATGTTTCCTGTCAACGAGGAAATCACCTGCCTTTGGATAGCGCACTTCATGCCCTTGTGATAACTGGTTACAGAAGAATGTCTCGCGGAGAGTTACCGCGTCAACTTTTGGCGTAAGCGCAAACATCATTGTTGGGTTATTGATGTATATTTTGTCTGGACGCGACAGGTTATCTGGACTCTTTGCATTGTCACTTAATAATAGAAGCAGACCTCCACGTTGTAGGGCGTAAAGCATCTTCAGCCCCTGATTGCGATCGGTTTCCAATTCTTTGTATAGCTCATTCATCTTGGGCAGTTGAGGCACTCGCTCTGCAAGAATCATCAGCATTTTTTTTGTTTTGCGAATCGTTGACATCGTAATATCCTCAACATTAGGATAGTCGACCTCAATCACTTGGTTTACCACATTTTGTAGCCTTTGGTAGTAGCCATGATGCACTGCCTTATAGAAAGGATAATATCCCACTTCCAGATATTTTTTGAAAGTCTCCAGTATCTTTGTCTTGCCACACAACTCCATAGCTATGCCAACATGGTCTGCAAGCAATTGTTCCAAGGTAACAGATGGCATTTGTAATATACCTTCGTATTCCAAGAATTCTCGTAGCGAAAGTCCTCGCATTTCATACATGGTCAGACGACGCGAGAGGTCTCCTTCGCTGCTCTCTAACTGAAGCATTGATGACCCTGTATAGACTATTTTAAGTCCAGGATAGTCATCGTTGATATTTTTAAGCAACGTTTGCCAATGTTTGTAATAATGTATCTCGTCAATAAAGAGATGGGTTCCGCCGTGGGTATAGTGGTAGTCCACTACGTCAATGATATCGTGAGTGCTGAACCACAGATTGTCAAGTGATACATAAAGAACCTTCTCTAACTCTTTACCCCTAAATGACTCCTTAATGTGTTGCAACAATAGAGTCGATTTCCCACATCCCTTCGGCCCCTTAATGCCAATTAAAGTGTCATTCCAATCTATCTGCTTATATAGGTAACGGAAAAAATGCATTGGTGTGGTCGCCAACCTACGCTGGAAAATCTTTATCAGATAGCTTATTTGTTCTTCCATACTTATTAGCTTGTATAGTTATGCGATTGCAAAGGTAGTATAATGTTTTCAAACATCCAAATAATATCAAATAAAATATTTAGAAACATTAAATTTTATTCAAATAGAATGTTTGCAATCACTATATTCGATACATTAATTACCCTCCTAACTGCTTTCTACAGTCCAGACTTTGGCGTGAAAATATATCATTTTTTTACTGAAACCGCCAATATCATTTCTATGTCATTTTATGTCATTTGAATAAATGCGATATATTCCTTTCACCTTCATGCTCTCACAAGTTGAGCATTTCCGTAGGTTTATTGCATTTTCCTTAAGACAACAGGGGACATGCCCATCGGCACATCCCCTGTTGTCGTTTATATGAGGTGTTATTCTTACTTACCATTCGTCGTCCCAGATGTTGCTGAGAACCTTGACAGAGGGCTCAATAGTGCCTTCTTCGTCTATACCGCCATAAATGACTCCATCAACACTTCCAGAAGTCTTTATTCTTTCGCTGGTACTTATGACCTTCTCCGAGAGCAATTTGCATGTAATCTGCGTTGGTGCTATATATTCCTTTTTCATGATTGTCAATATTTCAGAGTTATTTTAATATCTTCTTCCCA
>CACXLY010000060.1 GCA_902768605.1 uncultured Bacteroidales bacterium
AAGTGCGGCGCAGTTCTTGAATGAGGCGCGGATGCTGCCGCCCACGACGAGGTTCTTCACAGTGCCGGCGAAGTTGTAGAACATGCCGGTCTGCTTGCCCTGGAAGTCGTAGTTGAGGGTGACGGTATGCCCTGCGCCGTCGAAGGTGCCGCTATAGGAAGCGGCGTTCGTGCAGAGCATGAAGTCGAGCCCTTCGATGTCGCCGGTGAGTACCACGTCAGAGCTCTCGTAGCCTGACATTTCGGACCAGGCTTGCAAATCGCTTTTGCTGCCGATGAGATACGCACCGCTCTCGTTCTGCTGCAGGTCGGCCCATGCAGCTTGCCCGGCAAGCATCATGATGCCTGACAGGAGGAGGGAGTAAAGTTTACGTTTCATGTTGGTTTTTGGTTAGTGAAATAAAATATATGATATCTGAATGATCGGAGTGTTCTGAGTAATCGGAGGACTCGGAGGGTTCTGAGTAGTCGGAGGATTCTGAATGTTCTGAATAATTTGATTTGGCGGAGGGGCTACTTGACCACGACTTTCCGCCCGTTCCTTATATATATGCCTTTGGGCAACTGTCCGTTTGGCCTGCCCGCTTTGACCGCTTGGCCGCTGAGGTTGTATGTTGTGCCCCGAGCCTGATAATGCCTGTAGAACCTGTCGTCCTCGTGGACGAGGGCGATGCCGTCGGGGTTGGCGTCCATGAGGCGCTCTATACGGAAGTAATCGACGCGGAACTTGCCGGTGCGGTTTTGTCCTGTGACCTGCGTGCCGTCGCCTTTAATGGAGCCGGAACGGATGCCGAGGGTGAGGTCCTCGCCTTCTGCGACGGTGACTTCCACACTGAGTTCCTGCATGGATTTCCCATCGACGGCCTCGCTGATGTATGAGGCGAAGGAATTGGCCTCGCCCGGTGTGAGGTTCTGCTCGTAGGCGTGGGACGAGCCGTAGTATTGCACGGCATTATTGGCGAAGAGGCGTCCCATGCCCTCCAGCCCCGCTTCGCTCCAGAAGAGACAGCTGATGCGATAGACGCCGGCCTGCAGTTTGGCGGCGGGTATCGTCTGATAGAGACAAAAGTCGTTGGGCATGGGCCGGTAGCCGGCTGGTGTGAAGGCGCAGTAGTTCTGCCCATGCATGCCTTCGCCCCTGCCGTAGAGTCCGGAATTGGTCATGGTGTAGGTGCCGGTGTAAGACACGTTCCAGCCGTACGGGACGCCTTTCACGGTGGCACCATTCGCGAGCTCTGTCTCCGTCTTATACTCGAAGTCGCTGTTCACGATGAGTGCCCGGGTCAGAGAGTCCGGGTCGCCCTGCGGAAGGTCACCTATGCGGCGGACGGTGAAATGGTCCACCTTGAACCATCCCGTCTCGTCGGTCTGCCTGCCGTCATTGCTGATGCAGCTTGTCTTGATGCCGACGGTGAGGTCTTCCCCCTCGTGAACCTGCAGCACGACGCGCATGGGATGCATGATGGTATGTGTCTCGTAGCCTGCCTTGTGCCCTGCGAAGGAGCTCACCTCGTCGGCCTTGAGGATTTGGTCGTAGTCGCTCTTGTGGGCGTAATACTGCACGTGGTCGTTGGCAAAGAGTCGGCAGGGGCCGCGCTTGCCGGACTGGTTGAAGAGCCAGCACCCGACCTCATAGACGCCCGGCTGGAGCTTGTCGGCGGGGATGGTCTGATAGAGGCGGAAGTTTTCGGGCATAGGCTTTGCCTTGAACCAGCAGATGGAGCCTCCGTCGCAGTAGTTGATGGAGCCGTCGCTGTTGCTGATGCCATAGGAATTGCCTGACATCGTGCCCTCCAACGTCCAGCCGTAGGGCACGCCTCGCTGTATGCCGCCGGTGGGGTTGGTGCGCACGGAGCCTCCGCTCTTGTAAAGCTCGAAGTCGGGATTGACGAGGAGCTGGTCGGTGAGTGTCAAGTCCTCGGCATCCGTGCGGCGATAGACAATCTGGCTGATGACGAGGGCGGGGTTCAGGGCATAGAAGCGGAAGGCCACGTCCTTTGCCGACGTCGCGGTGTAGGAGAAGCGGGCCTCGGCATAGCCATGCATCACGTTGTCGCTCCAGACGTTTGTCTCGGCGTTGCACTTGATGCTTTGCGAGGTGACGCTGCCTGCGCCGATGCCCATGCCGACGCAGAGGTCGTGGGCGGTCGTGATGGGGAAGGTGGGCAGGCAACGCACGATAATCTGGTACTTGCCCTTTTCGAGGGGCAGGCTGTATTCTACGTAGGGCGCCTTGCTACGGGCATTGGTTGCCGTATAGGTGGTGTAGTCGATGGGCCAGACGGTAATGCTCTGGCCTCCCACGCCGAGATTCTCGAGCGTCTGCCAGGTGCCGCGGCTGCCGGTGTAGCTGGTGCCGGGAAGGTAGACGTAGCCTTCGTCGAAGACTTCCCCCCTGGCATCGTTGACCTCGCTTGCCGTAGCGGCGTACGGCATACCGAATTGCGAGCCGGTGGCGCTGGCATTGGGCGACTTGTTCATCATGCCGTTCCACTTGCCGCCTGCTGTCTGGTTGTTGAAGATGTCTGTAAGGTAGACGACGTCGCTGTAGCCGGAGCGGGCCAGGGCTGCGTAGTGCATGGCGCGGGCATGGTCGCCCAGCCCCGCGTACCAGTAGCTGAGTTTGGCGCCGTAGGCTTTCAGGTTCTGCCCTGCCGCAGCAAGGATGGGGTATGCGAAAAGCTCGAAGTAGGCATCCTGAAGCCTTTGCGGGATGCTTTCCTGCAGCGAGCGGACGCGGGCGGCAAGCGTCTGGTAGTCCTTGATGCGCTGTTGCATCTCGGGAATCGTCAGCGTGACGTGATAGACGCATTCGGGCTTGCTGGCCGACGCCAAGCGATAGTGCTCGAGTCGCATCTCGCCCATTTCATCGGCAAATTCCTCGCCGAAGGTCTTGGCCGACCACCAGCGGCTGAACTCGTGAGCACGCTCGGGCGTCCACTTGCTGACGTCCCAGGCCAGCTCCATGCAGAACTCGAACTCTGCCTCTGCCGGCTTGATGTCGCCGACGTTTATCATCCAGAATCGCGTCATGCCGTTTTCGTAGGCTTTCGACAACTCGTAGCTGATGAGCGAGGGTGAGATGGTGCTGAGCCAGATGTAGGAGCAGGGGTTGCCGAGGTAGGAGAGGTGGTAGTAGATGCCATGCCCGCCGCTTCGCTTGCGCTCCTTCGCGGTGGGGAGTTGTCGGATGTAGGCGTAGTTGTCGTCCACCCAGCACATCGTCACGTCGTCGGGTATCTGGAGGCCTGCGTTGTAGAGCGTGAGCGCCTCCTTATAGGGGATGTATATCTGCGGCACCTTTGTGGGGTCGCCGCCCAGGGAGTCGGTGATGATTTCGCGTTGGGCGGCGATGATATCGGCGAGGCCCTTCAGCTGGGCTGCCTGTCCGTCGTACCCCAACAGGGCAACGTCCTGGAGTCCCCTCATGCCGATGTCGTAGATGCCTTCGTAGTCGCGCGCCTCGCCGGCACGTTTCGCCCAGTAGTCGTAGCAGCCCTGCGGGTTGGTGGCAAAGGTGAAGTTGTTGCTGTTGTTGCCGCTCTTGAAGCGCGGCCACTCCCAGAGGTTGTCGCGCAGCATGCTGTCGCCGGAGCTCATGACGATAGCCCAGGCCTTTGCCAACCGCTTGTTCTCCTCCATCGACCAGAAGGCGCGCGAACTGCCGTGCTTAGCTGGCCAGAGGCAGTTGGCGCGGAGGCGGAGCAGGAGTTCCATCACCTTTTCGTAGGTGTTAGGTCCTATATTGTTATATGTAGCGTCGATGGTCCGCTTGGCCCATGGGAGGAGCGCCCAGTCTTCGTCGTTGATGAAGAGTCCGCGGTACCGGACGGAGGGTTTCTCCACGTCGGTGCGGTCGCCCTGAACATAGATGCAGGCCATCGGGGCGGGTTCCACGTCGGCCCACCAGACGTAGGGCGAGACGCCGATTCTGCGGCTGATCTCGAAGAGGCCGTAAGCCGTGCCGCGCGGCGTGCCGCCCAAGATGACGAGGGCTTGGCCGACGCCCTCCATCGGCTCCTGTACGAGCTGGAGCGCATACGCTTCCCAGACGCCCGTGAGACCTGTGGTATCGACCTTCCCATCGGCAATGAGCATGTCGATGAGGGCGGAGGAACCGATGGTGCCGGCGAGAATGACAGCCTCCTCCATCCCCTCCAAAGGAGGGGTGAACTGCGGGCTATTATCCCCTCCACCTTCTCGCAGCGGTTCCCCCCTCCTTTGGAGGGGTCGGGGGAGGCTGTAGGGGAGGTTCGGGGAGAAGGTAAGGTTTCTTAGCGTAAGGCTTGTCCCCGTGACTGCCTTGATGTCCCGGATGACGCAGCGAGCGGCGGTGGTGACCACCTCGGCATCATTCGCATCCACGACGAACACGGCGTTTGCGTCGGTCCCGACGATGGGAAAACCGCTTGCCACCTGCGAGAAGGTCAGGTCCGCCGCGGCTTGCAAGGTGCCGGCAAGCGACAGGATGAAAATCGTCAAATATCGTGACAAATGATGCTTCATGGTCTGAAAAAATGCGTTTTATGATGTCCGAATTGCACTTAAATAATCATCTGCGGAGCAAAATTAGCAAAAAATTTTAATATGACAAGCAAAATGGTGCAAATTATTTGCAAAAGACACATTATTTTTTTGCTTGGAGGCTTTTTCTTCAAGTTGACTATTTGACATGTAAAAGCGTCGGATTGCTTACATTTTGCTATTTCAGAGGCGGACAAAACGTGTCGCGTCGGGGCTTCCGACTGGAGGCGAAAACGGACGCTTCACGAGGGAAAAGCAAACGCTACACGTAGGAAAGGCGAACGCAACGTGTTGCGTTTGCCCTCGCAACACGTTGCGAGGGACGATTCGTCACGTCGTTTCTGTAGAGAAAACGTGTCCTAAAACTCCTTTTATTGTCCCGAAAGCGAACTTTTTCCGCCTTTCTCCAATTTTTTCGAAAAATAGCAGCTTCTGTATCAAGGCGTTACAAAATGAGGCATTTCTTGAGGCGGGACGTACCCCCCTACGTCCCGGCACCCATCGCGCCGCAGAACGAAAATTCGCAAAATAGCAAGAAGTAAGCGAAACGACTCTTTTTGCGACAAATTGTAAAATCAGGAGCCAATGCTTCCCAGCATCGGCAATCACAAAGGCAAAGGGGGAAATCTGCAATTGGCACGTTTTTCGGACGGAGGAAAGTGCCGTGGCGAATGAGGATGCAGGCTCGTTTTTCCACCTCCGCGTGCAGCCGAAAGTGTCCACGCCTTACATTATAATAAATAAAACCACCCTTTCTCTTGGTATTTTCCGCGGTTCTTCGTACCTTTGCAGCGCGGAGAAAAAACACAGATGAAGTATAAGGCAATCATATTCGACCTGGACGGGACGCTGACGGATACGCTCGAGGACCTTTTCCTGAGCGTGAACTACGCCCTGCGCAGCTGCGGGCTGCCCGAAAGACAACTCGACGAGGTGCGGCGCTTCGTAGGTAACGGCGTCAGGAAACTCATCGAGCGAGCCGTCCCGAAAGGCACGAAAAGGACGGTGCTGGAGAATTGCTTCGAGGCTTTCAAGGCGCACTACATCATTCATTGCCAGGACCATACGTGCCTCTATCCAGGTGTGGCAACCCTGCTCATGACGCTCCACACCCACGGCTACCGCATGGCGGTGGTCAGCAATAAGCTGCAGACGGGCGTCGACGAACTGTCGCACACCTTCTTCAACGGCGTGATAGACGTGGCGATAGGCGAGCAGCCGGGCATTCCGCGCAAGCCCGAACCGGACATGGTGGAGAAGGCCCTGAGCATGCTTGGCGTGACGAAGGACGAGGCCATCTATGTGGGCGACTCCGACGTGGACCTGCAGACGGCCTCGAATGCCGGACTGCCATGCATCTCCGTGCTGTGGGGATTCCGCAGCAGAGACTTTCTCGTGGCCAACGGCGCCACTATCTTCGCCGAAAAGCCACAGGATGTACTGGCGCTCGTATAGGCAAACCGTAATTCTCCCTTCATGATTCATAATCCTGCCAGTCCAATTGCGTTGGATTGCGTAGCAATATGGAGAAAATCACGCTGAACCATAAAATTATGAATTATGAATTATGAATTATGAATTATTTTTCATACCTTTGCGCCCGAAATAAAGAAGAATAAACCAAAAAGACACAATGAAACGTACAACCAGACTCTTTCTCACGGCAGCTTCGGCTGCCTTCGTCATGAGCTCCTGCAGCAAGCTCGGCAAGCTCACAGACGAGAATTTCACCGTCACTCCCACACCCCTCGAACTCGTCGGCAACGAGGTGCCGGCCACCATCAACGGTACCTTCCCCGTCAAGTACATGAAGAAGAAGGCCGAGGTAACCGTCACGCCCGTCCTCAAATACCAAGGCGGCGAAGCCATCGGGCAGAGCCAGACCTTCCAGGGTGAGAAGGTAGAGGGCAACGGCACCACCATCAGCTACAAGCAGGGCGGCGTCTATACCATGAAGTCCAACTTTACCTATCAGGACGCCATGCAGAACAGCGACCTCTACGCACGCTTCGAGGCCAAGCTCGGAAATAAAGTGGTCAGCATCCCCGAAGTGAAGATCGGCTACGGCGTGCTCGCCACAAGCCAGCTCCTCAGCCGCTGCGGCATGAAGGCCTCCACAGCTCCCGACGCCTTCCAGCGCATCATCGAGCAGAAACAAGAGGCCAACATCAAGTTCCTCATCAATCAGGCAAACCTGCGCGCCAGCGAGCTCAACAGCGTCAGCATAAAGGACTTGGGCAAGATATTGCGTGAAATCAACAACAACGAGGAGACGCGTGCCCTGCAGAATATCGAGGTGAGCGCCTACGCAAGCCCCGACGGCAAGTTCAAGTTCAACGAGCAACTCGCCGAGAAGCGCCAGAATGTCAGCGCCAATTACCTGAAAGGCGAGCTCAAGAAGATTGACATGAAGGCCGACGTCGATACGAAGTTCACCGCCGAAGACTGGGAAGGCTTCCAGGAACTCATCAGCAAGAGTAACCTCCAGGACAGGGACATCATCCTGCGCGTACTTTCCATGTACAAAGACCCCGAGGAGCGCGAACAGCAGATACGCAACATGAGCGAGGTCTTCACAGATATCAAGGAGAGCATCCTGCCTGAGCTCCGCCGCGCACGTCTCATCGTCAACTACGAGGTCATCGGTCGCAGCGACGATCAGATACTTGCGCAATACCAAGACGACCCGAGCAAACTCACCGTCGAAGAGCTCATCTACGGCGCCAACAAACTTATCAAGGACGAGCCGACACGCAACCAATGGTACGAGAACGTGGCACGTCTGTTCCCCTCTGACTATCGCCCGCTCAACAACCTGGCTCAGCAGGCCATCGCCAACGGCCAGCCCGAGATGGCTGAAACCTATCTGAAGCGCGCCGTCAGCATCAACAAGAACGCTCCCGAGGTCAACACGAACATGGCGCTTCTCGCCCTGAAGGAAGGCGACATCGCTTCCGCAGAGAGCTACCTCGCAAAGGGCAGCGGCTCGGATACCTTCAAGGAGGTGATGGGCAACCTTAACATTGCGAAGGGCAACTACATGCAGGCCGCCAGTGACCTCGCAGGCGTGACAAGCAACAGCGCAGCCCTCGCTCAAATCCTCGCGAAGGACTACGTCGCAGCAAAGAACACGCTGGCTAACATCAAGAATGGCGACGGCATCACCAGCTACTTGCAAGCCATCCTCGCTGCACGCACAGGAGATGCCGCCACCGTGACCAGCGCACTGGCCAACGCCATCAAGCTCGACCCGACACTCGCCGAACGCGCCGCCAACGACTATGAGTTCATCAAGTACGCCAGCGCGGTGAAGAGCCTCATCAAGTAAACTTTAATGAAGTATGATGTATGATGTATGAAGTATTTGCTACCGCAAAAACACTGCTTCCAAGAGTTGAGCGGGCTTTCCGCGCGGTAGCAAATCCTTCATACATCATACTTCATACTTCATTACTTCTCGTCCTCTCCTGCACAGGACATCCCAAAGAGGTTCGCTTCGAAGGGGAATTCGACCACCTGGAGCAGGGCGAGTTCCTTATCTACAGCAGCGACGAGGCGCTCGACAGGCTCGATACCCTGCGCCTTCGCGACGGGCGGTTCGAGTACAAGCTACCCACCATCCAGCCCGCCACACTGCACATCCTCTACCCAAACCAGTCGGAACTTGTCGTCTTCGCTAACCCCGGAAGCGACATCGTCATAAAAGGCGACGCACAAAACCTCAGCGAAGTGGAGGTCTCGGGCGACGAAGACAACGAGGTCTATACGCAGTTCCGACTCGAAGCCAACGGCAAGTCGGCCGCCGAAGCAAGGCAAATCGCTCACAACTACATCCTCGAGCACCCCACTCTCTTCATGAGCCAGTACCTCCTGACTGCCTATTTCCTTTGCGACGAAACGGCATCCGCACAGGAAGTAACGGAGTTGTACGACAGCCTCAGTCGCGCTTGCCCCGACGACCTTGCACTCTCCAAACTCTCTACCCACGTCCGCTCGCTCGGCAAACTTCGCGTCGGCAATCCCCTACCCGACTTTTCCCTCAAGCTACCACCTAACCATGGGGGCAACGGCGCAGAGGAAAGGACCGTCAAGAAGGCAGATTATCAAGGCAAACTCCTGTTGATAGCGTTCTGGGCAAGTTGGAAAGGCGGCAGCCAGAGCGCACTCTATCGCGCCCGACGCCTGCGCCGAGAACTGAAATCAAAAGGCAAAAGCATCGAACTCCTCAGCTATTCGCTCGACGCTGACGAGCGCGAACTGTATCGGGTAGAACGCCGCGACACCGTCGACTACGAAAGCTTCTGCGACTTCCGCGCTTTCGCCAGCCCCCTCGTCCAGCAATGGGGTATCAGGCAATTGCCTTACATCATCCTCGTCACACCCGATGGCCGCATCGCCGCCGCAGGAACCGACTGGATGACTGACATACAGCCCACCGCCAGCGAACTGTAGCCCTACAAAACGCAACATGTGCCGCCTGTCATCCATCCACGTGTTGTTAGCCTTCCTACAACGTGTCGCTGGCCTTCTTACAACGTGTCGCTGGCCTTCTTACAACGTGTCGCTAACCCTTTATTTCATTTCCAACGACTGCGCCTTCACGTCACTACGACTGTCTCTTCACGTCACTCCTCCTTTGGAAGGGCAGGGGGAGGCTCTTTTTTACATCACATAAAAAAGGAGCCGACTGCTTGTGTTTAAGCTTTCGGCTCCTTCAAAAGGTCGGGATGACAAGACTCGAACTTGCGACCTCGCGCCCCCCAGACGTGTGCGCTACCAACTGCGCTACATCCCGTTCCTTACATTTGTGGGTGCAAAGGTATAACTTTTTTTTGTTCCTTCCAAACTTTTTCGTAACTTTGTGCCGTAATTCGTGAAATTTCATAAAAAGGTAAATGATAAAGATTAGTTCAGGGGACCAACTTAGAGGACGTATTGAGCTTCCGGCAAGCAAGAGTATCTCGGGTCGCGCCTTGGTCTTGGGCGCGCTGAGCAGAAGTAATGTCTTGCCCGAAAACCTGTCGGATTCCGACGATACACAAGTAATGCTCCGTGCTTTGCAAACGATGCCAGAGACCATCGATATCGGTGCGGCAGGGACTGCTATGCGGTTCCTGACGGCTTACCTAAGCGTAACGCCGGGCGAGCACGTCATTACCGGCACGGAACGCATGAGGCACCGTCCCATCGGCATCCTCGTGGATGCACTTCGCACGCTTGGTGCTTCCATCGCTTACGAAGGCGAGGAGGGCTTCCCGCCTCTGCGCATCTCGGGTCGCGACAACCTTGAGGGCGGCGCTCTGACCGTCCCGGGCGATGTCAGCTCGCAGTACATCTCTGCCCTGCTGATGATTGCCCCGACGCTGAAGAATGGCTTGCGTCTCACCCTGACAGGCAACATCGCGAGCCGCCCTTACCTCGACATGACCGTCGGCATGATGCGCGACTTCGGGGCGAAGGTGGAATGGCAGGGCAACAACACTATCGACGTCCGGCCCGGCCCGTACCTCCAGCGGCCTTATCATATCGAGAGCGACTGGAGCGCGGCGAGTTATTGGTATGAGATGGTGGCGTTGACGCGCGACGCGAATGCTGAGGTGGACCTGGTCGGCCTGCATCACGACAGCATTCAGGGCGACAGCCGGGTCTGGCAGCTATTTGGAGAGCTGGGCGTCACGACACAATACTTCGTGGAACCCGACGGGACGGAAGTCGTCCGGCTCAGGAAGGGCGGCGGCATCACCTGCTATTTCAGCTGCGACTTCACACATCAGCCCGACCTCGCCCAGACGTTTGCTGCGACCTGCTCAATGCTCGACGTGCCCTTCCATCTCTATGGCCTGCAGAGTCTTCGCATCAAGGAGACCGACCGCATTGCAGCCCTGAAGAACGAGCTCGGCAAAATAGTGCGCCTGGAAGAGCAGGGCAACGAGCTGTTCTGGGAAGGGCTATACAACATCGATAACTTTGAAAGCCTGCCCTACGAGACGTTCGCGTTCGACACCTATGAAGACCATCGCATGGCTATGGCACTTGCGCCCGTCTGTCTCCGCACAGGCGGCGAGATTCAGATAAACAATCCCGAGGTCGTCAGCAAATCGTATCCCGCCTTTTGGGACGACCTCAAAAAAGCAGGATTTAAGGTATGCGGCAAATAGACATCACGTGTTGCGGGCAGCACGAAGTCTGCGAAAAAGACTACTTGCGAGCTATCGCAGAGGAGATAGACTACTATGAGGACGAGGAGCTTGACCGCTTCCGGGGCCGGACAAGCTATAGCGAGGAGGAGGTCGAGGAGTTTCGCGAGGTGCTCTATACGATGCGAACCGACGAAGTGGCCGGTTGGGTGCACAGTCTCGAGCTGCGCAGAGTGCCCCTTCCCGACGAGCTGAAAGACGAAGTTTTACTGATTGTTGGGGAACAAACACAATAAAGTGACGCGCGCGCACGTTATATATAATAATGTATGGGAAATAGTATGGCAAGAAACAACTGGCAGAAGGCTAAGCTTTGCGGCATGATGTGCATCGTGCTGCTTGCTCTGCTTGTGTCTTGCTCTACGAAGAAAAACACGTCCACCACGCGTGCCTACCACGCTCTGACCGCTCACTACAACACGCTCTACAACGGGCAAGTGGCCTACCTCGAGGGCTTTGAGGCGCAGAGTAAAGGTCACAAGGACAACTTCAACGAGATACTGCCCATGTACATCTGCACGAGCAAGGCAACGGCAAACCTGGGCAAGAGCAACTTCGAGACAGCTATCACCAAGAGCGAGAAGGCAATCAAGGTGCACAGTATCAAGAAGCGTCCCATCATCAAAGGTAACAGCAAGCGCACGGAAAAGGAGAAGGCGTTCCTGGCTCGCAGGGAGTTCAACCCCTACATATATCGCGCCTGGTTCATGATGGCCGATGCGCAGTTCCAGAAAGGTGAGTTCTTCGAGGCTGCTTCCACTTACAACTACATTCTCCGCCTCTACAGCACGCAGCCCGACATCACGTCCGTGGCGAAGGCAAAGCTGGCGCGATGCTACGTAGCGCTTAACTGGCCGTACGACGCAGAAGACCTCCTCAACAAGATGAAGAGGGACACCATCACGCGTAAGGGCGAGAAGGAGGTGGAGAACACCAAGGCCGGCTATTACGTGCTGACGCATCAGTATCAGGAAGCCATTCCGCACCTGAAGAATGCCATCAAGACGACGCGCGGCAAGCTGCCAAAGGCGCGCCTCAACTTCCTGCTGGCACAGCTTTATCACGAGACAGGGCGCGACACGATGGCCTACAAGACGCTCTCCAAAGTGATACGCGCCAACCCGCCTTACGAGGTGGCGTTCAACGCCCGCATCATGCAGACCGAGGTGATGCACAAAGGCAAGTTCCGCCAAATGATAGCCCGCCTCAAGCGCATGGCAAGGAGCGACAAGAACAAGGACTACCTCGACAAGGTCTATTATGCGATGGGCAACATCTACCTCGCCAACGAGGACACCACGCACTGCATCTATGCCTGGGAGAAAGGCTTGGAGGAAAGCAAGAAGAACGGTCCCGACAAGGCGACCTTGCTCTTGCATCTGAGCCAGCTCTACTGGGAGCAGGAGAACTATATCGAGGCGGCACGCACCTATAAGCTTTGCGTCGGCGCCCTCGACAAGGAGCATCAGGAATACAAAGAGACGGAGCGTCGCAGCAAGATACTTAACGACCTGGAGCCTCACCTGAGCACCATCAAGCTGCAAGACAGCCTGCAGGTGCTTGCCCAGAGTCCCGAGGAGGTTTACCTCGCAGCCATCGACCGCGTCATTGCTGAGCTCCGCAGAAAGGAAAAAGAGGAGGCGAAGAAGGCTGCCGCGAACGGTACGCTCAACCCTAACGCCATGAACAATGGCATGATGGCAGCCGCGGCCACCGGCATGGGCAAGGACGCCGCCGCTGCTCAGATGAACCAGATGGGCATGATGGGTGGGCAGCAGCAGGGCGACTGGTACTTCTACAACCCCATGGCGGTTCGCAACGGCCAACAGGAGTTCCAGCGTCGGTGGGGCACACGTCCCAACGAGAACTTCTGGCGCATAAGCAACAAGCAGTCCCTCCTTGCAAACATGAGCGAGGAAGAGGCCAAGAAGTACGAGGGAATGGATGAGGCGATGGCCGACAGCCTCTTCGGAGCGGCCACCAGTGCTGCCGAAGCAGACAGCATCGCATCAAAGGAGCAGGCACGCAAGGACTCGCTTGCCAACGACCCACACCATCGCGAGTTCTACCTCAAGCAGATACCTTTCACGGAGGAACAGATGGAAGCATCCAACCAATTGCTTGGCAACGCCCTCTACAATGCAGGAATACAGGAGCAGGAGCAGCTCGAGAACTTCCCGCTGGCTGAGAAGACGATGATTCGCTTCCTCAATGACTTCCCGGAACACGAGGGCACGGACAACGTCTTCTATCACCTCTTCCTGCTCTACGGCCGCCTTGAGGACCTGGAGGGCGCTGAGGAGTACAAGGGCTACCTGCTCGAGGACTACCCCGATGCCAAGCTTGCCTTCCTCCTGGGCAACCCGAACTACGAGATGATAGCACGCGAGGGCAAGCACGTCGAGGACAGCATCTATGCGGAGGCCTATGCAGCCTATCAGACAGAGAACTACAAGAAGGTGGAGGAGAACTACCAGTTCAGCACCGACAACTTCCCCGAGGGCAAGAACCGCGCCCGCATGATGTTCGTCCGCGCCATGAGCTCGCTCTACGACGGGCAGCGCGACACGTTCATGGTGACCTTGCGCGACGTGATACAGAAGTTCCCGAAGGAAGAGGTGACGGAGCTGGCGCAAGCCATCGTCAAGGGGCTTGACGAGGGACGTCTCCTCATGGACGACCGCTACGACGCAAGCAGTATATGGAGCCGCCGCACACGTAGCGAAGCAGGCGACAGCACAGCGGCAGAGCCCGTCCTCAAGGACGACCGCTACAGCAATTTCAACTTCGTGCTGGCTTACCCGACAGGCAGCCTCGACGAGAACATGCTGGTCTTCGAGATGGCTCACTACAACTTCACCAACTTCATGGCTCGAAACTTCGACATCGAGATACAGGCCGACGCCGGGCTGACGATGATGGTGATCAAGGGATTCCTTTCATACGACGAGGTGCACGCCTACGCACAGCGACTCCACGCCGACGAACACATGCGCACTCGGCTCGAAGGCATACGCACACTGCTTATCTCCGACGACAACCTCAAGATGATCGGCAAGGAGTTCAGCTTCGACGACTACAAGGCATTCTACGACGAGCACTTCGCACCGCTCGACGTGCCCGAAGACCTCAAGATAGACACCCCGGCCGACCTCGAGATCCTCGATCCCGACGAGTTAGACAAGCGGGAACAGGAGGAGAAGGAGCAGGAAGCAGAAACCCAGGAAGAGGACGACTTCCCGTTTGGCTGGTAAGTTTGCTATAGGTACTATAGTCCCTATAGTCACTATAAGAAATAAGGACAATGAACTACAAACTGCTTTGGGTTGACGATGAGATTGAGCTCCTGAAGGCTCACATCCTGTTCCTCGAGAAGAAGGGCTATCCTGTTCCTCGAGAAGAAGGGCTACGAGGTGGAGACCGTGTCGAACGGCTACGATGCCCTTGACCGCTGCGCCGAAGAGGCGTTCGACCTCATCCTGCTCGACGAGAACATGCCCGGCCTCAGCGGTCTCGAGACCCTGACCCGCGTGAAGGAACTGCTGCCCGCCACGCCTGTGGTGATGGTGACTAAAAGCGAGGAGGAGCACATCATGGAGCAAGCCATCGGCGCCAAGATTGCCGACTACCTCATCAAGCCCGTCAATCCGACACAAATCCTGTTGACGCTCAAGAAGAACATCCAGCAGAGGGAGATCGTGACCGAACACACGCAAAGCAACTACCAACAGGACTTCGCGCGCCTCGGCATGCAAATCAACGACGCATCCAACCTCGAGGAATGGAAAGACGTCTATAAGAAGCTGACGTACTGGGAGCTGCAGCTGAGCGAGACGGAGAGTGGCATGCAGGAGATGCTCGCGATGCAGCGCCACGAGGCAAACGCCGAGTTCTCAAAGTTCATCCGTAAGAACTACCTGCGCTGGATGGAGAAGCCGGAGGAGCGCCCCGTGATGAGCCCCGACATCTTCAAGCGCGCCATCTTCCCCCTGCTCGACAAGGGCGAGAAGGTATTCCTCATCGTCATCGACAACTTCCGCTACGACCAGTGGCGCGTCTTGTTGAACGAGATCGGCGATGCCTTCACGGTCGAGGAGAATCTCTATTGCAGCATCCTCCCGACGGCGACGCAGTACGCACGCAACGCCATATTCAGCGGCCTCATGCCCAACAACATCGCCAAGATGTTTCCCGACCTCTGGGTCGATGAGGACAGCGAGGAGGGCAAGAACCTCAACGAGGAACCTCTGGTCAGGACTCACTTCGAGCGCTACCGCCGCAAGAACACGTTCTCGTACCATAAGATAAACCATTCCAGCGCCGCCGAGAAGTTCGTATCCCAGATAACGCAACTGAAAAGGAACGACTTGAATGTCGTGGTCATAAACTTCATCGACATGCTCAGCCACGCACGCACGGAGAGCCTCATGGTGAGGGAACTGGCGAGCAACGAGGCGGCCTATCGCAGCATCACGCAGAGCTGGCTGCGCCACTCGGCCGTGAGCGACCTCTTCCGCAGCCTGGCTGCCCAGGGATGCACCGTCGTGCTGACCACCGACCACGGCAGCATCCGATGCTACAACCCCATCAAGGTCATCGGCGACCGCAACACGAACACGAACCTCCGCTACAAGCTGGGCAAACACCTCTCCTACAATCCCAAGGAGGTTTTCGAGATAAAGGAGCCCCTCCGCGCAGGCCTGCCCAGCCCCAACCTCAGCACGACCTACATCTTTGCCATGCAGGAAGATTTCTTCGCCTATCCCAACAACTACAACTACTACGTGCAGTACTACAAGGACACGTTCCAGCACGGCGGCATCAGCATGGAGGAGATGCTCATCCCGCTCGTCACGCTGAGAGGGAAGAAGCGGTGAAAGACCTTACCCCCTTACGGGGATAATGAAATTCAAAATGTATAAATTCAAAATTCAAAACATAGAAGCCTCCTCTCAGGAAGGTTTGGAGGGCGCCACTCTTGCCGAAGCTGCACGCAAATTTATCGATGAAATGGGCGAAAATTGCGTTTTCGCCTTCTACGGCAAGATGGGGGCAGGCAAGACGACATTCATCAAAGCCATCTGCGAGGCACTGGGCGTGACGGATCCCGTCGCTTCGCCCACGTTCGCCATCGTCAACGAGTACGCCGACGCCCAGGGACAGCCCATCTATCACTTCGACTTCTACCGCATCAAGAACCTCCGTGAAGCCTACGACATCGGCTGCGAGGAGTATTTCTACAGCGGTTACCCCTGCTTTATCGAATGGCCGGAGATGGTCGAGGAACTGCTTCCCGAGGACGCCGTCAAGGTGACGATAGAAGTCCTCGAGGATGAGGCGCGTGTCGTCACATTGTCATAAATCAAAAAATCCCTTTAGAGGGAAATTCAAATCCCACAGCAAGGAACGGCAAACGCCACAGCAAGGAACGGACAACGCCACAGCAAGGAACGGCAAACGCTACAGCAAGGAACGGACAACGCTACAGCAAGGAACGGACAACGCTACAGCAAGGAACGACCAACGCCACAGCAAGGAACGGACAACGCTTGCTGTGGCGTTTGCTGTTCCCCCACGTGGCACTTTCGGGGGCAATGATATAGGGGGGAGATATTACTGTCCGGCAAAAAAGCACCGTAGGTGCGACAGAACACAGACGGGGGTGTCAACCCCCGGGCCTGTTTCATTCACGATACAAAAGCCCTGAAAGGGCGACAGAATATATAATTGGTTTAATTCCAACTTACTTTTGGATTCTGTCGTCCTTTCAGGACTTCTTTTCCCTCGCGCCATAACCGGGGGTTTGCACCCCCGTCTGTAGTCTGTCGTCCCTTCGGGACTCTATTCGCACCGCATCATCACCGGGAGCTTGCATCCCTGTCTGTAGTCTGTCGTCCTTTCAGGACTTCTTTTCCCTCGCGCCATCACCGGGGGTTTGCACCCCCGTCTGTGATCTATCGTCCCTTCGGGACTTTTTTCGCGCCGCATCATCACCGGGAGCTTGCACCCCCGTCTGTAGTCTGTCGTCCCTTCGGGACTTTTTTCGCGCCGCATCATCACCGGGAGCTTGCACCCCCGTCTGTAGTCTGTCGTTTCTTCGAGACTTTTTTCGCGCAGCATCATCACCGGGAGCTTGCACCCCCGTCTGTGGTCTGTCGTCTCTTCGAGACTTTTTTCGCCTTTTTCCTCTCGTAGGATGGCGAACTCCTACTTCTTCAGTCGGTAGATGAGTCGGTATGTGCCGCTGCCCAGCTCGATTGGCTCGGAGGGTTTGAAGCGCGTCGGCTCCGGGTCGGGTTTGCGGTTGCGCTCCTTTTCGTTGAAGACGAGTCCGGAGCGGTTAAGGCTGCGAGGAGCCATCTCTACGGTTTCGGCCTGCTGCTTCAATGCCTCGGGGCAGAGCACGGTGGCGGTGGTGCCGACAGGGATGCTGAGTCGCAGGTCGAAAGTGCTGGCGGAGCGTTTCCAATCGACACTGATGTCGCCGTAGGGCGTCGGCTTGAGGGCGCGCACGAACGACAGGCTGTCGGGCAGCTGCGGACGTATGGTGAAGTGGCGGTAAGCGGGTTGCGACGGGTCGCCCTCGATGCCGGCCAGCGCCTGATAGAACCAGGAGCCGATGCCGTTGTAGCAATTGTGGATGCGGCTCCTGCGGCCGTTCCAGTGCTCCCAAGTCGTTGTCGCACCGTTGTCGATCATATAGAGATAGCCGGGGAAGCTGTGCTGGTGCAGCATGTCCGCCATGAGCTGGACGTTGCCTGCGCGGGTGCACCATTGCGTCACGATGGGGATGCCCACGAGTCCCGTGAAGAGGTGGCCGTCGAAACGCCCGTAGGTCTCGCGCTTCAGGGCATTGTTGACCTTCTGCTGCAGGTCGTCGGGCACGGCGCCCACGAAGAGCGGGAAGCTCTGGTCGAGTTGCAGGCCGTTGGCGTAGGTGGCGTCCTTTTTATTATAATATGTAGCGTGGATGCGTTGGTTGATGTCCGATTGCTTCTGTCTGTAGAGCTGTGCGTCGTCGGCCTTGCCAAGCAGCTGGGCAGCGTTTGCCATGATGCCATAGACCCAACTCATCGAACATGAGTTCACGAGGTCGATGCTCTCGGTGTGCGTCTGGTGCTCCTCGTTGGGCAATGCCCAGTCGCCGAGGAACCAGTCCTTGCGGCGCGTGCTCGGCCAGCGGTGCTCCACGGTCAGCAGTCCGTCGGGCATGTACTGCTCGGCGTATGCGAGGTAGCGCTGCATGTTGGGGTAGTACCATTCCAGAAGCCTGAGGTCGCCGTACTGCTGATAGGTCTGCCAGGGCGCATTGGCGATGAAGGCGCACCAGAATGGGCCGCCGCCGCATTGCCAGAAGGCAGGCCCCACGTGCGGCACCTCGCCGTCGTCGCCCTGCGCATCGGTGTAGCCCTGCAGCCAATTGCGATAGAGGGGATACATGTCGTATTGCAGCTGCGCCGCCAAGATGGAGGCGTTGCCGTCGCCGCCATAGCCCTGCCGCTCGATGTGCGGACAGTCCACCATGTAGCCGCCGAGCGTCAGGCAGCGGAATGTGTAGTGCACCATGTCGTGAATGGCACAGAGGTCCTTGTCGCTGCAGACGAACGACGCGCCCTTTTCGTAGCCCGTGTGGATGAGCATGCCTGCGATGTCCGAGAGCGCCGGCTGACGGTCGAGCCCCTCTATCTTGATATAGCGGTACGCGTGGTAGTTGAACTTGTTCTGGAACGTCTCCTCTCCCTCGCCGCTTGCGATGTAATGGTCGGTGAAGACGCCTTCGTCGAAGTCGCCGCTGAGGGCCAGCCAGTCGCAGTAGCTGATGGTGATGCGCTGCCCCTTGCGTAGCTTGCCGAGGCGGATGCGCGTCCAGCCCACGATGCTGCGGCCCATATCGACCATCCATTTGTTGCCGTCGAAGCGCGACACCTGCTGGGCCTGCACCTCCATCATGATGCGGTTCGGCTCGCACATCATCGGCGTTATCTCCTGTGCAGGGAGGTCCATCGTCGTGACGCCTTGCCACGTGACGGCATCGAGCGTGGAGGATGAGAAGTCGGGCAGGAGCTCAGAGGCCTTGACCTCTTCGCCGCCGAACGTCCACGCGCCGGCCTGGCCGTCGTCATAGTAGCCGCTGCCCCGCGACTGCCATGTCTCGTCCGTCGCCACAAGTGTCCGCCATCCGCCCGTCTCCTGCTGCTGGTCTATCTGTGCCAAGGCGTAGGGCCCGCCTTCATGCACGCCGACTATCTTCGGGTTGTCGTAGAAGCCGCCGCCAAGCCAGACGACGAGGTCGTTGCGACCTTTGCGCAGCTTGCCCTCCAGGCTATATGTCATCGCCTGATGCCGCTTGCTGTACTCCACGACAGATGGCGTCAGCACGTCGTCGCCCACACGTTCGCCGTTGAGATATATCTCATGATACCCCAGCGTGCTGATGTGCAGGAAGGCGGGTGCCTTTGTGTCCTCGCACTCGAACGTCTTGTAGAGGAGCGGCTGCACCTTGCGGTCCATTCGCTCCATGCCGATGTACTTGCCTCGCCACAGCGTCTTGTCGAGGATGCCTACTGAGAACTTCGCGCCTCGTGCCCAATCGCCGCTCTTGCCGTTCTCGTCCCAGACCTTCACTTGCCAATAGACGACGCTGCGGCTCTCGAGCGGCCGGCCGGCGTACGTCACCCAGATCGACTGCTCGCTCTCTATGCGGCCGCTGTTCCATAGGTCGGCCTTCTCCTCCGACAGCAGGTCGGGGCGCGAGGCGGCAAGTATCTGATAGGCCGATTGCCGCACACCATTGTGGTCCTGCCTCAGCTTCCAGCTCAGGGCGGGAGCGGTCGTGTTGATGCCCCAAGGCTGGTGGAGCAGCTCGCAGCGCAGGTCGTAAGCCGTCAGCGCTGCCTGTACGTAAGTGGCCGCCAGCAGAAGCAGTGCAGCCAGGATGCTTTTCGTCTTCATCTTCATATATTTTTCAAAATCTGCTGCAAAGATACGAAAAATTTCGTACCTTTACACACGAAATCCGCAATAAAGTCATTCTTCGCATGTCCAATCTTCTCGTTTTCTCCGCTTTGGGGCTTTACATACTGCTGCTTGTCCTCTTTACGAGGCTTGTGAAAACGAAGGGCGACAACAACGCCTTCTTTCGCGCCAGCCGGCGGTCGCCGTGGCTGCTCGTCGCCTTCGGCATGATAGGGGCGAGCATCAGCGGTGTGAGCCTCGTCAGCGTGCCGGGCTGGGTGCATCAGAACGGCATGACCTACATCCAGATGTGCCTTGGCTTCTTCGCCGGCTTCGTCTGCATCGCCTTTCTCTTGCTGCCGCTCTACTACAGGCTTCGGCTCACCAGCATCTACGGCTACCTTGCCGAGCGGTTCGGGCGCCGCAGCCATCTGACGGGCGCTTGCTTCTTCCTCTTGAGCAAACTCACAGGCGCCGCAGCACGCCTCTTCCTGACGTGTACCGTGCTTCACGAAATGGCCATCCGCCCTCTCGGTCTCCCCTTCGCCTTCACGGTAGGCGTCGTGCTGCTCGCCATCTTTCTCTACACGAGGAAAGGCGGCATCGAGAACATCGTCCGCACCGACGCCCTGCAGACCTTCTGCATGCTTCTTGCCACGGGTTGCATCGTCTGGGGCGTGTCGATGAAGATGAACCTCACGCCCTCCGGCATAGCGGAGACCATCGCCAGCAGTCCCATGGGGCAGATGTTCTGCTGGGACACGTCGAGCACGCAGTTCTTCCTCCGGCAGTTCATCAATGGCATGTTCATTACCATCGTCATGAACGGCCTCGACCAGGACATGATGCAGAAGAACCTGACCTGCAGCTCGCTCCGTTCCGCGCAGAAGAACATGTGCCTCTATGGCTTCTGCATCCTGCCCGTCAACCTTCTCTTCCTCGCACTCGGCGTCTTGCTCTACACCTTTGCTGCCCAGGAAGGGCTCGCCATCCCCGATGCCGGCGACCGCTTGCTGCCGATGCTTGTGGGCCAGGGAGCGCTGGGAACCTTCGTCGTCTTCCCTTTCACCATCGGCATCACCGCGGCGGCGCTCTCCAGCGCAGACAGCGCAATGACGTCGCTCACCACGAGCATCTGCGTCGATATCCTCAGGATTGAGCAAAAAGGAGGAGAGGAGGAGAGCGCCCTTCGCACCCGGCATCGCGTCCACATCGCGGTAGCCCTTGCCTTCGCCCTCTGCATCGCCGTCTTCCACATCGCAGGCAGCGGCACCATCATCGACACAATCTACCGCCTGGCAGGCTACACCTACGGCCCCCTGTTAGGACTCTTCAGCTTCGGCCTCTTCACGCACAGGACGGCGAATGACCAAGCCGTGCCCTACATCGCCGTTATCTCCCCCATCATCTGTGCCTTTTTGGATTACCTCGCCCCGCTTCTCTGGAACTACCGCTTCAGCTACGAACTCCTCCTGCTCAACGCCGCCCTGACCTTCCTCGGCCTTCTCATCACATCCCGCCCCGCGTCACGACGCAAAACGACTCGTTAGTAAATCGCAATTTACACGTGTGTCGTTTGAAATTTACTAGTGTGTCGTTTGAAAACGCCACGTGGTAGTATTGCAATCGAAACGTTTGAAAATGTGTGGGATAAAGCGCAATCAGGTTTTCAGCATCTGCCTCGTTTGCTCGATGAGGGCGAAGACATCCTCTTTTTTCTCGGCTCGGAGCATGGCTATGCGGGTGTCGCGATAGTTGGGGATACCTTTGAAGAGGGGCGTGGCGGCGAGATGGCGGCGGACATGCCTGATGCCGCAAAGCTCAAGACCCTCTAAATCTCCCTTAAAGGGAGACTTCTTTGACAGGGTTTGGATGCTAATTTCTACCTGCCTCTTGAGGATATCCACTTTCTCGTCGAGCGTGAGGGGCTGCTCGGGATGCGCTATCTCGTGGAATATCCAAGGGCGTCCGAAGGTGGCGCGGCCTATCATGACGGCATCGACGCCATAGCGGTCGAAGGCTTGCCTGGCCTCTTCTGCGGAGGTGATGTCGCCGTTGCCGATGATGGGGATATGCATGCGGGGGTTGGCCTTCACCAGTCCGATGTTCGTCCAGTCGGCGTCGCCCGTGTACATCTGTGCTCTTGTACGGCCGTGGATGGTCAATGCCTTGATGCCGCAGTCCTGCAGGCGCTCGGCCAGGTCGACGATGAAGGGTGTGCCGTCGGGCAAAAGGAGGTGCTTTTCGTCCCAAGCCAGACGAGTTTTTACGGTGACGGGCGTGTCGGGGACAGCGTTCACAACGGCACGCGTGATATCGAGGATGCCGGGAACGTTCTGCAGCATGCCGGCTCCGGCACCTTTGCTTGCGACTTTCTTGACAGGACAGCCGAAGTTGATGTCGAGCACGTCGGGGTGCGCCTGTTCAACGACGATACGTGCCGCCTCGCGCATCGCATCGACGTCCTTGCCGTAAATCTGTATGGCGACGGGTCGCTCCTCGGGACAAATCTGCAGTTTCAGCAGACTTTTGTTGACGAGACGGATGAGGGCGTCGCTCGAGACGAACTCCGAATAGACCATAGCCGCGCCCATCTGCCGGCAAAGCAGACGGAAACCGATATCCGTCACGTCCTCCATCGGCGCCAGTAGCACGGGGCGCTCCCCCAGGTCAATCGTTCCAATCTTCATAGACCCCCCGTCCCCCTTTAGGGGGAGAAATAATTAAGAATTAAGAGAGAAAAATTAAGAATTAAAACAAAGGATAATTATGAATTATGAATTAAGAATTATGAATTGACTTAAAGGCCAGGGCGTACATTTTCATTTGCTTGAGCATCGCGCCGAGTCCGTTGCTTCGCGTCGGCGAGAGGTGTTCGCGCAGGCCAATGCGGTCGATGAAGTAGAGGTCGGCATCGAGTATCTCCTGCGGCGTGTGGCCGGAGAGGACGCGTACCAGCAAAGCGACGATGCCTTTCACGATGAGCGCATCACTTTCTGCGCGAAAATGCACCATTCCATCGATAAAATCGGCCTGCAACCACACACGGCTCTGGCAACCGTCGATGAGGTTTTGCTCCGTCTTATATTGTTCGTCGAGGGGCGGCTGCTCACTGCCCATGTCGATGAGCAGCTGGTAGCGGTCCATCCAATCGTCGAAGTCGCTGAACTCAGCGATAATGTCGTCTTGAATTTGGTTGATGGGAATAATGGGGTTTATGGACATGATGGGGAGGGATAACTATTGTTCGTTGTAAATCAACTGCGTTAATGTTTGCCCGACTGCCTCGAGGACGTTCGGGTCGATGTTATCGGGCGTGTCTTTTATCGTGTGCCACGTGGGGCCGAAGCTGCTCGAACCATCTTTATAATAAGGTATGATGTCGATGCAGGGCACGCCGGCGGCGTTGACGTTTACGTGGTCGTCGGTGACGTATCCGGCATCGGTGAGGGGGAAGAACTGCCTGTATCCGAGCTGCCCTGCCAATTGCCAGACGAGGTTGACGATGGGCTGCGCCAACTGCCTGCTGATGCCTTCTCGCGAGAATGTAGCGCCGAAGCCGCCCACCATGTCGAGCAGTACGCCGTAGCGTGCTTTGTAGCCATCGGCCCTGGCGCGTTCGGCCCAGACCTTCGAGCCGAGGCACCATGTGTCGGAGGCGCCGAGACGGTCCTCCTCGAAGAGCGGGGTGCCCAGGTCCTCAGCGTCGAAGCATATCATGTCAACGCCCACCTGGACGGGCTTCTCCTGTATGAGTCGGCATATCTCGAGCATGACAGCGACGCCGCTTGCGCCATCGTTGGCCGCCAGAACAGGCGTGCGATAGTTCGCCTCGTCGTCATCGTTGTCGGCCCAAGGGCGTGAGTCCCAGTGGGCACAGAGCAGGATGCGGTCGGGGTTGCTGGGGGCGATGCGCGCAATGATGTTTCGTGCGGGCAGCTTCGAGCCGTCCCAGATGGTGACGTCAGCCGTCTGCTCCTCTACCTCAGCGCCAAACGCCTTGAAGCGCTCCACGATGTAGTCGCCGCACCGTCGCGAGGCGTCGCTGCCCGGGACGCGCGGCCCGAACTCGCACTGCTCCTTGATGTAGAGCATGGCATTGCTGGCAGAGAAGCGCGGACAGGAGGCGAGGGCGATGGTGTCGGCCTTCGAGGCGCTCCCTTTCGTCTGACCGTCGCAGGAGGCAAGCATGAGGAATATAATGGCGGGAAGCCAGAAGATAACTCTTTTCATTTTTCCTTTTATTCGTTGTGACGTTATGACGGGATTTCGTTATAACGGGATTTGGGCCGATGCCATGACGCGCAGGAAGTTGCCTCCCATGATGAGGCGGATGTCCTGCTCGGAGAACTGCCGGCGGAGCAGGTGGCGCGTGAAGTTGATTATCTCGGAAGCGTCAGCGAGTCCCGGCACGCCGCCGTCGCCGTCGAAGTCGGTGCCGAGCCCCACATGCTCCACGCCCATTATCTTTGCAGCATGGCAGAGGTGCTCGATGGCGTCGACGACGGTGGCTGTGCCGTCAGAGCGGAGGAATCCGCTGTAGACGGTGGTCTGCGCCACACCGCCTGCCTTGGCGAGCGCCCGCAGTTGGTCGTCGGTGAGGTTGCGGGGATGGTCGCAGAGGGCACGTGCCGAACTGTGGCTGCAGACGATGGGCACCTTGCTGAGCTCCAGCGCGTCGTAGAAGCTTTTTTCTGAGGCGTGGCTCATGTCGACGAGTATGCCGAGGCGGTTCATCTGCTCGACCACCTCGCGCCCGAAGTCGCTCAGGCCTCCGTGCTCGTTGTTGCCGCGCGCGGAGTCACATATGTCGTTGTCGCCGTTGTGGCAAAGCGTCATATAGACGATGCCGCGCTTCTTGAAGTATTCAAGCAAGCCGATGTTCTTGCCGATGGCATAGCCGTTCTCGATGCCGCGCAGGATAGCCTTCTTGCCTTGTGCCTTGAGTCGGAGGATGTCGTCTTCCGTCTCGGCGAGCCCCACACGGTCTCCGTTGGCGCGCACCATCTCCTCGATTTGCGTGAGCAGGAGGTCGGCCTTTGCCGTCGCTATCTTGTAGGCCTCCTCATTGCGTTCGCCTTGCGGCAGATAGGCCACCATGATGGATGCATCGAGGCGGCCCTCGGTCATCTTAGGCAGGTCGACGAGCACGCGGTCGGTACGCGAGGCGAACATCGAGATGTTCTCGCGGCTGTTGTCTGTGAAGAACATGGGCGTGTCGCAATGACTGTCCAGGATAATAGATGTGTCGTGGATGCGCTTAGCCTCAGCGAAGGTGCGTGCTTCGTTGATAAGCCAGCGGAAGAGCGACATGTGGCTTTCGTCGTTGTTCAGGATGAAGCACTCGGGGTGCCACTGTACGCCGAGCAACGCCTTGTGTTCGCTCGACTCCACGGCCTCGATGATGCCGTCGGGACTCGTGGCGGAGACCTTCAGATGAGGTCCCGGGTCTCTTACCGCCTGATGATGGAAGGAGTTGACCGCCAGCTTCTGCTTGTTGCCGAATGCGCTTTGCAGGATGCTTCCCTCCTCGATGTTGACCGTGTGGGAAGCGGTGTAGCGGGGCATGTCCTGCGAATGCTTTATTATTGGAGATTGGAGATTCTGGGTTTCGCATTCCCCTTCAATATTCAATTTTCCATTTTCAATGATATAGATGTCCTGCCAGACTTTGCCGCCGAGTACAGCGGCCATCACCTGTATGCCGCGACAGATGCCGAGCGTCGGTATCTGGCGATGGAAGGCTTCGCGTGCGAGGAAGAGCTCCGTCTCGTCGCGCTCGGGGCATACGCTGCGCAGCTGCGGCAGCGGTTCTTCGCCCAGGAGGAGCGGGTTGATGTCTCCGCCGCCCGAAAGCACGATGCCGTCGAGCGTATCGAGCAACGAGAGGATGGCCTCCTTGTCCTTATGAGGGGGGATGACGACCGGCGTGCCTCCCGCCTTGAGAACAGAGAGGTAGTAGCCTGGCGCCAGTTCGCAGCCCTTGTCACCACAGTTGCCCGTAATGCCGATTAGTGGGTTCTTGTGTATCATGCTTCTTCGAGGACGGTTGGTTTAGTTTCTGCGTGCTGAGCTCCGATGGGTACCTCCTTCTTGATGCTCTGCTTGAGGGAGATGAGCGTTTCGGTCGAGACGACGCCGTCGATTTCCTGCAGGCGGTCGTTCAACAGCGTCATCAGGTGGGCGTTGTCCTTCGCATAGAGCTTGATGAGCATAGTGTAGGGGCCGGTCGTGAAGTGGCATTCCACGATTTCGGGTATCTTCTCGAACTCCTCGACGACTTTCTTGTATAGCGAACCCCTTTCGAGCGTGATGCCGACATAGGTGCAGGTGTTGTATCCGAGGCAAGCGGGGTCCACGTGGAAGCCGCTGCCGATGATGACGCCGGCATCGACGAGGTGCTGCACGCGCTGGTGAACGGCCGCACGGCTCACGCCACAAACTTCAGCCACTTCCTTGAAGGGAATGCGGGCATTGCAGGAAATCATCTCGAGAATCTTTTTGTCCAAATCATCTACTTTAAACATAATAATAATGGTTATAGGTTATAAAAATGATAGCAAAAGTACGGATTATTTTTCAAATTGCAATGAAAAAACGGGAAAAATTGCTTGCAGACGCACGTTTTTCTTGCAAAATGCAATCAAGGGGCACGTCGGAAGGGGAAATTCGACGGCAATGGAAAGAAAACGCTTGCAGAGGCGTCGGCCGACGCTTGCTGTGGGAAGAGCCAACGCTTGCTGTGGGAAAAGCCGATGCTTGCTGTGGGAAGAGCAGTTCCTTGCTGTGGGAAAAAACGGCGCTTGCTGTCAGCTCTTGATGTTCCTCGGGTGGTGCTCCAGGATCTCCTGCCTCAAATGGCTCTTGTCGATGTGCATGTAGATCTCCGTCGTGCCGATGTCTTCGTGCCCGAGCATCGCTTGGATGGCCCGCAGATTGGCACCGCCCTCCAGGAGCTGCGTGGCGAAGCTGTGGCGGAATGTGTGCGGACTGATGCTCTTCTTGATACCCGCCTGCTCGGCATACGCCTTGATATAGACGAAGAGAGAGATGCGGCTGAGGTGCTTGCCGCGTCGCAGGGAGATGAACACGTAGTCCTCCTCGCCCGGCTTTACCGTGATGCCCTGCCGCACGACGAACCACTGCCGCAACTTCTCGATGGCGCCCTCGCCGATGGGAACCAACCGCTCCTTCCTCCCCTTGCCGTGAACGCGGATGTACCCCTCCTCGAGATAGAGCTCGCTTAGCTTCAGGTTGACCAGTTCGCTGATACGCAGGCCGCAGCTGAACAGCACCTCTATGATGGCCAAATCACGTATGCCCTCCGGTTTGCTCAGGTCGATGGCGGCCTCGATGGCGTCTATCTCGGGCAGACTCAACACCTCGGGCAGGTGCTTCCCTATCTTCGGACTCTCCAACAGCTCAGTAGGGTCGGTCTCTATCTCCTTCTCGATGGTCAGGAAGCGATAGAACGAACGCACGCCGCTCAGTATTCGCGCCACCGAGCGCGGGCCGACACCCAGCTCCTGCAAAGCCTTCGCGAAGTGGTCCAGCTGCTCGAGCGTCACCCGACGGAAGTCGATGCCCTCGTCAGCATAATAGTTCAGGAGCTTCTGCAGGTCCTTAAGGTAGGCATCGAGCGTGTTGGCGGTGTACGACCGCTCAAGTCGCAGGTACTGGAAGTAGCGGCGAAGGATGGCGTTGCCCACAACATTCGTATTTGTCAGTTCATAGTGCATAATACATATTATATAATGAAGAATGAAGCGAGAAGAATGCAGAAATTGCCACCGCCGTACAGTTCACGCGGCATTCCCAATTCCACATTTTTCGTCTTTTAAGGAAAAAATTCTTCATTCTTCATTCTTAATTCTTCATTATTTTATTACCTTTGTAGCAGAAACTAACACTTTTCGACCACAAAGATACAGTTTTATTATGAGAATTCAAATTATTAATGGCCCAAATCTTAACCTTTTGGGCGTTCGCGAGCCTGAAATCTACGGCAAACGCGCATGGGAAGACTACCTCAAGGAACTGCGGGCACGCTTCCCGAAGGTACGCATCGACTACTTCCAGAGCAACCTTGAGGGCGAAATCATCAACAAGATTCACGAGGTCGGCTTCGACCGCGACGGCATCGTACTCAACGCAGGAGCATACACGCACACCAGCATCGCCATACTCGATGCACTGCGCAGCGTGAGCACGCCCACCGTTGAGGTGCACATCAGCAACGTCTATCAGCGCGAAGAGTTCCGTCGGCGCTCCATCATCAGCCCGGGTTGCGTGGGCTTCGTCGGCGGCTTCGGACTCGACAGCTATCGCCTCGCCATCGAAGCTTTGATAGATAACGCGGCCCAGGCTAAGACCGAGTAAATGTCGCTCGAGGAGTATATCCTTCGGCACATCGACGCGGAGGGCGACTACTTGCATGCCCTGTGGCGAGACACGCAACTGCGACTGTCGTACGGTCAGATGGCAAGCGGCCACCTTCAGGGGCGTGTGCTGAAGATGCTCATACAGATGGCAAAGCCGCTGCAAGTGCTCGAGTTGGGCACTTTCAGCGGCTACGCTACTTTATGCATGGCGGAGGGATTGGGGCCGGATGCCGAGATACACACCTTCGAGGTGTTTGACGAGAACGAGGACTTCCTGCGGCATTGGTTCGAGGGAAGCGCCTACAAGGACAAGATTCACCTTCACATCGGCGATGCCCTGCAGCTTGTCCCCGAGATGCAGGAGCAGTGGGACTTCGCCTTTATTGATGCCGACAAGCGGGAATACACGGCATACTACGAGATGCTTCTGCCCAGGATGCGCCCCGGAGGCTTTATCGTGGCCGACAATACCTTGTGGTACGGCCACGTCCTCGAGGAGGCGCGCGACAGCGACTTGCAGACGCGCGGCGTTCAGGCCTTCAATGAAATGGTGGCGCAAGACAATCGCGTGGAGAAGGTCATACTACCCCTGCGCGACGGCCTCAGCATCATCAGGAAGAAGCCTTAAGTCTGCCGTTATGACGTGATAGCGGGATGACGTCATGACATCCAGTTTATTTCTTCGGCTCCTCTACAACCCTGATGGGCGGCACGCCGTAGAGGACCCTCACCCTATCAACGGGCTGTTTCTTGTCGACGACTCCCGGCGGCGGTCCGTACAGCTCAATCGTGCCGTCGCTTTTCTGCACCTTCTTGGTCGTCTTGCATGCCGCGAAGCCCAGCAGCGTGATGAGCGAACCCAGCATTAAGCGCCAGAATGAACGAATTTTCTTTCCCATCTTGACATTTACCATTTAATCATTTATTCAACTTTCGGAAGTTATGTTTTTATGGGAGTTAAAGAAGTTAAAGAAGTTAGCGAGCTTTGCTCGCTTGGGGAAGTTAAAGGACAATAGCTTTTGCAGCCGAATACGGGGCTGAATGCAAACCGCATCCCAAGGTATCGTCCTTTAACTTCTTTAACTTTTATTTTCTCCCCTTAGAGGGGGAGCGAGAGGGGGTCCTTCATTTTCTTCATGTGGCAGAGTAACAATTTGCCGTCGTTGTCGCGCAGATGCATGCCGCCGCCTTCGCAGTAGCGCCAGTAGCGGCAGCCTTTGCAGTCGCCGGTCTTCATCCATTGGCGGTCGCGATGCGGCTGGAAGCGTTGCTCCCAGACCTGCATGAAGTCGTCCTCGTAGATGTTACCCTGACGGTAATTCGACCTGATGCTCGTGCAGGCGCTGATGCCTCCGTCGACGAGGACTGACGCCACCGTGACCCCTGCCACGCAGCGGAACATCCAGTCCCTCACGTCGCCCTCGTACGGCCCAAGGAATCCTTCGCAGCCGTACGACGCATGAATCCGGCCCTCCCGGCGTGTCTCGCGGATGAACTGGAGCAGTCCGCGAAGCTGTTCCCCCGTGAGCTGCAGCTCCTTGTCCTGCGCCGCGCGGCCCACCGGGAAGATGGTGGCGAGCCGCCAGTCCGCGACGCCTTTGTCGATGAGAAACGTCTTGAGCTCGGGCAGCATGTCATAGTTGTGCTGATGCACGCAGGTCATCACGTCATAGACAAGCCTCGGGTCGCGCACTATCATGTCGATGGCCTGGCTTGCCATGCGGAAGCAGTCGGGGTTGCGACGCAGCCAGGTGTGCTGCTCCTCCAGTCCGTCGAGGCTGATTGTCACGGAGCAGAGGCCCGCGTCCTTCAGGTCGTCGAGCATCTGGGGCGTGAGCAGCAGGCCGTTCGTCACCATTCCCCAGGGGAAGCCACGCGTCGAGATGCCTCGTGCGCACTCCACGACGTCCTCCCTCACCAGCGGTTCTCCGCCTCCGAGGATGATGAAGACGTCCTTCGGATTGCGTTTCTTAGCTATCCCGTCCAGCACGCGGAAGAAGTCCTCGCGCGGCATGTCGGGCACCGCGGCAGCCTGTCGGCAGTCGCTCCCGCAGTGGCGGCAATGGATGTTGCAGCGCACGGTGCTCTCCCAGAAGAGTTGCCGTAGTGGATGCTCCTCGCGGAGGCTCTTCGTCAGGAGCCTCGAAGCCTCGAGCGCGATGGTACGCCTTATGCCTAACTTCTCGTCGTTCATGTGGCAAAGATACGAAAAAATGAAGAATGAAGAATGAAGAATGAAGAATTTTTTCCTCATTCTTAGCATTACTTAACACGACTGGTTTATAGAGATAGCTTGAAATGGTTTTAAACTTGACGCGTCTAATCTCTTCACTAATCGTTACTGATTACGTCACTAATCGTTCATAGTTCGTTGCTGCATGGCGACGAAGCAATTGCTGCATGGCGACAAAGCAATTGCTGCATCGCCATGCAGCAATCAACTATGCCTGTCATGTCGGGCAAAAATGCCTGTCAGATGGGGCAACAAAAAAGGAGCAGCACCCCGAGGGATGCTGCTCCGTTGTCTTGGATGTAACGTCAGTTTATGAGACCTCAATGGCCTTGCTGAGTTTCTTCTCTTCCTTCACCGTCTTGGGCATCGTGACGGTCAGGATGCCGTCCTCAACCTTAGCGGAGATCTTGTCGCGCTCCACGTTGTCGGGCAAAGTGTAGTTCTGTTCGTAGTTGCTGTACGAGAACTCGCGTCTCAGGTAGTGATGCTTCTTGTCCTCGTGCTTGTGTTCGCACTTGTTCTCAATGGCGATGGTCAGGTTACCGTCTTCGTTGATGTTGACCCTGCAGTACTCTTTCTTGATGCCGGGTGCTGCGAGCTCCATCGTGTAAGCATCTTCACTCTCCTTTACATTGACGGCCGGTGCTGTGCTGTTGGCGCGAGGCATAAGGTCGGTGTTAAAGAAATCTTCAAACAATGTTGGCATCCAACTGTTTCTAAACATTACTGGTAACATAATTGTGTCCTCCTATTTTTGTTTATTAGTTAATTAATTTGTTTTCTTTTTTGTTGCCTCTGCTTTCGCTTCAGCTTTCACAAACAAGAGGAACAAGTTCCGTGCCAATGCCGAAAGTGACAAGATAGTGGACAAATGAGGACAAACGTGGACAGAATGGCAGAAAAAGAGAGCTCGCCCATGCCCTGAAGCATGAGCGAGCTCGCTGGACTCAGTCTCTTACTTAATGACAACCTTCTTGTTGCCTACGATGTTGATGCCGCGCTGCATCTTGCTGAGGCGCTGGCCTGCAACGTTGTAGATGGCATCGGCAGCGTTAAGGGTAGCGTCAACCTTGCTGATGCCGGTCGCATCGTCTTCAAAGCCAACGAAGTCCTTGACGCCTTCTCCGTCAGAACGTATCACCAGATAAGCCTTACCGGCAGGAATGGTGCTTCCGTCTATGACTCTATAGAAGCCAATGCCATCAACGCCATCGGCCAGGACATACTGGGTGCCGTCGGCCGTCACATTGTCTGTAGCGGGCACGAGGTCGTTGACGGGAACATCGGGCACTTCGCTTGTCGTATAGGCGAAGCTGTATTCGCCTGCTTCAGCCTTGACGATGACGGGTTCGCCGGCGGGTATGCCTTGGGTAATAGGCAGGAGGGAAGCGTAGTCGCCATTGACCTTGACGGCGAAGACTTCAACGGATGCGTCGGCAGGAATCTCGAGATTCTTCTCTGCCACCATCGTTGCGTAGCCGACCTCGCTCACAACGAGAGTCTGTTCGGTAGGCACTACCACGTCGCTCACCTTCTTGTAGAACTTGAAGGTCTGATCTGCGATATTCGCCTGGATAGAGCCATCGCTGGCCAGCTTATAGCAACGCCAGTCATGAGAGTTGTAGATGCCGATGTATCTCTGTTCTGTTGTTTCTGTTGTGGTCAGGTAACCCTGGTCCACGGTGAAGTGCATAGCATCACCTGTTCCGACACGAACGCCGTTGTTGGAATTCATGCAGTAGAGCCATGTCTCTGCACTCCCATAGGGATAGAAGACGTAACCTAAGGACTCATCTTTGACGGTCCACTTGATGTTGTCGGCAACGGCACTCGTGATCTTGTCGCCTTCTACGGTTACTGCCACAGCTGCAGGAGCGCTGGCTGCACCCTTGTCGTTGGACATTGCGAAGGTATCGCCGTTGTCACCCACGATGACGAAGACGTCGTCGGCTGTGATTTCGTCGAGCGCTACTTCAATCCAATTCTCCGTGCCGGGCGTGGGAGGCGTCTCCTGCTCTACTACAGTAGCATTGACGGTGACGTCATAGGCGGGCATGCTGAAGCTAAAGACTGTTTCTGTGGTACCCGGTGAAAGGGTTACATCCTGTCCCTCTTCTGCACCTTTGACGGTGAGGCTTTCCAACTCATAACCTTCTGCGATGCTGAGCGCCAGGGTTACCTCAGTGCCTTCTGTCACTTGGGCATTCTCGCCATTCTGCAGGAGCGTCTCGCCGCCATAGTTGGCGGTGATGGTTACGTTCTCAGGATTGGCAATCGCAAGGGTGTAGCTTTCGGGAACGACATCGCTGTACTTTTGCAGGTTGATGTTTCCGAGGCCTACATTGCCCGTTACCTTCTCCGAGTAGATCCACTTGATGTAGCGAACGTCCTCGCCGAGGTCGCGGATTGTCTTAGTCTCGACAGCGCCAAGCTCTGTATAGGTAACGATGGTGCCATACTCCTCGCCGTCCTCAGACACCTGCACCTTGAAGGTGCCGCCGCTGAAGCTGTTGCCCTGGATGTCGAATGACAGCACGCCAGGACGCTCGTCGAAGGCCAGGACAATAAAGTCGCCCGTGCCGTCGAACTTCAGATGCGGCGCATTCTTATAGTCCGTGCCAAGGCCTTCCTGAGTCAGGCCGACCGTCGTTTCAATGTCTGCCTTGACGCCGTCGAAGCTGAAGGGAAGCTCTGCATATTCCTCCTCTACGGGAGCTACGTAAGCTTCCTGCGTGAGGGTCACTTCCTTACTTACACCGCCATAACTGAGGACGATGTTTGCCGTACGTTCTGCGCCATCGTTGGCTTCACATTCTATCATCACTCTGTCGAACGACTTCGTGCTCGGAGTGAGGCTGGTAATCCAGGCGGCTGTCGTTGTAGCCGTCAGCTCTGCACCATCTATGGGGTTCTCGATGCTGTACATCAGCTCATAATACGTGACGTCGGCAGCGATAGTTGCATTCTCGGCCACGATGACAGGATCAGGAACGGCGGGATGCGTCAGGGAAATCAATTGGCAGCCTTGGCCGAACTCATAGGTCGTGACATACTTCTTCAAAGTACCCTTCACGACGACAACGTCGCCGACTGCAACGGTCGATGCGTCGGCAGCATCGGTGCTTACGCAGCGGTATGCCTGCAGGAAGTCAGCGTCGCCCTCTGCATCAACGAAGTTGAAGGTAATGTTGTTGTGCTCTGTGCTCCATGCCGTCGGGATTTCAGTAACGATACCGGTGGCATAAACGTCTGTCAGGCCTGCATTCGCATCGATGGCAGCGCGGGCATCAGCAACAGTATATGGGTCGGTCTCTGTACCTTCATGAGCAAGGATGGCATAGGTGGCTGTCGCTACAGGACTCACGTCAGTACCCTTCACAGCAATGGCCTTGAAGGTTGTGGTCGTGCTGACAGGGATGGCTCCTTCGTACTGAGTGCTCTCGGTGGTAGGCTCTGTGCCGTCGGTCGTGTAATAAATGATGGCATCGGACACTTCACTACTGATGACTACCCTTAGAGCAGAGGTATATATGCCGGCATCAGGAGAGAAGACAGGAGCCGCGAGGGCTACTGCAGGATGTGTCAGGGAAACCAGTTCGCAGCCTTGAGCGAACTCGTAAGTCGAGCCGTACTTCGTCAGGTTACCGTAAACGACGACAACGTCACCCACCTGAACGTCCGGAGCATCAGCACCTGTACAGCGATAAGCCTGCAGGAAGTCAGCATCGCCTTCTGCATCAACGAAGTTGAATGTGATGTTCTTATACTCTGCGCTATACGCTGTGGGGATGGCAGAGACGATACCCGTGGCATAGACGCCCTGCGTGCCTGTGCCGGCATCGATGGCAGCACGAGCCTCAGCGACGGTATAGGGGACGGTCTTTGTGAAGGTCTTTGAGGCAACGTCACTGTCGTTCATGCCGCTCTTTGTGGCTTTTGCCTGGATGGTTGTCGTCTCGGTAAGGGTGAAGGGTTCGCTGTAAGTTTCCCAAGTATCGCCACCCGTATTGTAGAGAATGGCAGCACCCTCTGTGCCGCAAGCAATGCTGACCTCTGTTGAAGTAAGGAAGTTCTCAACACCCATGATGATGGGAGTGGCCACGGAAGGAGTGACGCCAGCAGCAACATAAGTGACGGTGATGGTCTTGAAGTCCGTTCTTGCTGTAGGAGAAAATGTGGCTACACCATCGGCTACTGTAAACGTACACGTTGGGGTGGAAACAACATTTGTCACAGTATAGCCCTCTTCAGCAGAAATGCGTACAGTACCGCCGCTGTACATACGCCAGGAACCGTTCGAGGAGGTGTAATACTTTCCATTGTTTCCGCCACCCAAGGCTTCAACTGTAATAGGAGAAATTGTATAACTTGTATACGCAACTCCATTTTCCCATGAATTCGCCGAAGCAATGGCGGGGAAGTCAAACGTCACTTCCTCTGCACTTACTGCGCCTGAGAAAGCCGTTGTCATAATGGCAGCTATCAAGCAGACACGCAGCCAAAGTTTGTTAAGTAGATTTTGTTTCATTGTTGATATAAATAAATAAAAGGTTATTGATGATTTGTCAGTCGGTTGTTTCTGCTTGTCAAGCCATAGCTTCGCAATTCGCTTACAAAAATATACATATTTATAATGCGCGCAAAGGAAAGAGGGAAATAAATTCGTCTAAATTGAGGAAACGACATTTTAAGATGCCAAACAGCACACTCGAAGACCTGGGAACAAGGCCATCCAACTTTCTCTCAATCGGAAAACCTCAAATAAATTTGGTTATTTACTCACTTATTCGTACCTTTGCACCCAATATCACGTAACGCACCATGCAATTTAATAAAAAATATCTGGAAAAACTCGGCGTCGCCATCGAACTGACGGCCTTTGCTCCGAAGAAGAAAACCGGCGAATGGCACGCCATCCTGCACGTCGAACCTCGGGGCGAATCGTTCCAGGAGCAGTTCCGCCGCATCTCAGAGGCAGAGTCCTGGC
>CACXLY010000061.1 GCA_902768605.1 uncultured Bacteroidales bacterium
CGACAGCAAGGAGCCCGATTGGGACAAGTTCCAGGAATTCCTCGAGGGCGAGGTGCGCTTCCTCTCTCTGAAGAAGGCCGCTCCCGAAGAGGCTCAGGAGCTCTACGATGCTTGTAAGGCAGCTGCTCAGCGCCGCTACAAGACCTATGTCCGCAAGACACAGGAAGACTGGTCACTTTAACGATAACGTTATCATGAAATAAGAATAGGGGCGCTCCGGCGTCCCTATTCTGGTTTCTCACCTCACTCCAAAACATCCTACACGAAGGAATCGCTTTTCCTTGCAGTGGGAAGTGGCTTTCCCTGCTGTGGGAATCGCCTTTCCTTGCTGTGGGAATTTGCTTTCCCACGTGAATGCACGCAGCATCCAATGGTATCGTCCTTTAACTCCTTTAACTTCATTTACTTCTTTGTCTTCTTTAACTTCTTTAACTCCTTTAACTTCATTAACTTCATTAACTCCCAAAACTTCAGTATTTATTTCAAGCTCCCAGCCTTTTGCAGACCAAATATGTCGAAAGAATGTCTATTCGCACATAAATAATATAATAATGTGTCGTTTTTATTGGCAAAAAGAAAGATTTATGCTAACTTTGCAGGCAATTCGCAAGTGAATGTAACAAATAATAAAGAATAAAAGAACATGGTTCATCAGTTAAGAAGCTCCGTTTGCACGGAAGGCCGCAGGATGGCCGGAGCCCGTGCCCTGTGGGTGGCCAATGGCATGAAGCGTGAGCAGTTCGGCAAGCCCATCATCGCCGTCGTCAACTCCTTCACACAGTTCGTCCCGGGTCACACACACCTCCACGAGATAGGACAAGTCGTCAAACAAGAGATAGAGAAACTCGGCTGCTATGCCGCTGAGTTTAACACGATTGCCGTCGACGACGGGATTGCGATGGGGCACGACGGAATGCTCTACTCCCTACCCTCTCGCGACATCATCGCCGACTCTGTGGAGTACATGATAAATGCTCACAAGGCCGACGCGATGGTCTGCATCTCCAACTGCGACAAGGTGACACCCGGCATGCTGATGGCTGCCATGCGACTGAACATCCCTGCCATCTTTGTCAGCGGCGGACCGATGGAGTCGCACAAGCTGAATGGCGAGAACGCTGACCTCATCACTGCCATGGTGAAAGGTGGCGACCCGACTGTCAGCGACGAGGAACTGGCCCGTGTGGAGCAGATGGCTTGCCCAGGTTGCGGCGCTTGCTCCGGCATGTTCACAGCCAACTCGATGAACTCCCTGACCGAAGCCATCGGACTCTCACTGCCTGGCAACGGCAGCATCCTCGCCACCCACAAGAACCGCATCCAGCTCTTCAAGGATGCGGCCAAGATTATCGTCAGGAACGCCCTTGCCTACTACGAGGATGGCGACGAGTCCGTCCTCCCTCGCAGTATAGCCACCCGTCAGGCTTTCCTCAATGCGATGACCCTCGATATCGCGATGGGAGCAAGCACCAATACTGTACTCCATCTGCTTGCAGTTGCTCAGGAGGCTGAAGTGGATTTCAAGATGAAGGACATCGACGAGCTGAGCCGCAAAGTGCCCTTCCTCTGCAAGCTCGCTCCTAACTGGCAGAAGTACAGCATTCAGGAGGAGAACCGCGCCGGAGGCATCCTCGGCATCCTTGGCGAACTGGCCAAAGGCAACCTGCTCGACCTCTCTTGCAAGCGTGTCAACGGAGCCACTCTGGGCGAAGACATCAAGCGCTATTCGATAATTGGCAATGAGAAACTAAAAGTCAAGAATGATGGCGGACTGTCTCCCTGGGACATCTACAGCAGCGCTCCAGGCGGCAAGTTCAGCAATGTGATGGGCTCGCAGGAGACATACTACGAGACCCTCGACACCGACCGCGAGAATGGTTGCATTCGCGACATAGAACATGCCTACACGAAGGATGGCGGCATGGCTGTCCTCTTCGGCAACATCGCTCAGGACGGCTGCGTGGTCAAGACTGCCGGCGTGGCTCCCGAGCTTTGGCACTTCGAAGGTCCCGCTGTCTGCTTCGACTCTCAGGAAGACGCTTGCGAAGGCATCCTGGGAGGCAAGGTGAAGAAGGGCGACTGCGTGGTCATCACCCACGAAGGCCCCAAGGGCGGTCCCGGCATGCAGGAGATGCTCTATCCCACCAGCTACATCAAGTCGATGCACATGGGCAAGGAGTGCGCACTCATCACCGACGGCCGCTTCTCAGGAGGCACAAGCGGGCTCTCCATCGGGCACATCAGTCCCGAGGCTGCCAACGGTGGCAACATCGGCAAGATAAAGGATGGCGACATCATCGTCATCGACATCCCCAGCCGCTCAATCAATGTGAAGCTGAGCGACGAAGAACTTGCTGCCCGACCTCAACAGCCATTGCGACGCAACAGAGTCGTCAGCAAGGCCCTGCAGCACTATGCCCAAAGTGTCAGCAGCGCAGACAAGGGCGGCGTCCGCATCGTCTGAAGACCGAAGGAAAAGCCTGAACTACTTAACGAATTTCAACTTAACTACTTCAGGAACTCCAGTAATATTGTTTCCACAAAAAAAGAGGGGCAGAATGTTCTGCTCCTCTTCTCTATTTTGTATGGATGCTGTATTACTCGTTACCTGACTGAGAGGCGGACTGGCGAGCCGTGTCAATAACTTTCCAGAGGTATTCAGACCAGCCTTCGCGGTTGTAGTCTTGGCCGGGAGCCACCCATTCCTCTTGGCCGACATACACTTTGCAATAATAAGCATTCTCAAGCTTCTGACCGTCAACAATCTGGCCATCCATCTTGATGTACTCCTTCTTAAGCTCGTAAGAAGCGCTCTTGCCCGTACTGGGAGCTGTCAGCACAAGCTGGCCGTTCTTCACGTCCCACTGTGCATAGAGGCCGCTATCCTGAATCTCAGGGTCGGAGGGCTCGCCGGTGAATGTCACCTGAGCGCAATCGCCACCGCGGAAGATGAAGAAAGTGCCGGACTGTTTGTCGGCATTGCTCTTCAGCAGAACCTTCCAGCCGAGTAGCTCGCTCTTTGAAACAGAAAGCTTTTTGCCAAACTCCACTTCATTGCCATTCAGGTCGAGAAACTTCGTCTCCTCCTTGCAGGAAGTCAGAGTCATTGTCGTGCCGCAAAGAAGGATGGCGGCAAGCATCCACATAAGACATTTTTTCATAAATAATGTAAGTAAATGTTGTTGTTAATTATCAGATTCTTGTTTTAATGCGGCTGCAAAAGTACAAAAAAATCAGTAAAGGGAAGTAATATAGTGACATTTTTTTTGTTTATCCGAGTGGTTTTGCATATAAAACCATATCCAGCAATCTCTTGTCTTCATGCGAGAGAGTGCGTTTGCAAAGGAACTGACTGCGGAGCTTTGGGATGAAATATCCCCTTGCACTCAATATTTTTTCACTTTTCACTTTCCACTTTTCACTTATTTTCGTACCTTGACTTCGTCGAGCTGCTTCTGCGCTCGGAAAATACCAAATAAATTTGTTTTTTCTCTCACTTATTCGTACCTTTGCAGCGCAATTAGGATAACAAGACTATAATGAACGAGAAAATAACTGGTGCTGAGGCTTTGATGCGAAGCCTCGAACATGAGGGTGTGGATGTGCTTTTCGGCTATCCCGGAGGTGCCATCATGCCTACCTACGATGCCCTCTACGACCACAAGAAGACGCTTCATCACATCCTTGTCCGGCATGAGCAGGCTGCTGTCCATGCTGCCCAAGGCTATGCCCGGGTAAGCGGCAAGGTGGGATGTGCCATCGTCACAAGCGGTCCTGGAGCAATGAACACGATTACCGGCGTCGCTGATGCCATGATTGACTCCACGCCGATGGTGGTCATCTGCGGTCAGGTGGGAGCTGCCATGCTCGGCACAGATGCTTTCCAGGAGGTCGATGTGGTGGGTGTCACACAGCCTATCACGAAATGGAACTTCCAGATTCGTCGTGCCGAGGACATCCCTTGGGCAGTGGCCCGTGCCTTCTTCATCGCCAAGAGCGGAAGGCCTGGTCCTGTGGTGCTCGACTTTGCTAAGAACGCACAGACTGCCATGATAGAGTATGCTCCGCAGAAGGTCGATTTCATCCGCAGCTACAATCCCTATCCTCAGCCCGAAGAGGGTGCCATCGAGAAGGCGGCACAGATGATTAACGACAGCGTGAAGCCCTTCATGCTTGTCGGTCAGGGCGTTGAGCTGGCTGGGGCAAACAGGGAGCTGCTTGCTCTCTGCGAGAAGGCTCAGATACCTTTCGGCTCCACCATTCTCGGCCTCTCCGCTGCTCCTTCCGACCATCCCCTCAATATGGGAATGCTGGGCATGCACGGCAATCTGGCTCCGAATGTGATGACCAACCAGTGCGACCTGCTCATTGCCGTCGGTATGCGCTTCGACGACCGCGTGACTGGCAACCTGAAGACCTATGCCAAGCAGGCGAAAATCATACACTTCGAGATTGACCCTTCGGAACTTGGAAAGAACGTGAAGCCCACTCTCTCTGTCCTCGGCAACTGCAAACAGACGCTGCCTGCTGTGACGAAACTGGTGGAGAAGACCACTCACAAAGCTTGGGTGGATGGCTTCAAGCCTTATGAGGAAAAGGAGTACACGAAGGTCATCGATGCAGCACTCAATCCCAAAGAGGGGCCGCTACTGATGGGAGAAGTGGTGCGAAAGGTCAGCGAGGCAGCCAAAAACAAGGCCATCCTCGTGACTGATGTCGGACAGAATCAGATGTTCGGTTGTCGCTACTTCAAGTTCACAAAGCCTCGCTCCGTAGTTACAAGCGGCGGCTGTGGCACAATGGGCTTCGGCATCCCGGCTGCCATGGGTGCCTGCTACGGCGCTCCCGGCAGGACAGTTTGCATGTTCTGTGGCGACGGAGGTTTCCAGATGACCATTCAGGAATTGGGTACCATCATGGAGAACCAGATTCCCGTGAAGATGATACTGCTGAACAACAACTTCCTCGGCAATGTGCGCCAGTGGCAGTACATGTTCTTCAACAAGCGCTACTCCTTCACCCCCATGCTCAACCCCGACTATGAGAAAATAGCAGCAGGCTACAACATTCCCTGCCGCACTGTCATCGACCGCAAGGACCTCGACGCAGCAATCCGTGAGATGCTCAAGACAAAGGGCCCCTACCTCCTGCAATGTGCTGTGAAGGAAGAGGATAACGTGCTCCCCATGACACCTCCCGGAGCCAATGTGGACGAGATGATGCTGGAGATTAATTAATAGTCCATAATTCATAGTTCATAGTTATGAAGACAAAGAAGAAAACAGGAAACGCCGAATGTGGCGATTGCAATACTTGCGGAAAGTGCGATGAGTTGGAAGGGGTTGTTGAGAATTTCAACGATGCCGTGCTTGCAGCAGCTGCCATAGAGCGCGACAGCTTTGAGAAGAATCTTGCCAGACAGCGGCGTGCAACCTTGGCACAGGATACTGCAAAAGGCAGCCAGATGGAAACCTTCAAGCGTAATGCTGTGGCCCGACCTGCAGTGCCTGGTCACGAGGGGGCTCTGCTCAGCCATGATGGCCTCACTCTCTACACCCTGATTGTCTATTCCGAGAACTTCGCAGGTATCCTCAACCAGATAACCGCCGTCTTTACCCGCAGACAGGTCAACATCGAAAGCCTCAATGTCTGCGCATCATCCACACCCGGCGTCCACAAATACACCATCACCTGCTACTGCAAACAGGAGATGGCGGAGATGCTAACCAAGCAAATCGAGAAGAAGGTGGATGTGCTGCAGGCCAACTGCTTCATCGACGACGAGATATTCATCCTCGAGACTTCCCTACTGAAGCTCTCTACTCCAATGGTGCTTGCCAACAAGGATATCTCCTGTATTGTTCGCCACTATGATGCCCGAATTGTCGAGGTCAATCCCACATACACCATCGTGGAGAACACCGGCATCACAAGAGATGTGATAGAGCTGTTTACCAAGCTCGATGCACTGGGTTGCGTCCTGCAGTTTGTCCGCACAGGCCGCATTGCAGTCACCAAGTCCTGCATCGAAAGGCTGGATGCATATATCGCAAAGAGGGAGGAAGAACACAATACTAATTCATAATTCTTAATTCATAATTAAGGCTACGCCCTAAGCTTCCATGAGGGATAATGAATTCAAAATTGGCTACGTCTTAAGTTTCCCTGAACGGAAAATGAATTCAAAATTAAGGCATCACCCCGAATTTTCGCGAAGAATGAATTATGAAATATGAATAAAGAATTATGAAATATATAATAAGATTATGAAATATGAATTAATCGACTCCTATCCCTTCTTCGTCGAGCCTTTCCATGTTGACTTCACAGGGCGCATCTTTCTCGGTGTACTTGGCAATCACTTGCTCAACGCAGCAGGCAATCACTCGCAGAGGCGCGGCTGGGGAATCGGTGCCCTGAACGAGACCCAGCACACTTGGGTGCTCTCGCGGCTCAGCATCGAGATGATGGAGATGCCTCGGCAATATGAACATTGCGAGGTCAGGACATGGGTGGAAAGCGTGATGAAGCTATTCACAAACCGCAACTTCTCCATTCATAACGCCGACGGAAAGCCACTTGGCTATGCACGAAGTGTATGGGCGATGATTGACTTGGAGACGCGGAAGCCTTGTGACCTACTGACACTCTACGACGGCGACATCCTCAGATATATTGTTCCTGAGGAAGAGAACGTATGTCCCATCGAAGGCCATGGCCGCTTCCGTTTCCGCGAGCCGCAACTCATCCGCACCATCGACACCTACTACAGCGATGTGGACATCAACGGCCACATCAACAGCATAAAATACATAGAGCACATCCTCGACCTCTTCCCTCGCGAGCGCTTTGAGCAGCAAGGCATCCGCCGATTCGAGATAGCCTACAAGGCAGAGGCCTACATGGGCGACCGCCTCAGCTTCTACCAGCAAGTCATCGACGACAACGAGACCGACATTGAGGTCCGCAAGGTTGCGATTAAGCGAGGGCAGGACGAAGAAGGCTTCACTACTGCCGAGCGAGAGCAAGCTCGACCAGAGGTCAAGAACGAAAGCGAAGTGGTTTGTCAGGCAAAAGTTTGCTTCAAGTGATAAAAGCCCCTACATCTTTATGAAGAGAGAGATTGCCAACATTATCAAGTACCTCATTGTCTATGGGTTGCTTTTGGTTTTGCCCGTTGTCATCATCGCCATTTGTGTTGTGGTTGGAAACAGGCTGCAAGGCGGCACGATGAGCAGCGACGAACTCTGGCAAACGCCATTCATGACAACAGGCATGATGCTGGGTTCCATGCTTATCATTGCTTGCTTCCTCTGGAAGCGTTGGGCGAGCCTCGGTTTAGGACGTATCAAGCGGAGCGACGTCTGGATGGTCATTCTGATGGGCATGGTACTGTTCCTCGGCTGGTACTTTCCTGAGGACTTCCTGATGAGCATCATCGACGTTCCAAGCGACCTGTCGGACGAAGAGTTCAGCAATATGACAGGCGGCGTGACTGGCTTCATCGACTCGGGCGTCTTGGCGCCTATCGCAGAAGAAATGCTTTGTCGAGGCGCCATCCTTACTGCGCTTATGAAGATGATAGCTCGCAAGCCTTATATCTGCATTCTGGTTCAGGCACTCATCTTTGGAGCGATTCACATGGACCCCAGCCAAATGGTTTACGGTACGCTATATGGCATACTGCTTGGCTGGCTGTGTTGGCGAACAAGGAGCCTGATTCCGGGCATCGTGGTTCATATCGTGAACAACTCCACCGTGCTCCTCTTGCCCGATAGCGTCGATGAAAGTTTCGACGAACTGAGCATCGCCCCCAAGGCAGCCGTCCTCGTCGCGAGTCTCCTCGTTCTGTCTTGCGGAATATATTGGTTCAACCGAAAGTATCCGGCAAGGAAAGAGCAAGAACATAACACGCCCAGTTTGCAAACTTAACACGCTTAGTTGGGAGACTTAAAGTGCCTCGTGAATTTTATACTGAAGAAAGTTCCGCAAGAAATAGGGACGGGTTACTACACACCAGCACTTGGGACTATATTTTTAAGCAAAAAGCAACGGACTTTCAATTTTTTGTTGTATCTTTGCACGCGATTAAACGGATAACGCTTTGGGAGAATAAGATAATAAGAAAATAAGGAAATAGGAAAATAAGAAAATAAGAGAATAAGAATTACAACATCAAATAAAATCAAACACAATGGCAAAAATGAATTTTGGCGGCGTCATCGAGGAAGTGATGACCCGCGAGGAGTTCCCTCTTGAGAAAGCACGTGAGATACTGAAGGACGAGACTATCGCCGTCATTGGCTATGGCGTACAAGGTCCCGGTCAGGCCTGCAACCTGCGCGACAACGGCTTCAACGTCATCGTAGGCCAGCGTCAGGGCAAGACCTTCGAGAAAGCTATCGGCGACGGATGGGTGCCTGGCGAGACACTCTTCTCCATCGAAGAGGCTGCAGACAAGGGCACCATCGTGATGTGTCTGCTCTCCGACGCAGCAGTCATGAGCGTATGGCCCACCCTGCAGAAGTACCTCACTCCCGGCAAGGCACTCTATTTCTCACATGGCTTTGCCATCACTTGGAACGACCGCACTGGCTGCGTGCCCTCCAAGGACATCGACGTCATCATGGTGGCTCCCAAGGGAAGCGGCACAAGCCTGCGCACAATGTTCCTCGAGGGACGCGGACTGAACAGCTCCTATGCAGTCTATAACGACGCCACAGGCCGTGCCCTCGACCGCACCCTGGCTCTCGGCATCGGCATTGGCTCCGGCTACCTCTTTGAGACCACCTTCCAGCGCGAGGCCACATCCGACCTCACCGGCGAGCGCGGCTCACTGATGGGTGCCATTCAGGGCCTGCTCCTGGCTCAGTATGAGGTGCTTCGCGAGAACGGACACACTCCCAGCGAGGCCTTCAACGAGACAGTAGAGGAACTCACGCAGAGCCTCATGCCACTCTTCGCCCAGAAGGGCATGGACTGGATGTATGCCAACTGCTCCACCACAGCCCAGCGCGGAGCCCTCGACTGGTTCCCACGCTTCCACGATGCCATCAAGCCCGTCATGCAGCAACTCTATGCCAGCGTGAAGAGCGGCCACGAGGCACAAATCAGCATCGATGCCAACTCCAAGCCCGACTACCGCGTAGGTCTGGAGAAGGAACTGGCTGCCCTGCACGACTCAGAAATGTGGCGCACAGCAGAGACCGTCCGCAAACTCCGCCCAGAGAATAACTAAGGCAGAGAGAACAGGTGTTTAGCCACGCACGTGGTTACGCCACACGTGGAGTTTGACGACGCTACACGTAGGAACAGCCAACGCTACACGTGGGAACGGCCAACGCCACAGCATGCATAAAAACGCCCCCCTGAAGCCATGAGTTTCAGAGGGGCGTTTTGTTTAAGTCAGTGACAAGCCGAAGCTGCTTTAGAAGTAGTAGCCGAAGCTGACTTTCAGGCCGAACCTTGTGTAGTCCTTGAAGTGGTTCAGACACATGTCAACGAAGGCGGCGGGCTCGATGCTGACATGGTCGTTCAGGTAGAAGCAATAGCCGGCCTCGAGAGGCAGATAGGCATTGTGGACTGTCTCGGCATTACCGCCAGCACTGTTCAGGCCGTACCTGATGCCTCCGCCGAAGAAGAAGCCATTGTCCTTCAAGTAATAGCGTGCGCCGGCTCCCATGGTGAACTCGTTGGCTCCGTCCATGTGGTCCCAGCCCAGGCGTCCCTGCAGCATCCAGTTGTCGGCAACAAAATAACCGCCTGCTCCTGCCAGGCCGAGGTGGAAGCCACCTGCCTTGCCATAGTCAAGTCCAAAACTCGTGAGAGAGGCGTTAACATACTTCGTGCCTTTCTCAAACTGTGCAAATGCACTCATCGAAACTACTGCGAAAAGCAGCGTAAAGATAACTTTTTTCATAATGGTTGTTGTTTTTTAGGTTGTTTATAAATGTATTTCAAGAAATGAAACATCTGCAAAGCCATCAAGGCAAATCCCGCAATAAGGCCCACGGGAAGGGGAAGGCCGAAGCCTTCGGGGGCAACAACGATGTAGCTCATGGTCACCACACTCATGAAGAGAGCCGGTATGAACGCTATCCAGCAATTGTAGCCTCTCCTGGTCAGCCATACTGCAGCCGCCCACAGCATGAAGCAGGCAAGCGTCTGATTGGTCCATGCAAAATAGCGCCAAAGCACATCGAAGCGGATAAAGAAGAGGCCAGTGGTGATGGCAAAGAGCGGAAGGCAGAGCATGAGTCGGTTGCCGATGCTCTTTTGGCTGATGTTCAGGATGTCAGCCGCAATGAGACGCGCGCTTCGGAATGCTGTATCACCACTGGTGATGGGGGCTGCAACGACACCGAGAATGGCGAGAATCGCGCCGACGGTTCCCATCCAACCAGTACTGAGAGCATTGACAATAATAGCAGGATTGTATTTCCCTGTCCCACTGTCGATCATAGCTGTATGCAACTTCTCGTATGCCGTGGCACCTTCTCCAGGCAAAACACTGGCGAACTTCACGGCAGCCGCAGCCCAAATGAGTGCCACAACGCCCTCCGTAATCATGGCACCATAGAAGACCGGGCGGCCAAAGCGCTCATTTGTTAAGCATCTTGCCATAAGCGGGCTCTGGGTTCCATGGAAACCACTTATCGCTCCGCATGCAATAGTGACGCAAAGCATGGGGAAGATGGGCAAGCCTTTCGGATCGTGACTGACAAAGGGTGCGTCTGTGATTTCGGGCATCCAACCGTCTTGAGTGAAGATTCCCCAACAGATGCCGACAGCCATCAGCAACAATGCCAAACCAAACAAAGGATAAACCCTGCCGATTAGTTTGTCAATGGGCAACAACGTGGCAAGAACGAAATAGACGAAAATGAGGACTATCCAGAAACTCAACGAGAAGAACCAGCCATTGTCTTCAATCATGTTGTCGAGCAACGAAGCAGGCGTTGTCACGAATACTGCACCGACGAGTATAAGAAGCACGAGGGAGCCCAATCGCATCACTTTCCGCATGGTCGGCCCAAGTTCGTTACCGATAATCTCGGGCAAGGAAACACCGCCGTCGCGAATACATATCATGCCGCACAGATAGTCGTGGACGGCGCCGGCAAAGATGCAGCCGAACACAATCCAAATGTAGGCTGCGGGGCCAAAGAGGATGCCCATGATGGCGCCAAAGATGGGGCCGGTGCCGGCAATGTTGAGGAACTGGATGAGGAAGACTCGCCATGTTGGCATGGGAATGAAATCGACTCCGTCCTGCTTGGTGTAGCAGGGCATCTGAGCCGTACTGCTGGGCTTGATGACACGCTCAACAACTGCTCCGTAGAGCAAATAGCCTATGAGAAGGCAAACAAGGGAAACGCTGAATGTAATCACTTCTATTTACGATTTGACGATTTACGATTTATTTACGATTTATTTAATTTACAATTTAACAATTTACAATGTACAATTGATTTACAATTTAGTAATTTAATTATTTACTGGGAGAGAGCTTTCAATTTTCAATCTTCATTTTTTTAAGTTCTTTATCATAAACCAAAGCGCTACGATGGCGGTAAAGATGCCTCCTATCCAATAACCCATTGTATGGTCGAGGCCGAAGCCGTTCTCCTTGTCTATCAGGATGAAGCAGGCACTTACTGCACACATGAAGACTGCGGGGAAATAGGCGATGAGCCATGACCAGCGGGGCAGGATGCCGTGGCCGTCTGTCCTGTGACGCAGGAAGTGGGAGATGGTGAAGAAGGTAAAGGTGGCCAGCACTTGGTTGAACCATGAGACATAGAGCCACAGGATCTTGAAACTGCTGACATTCAGCATGGCAATGGCTACTGCAAACAGGGGGACGGTGAGGATGAGTCGCTTCAGGAGCGGCTTCTGGTCATAATGGCTGAAGTCGGCCACTATCATTCGGGCTGCCCGGAATGCGCTGCCTCCTGTACTCATCGGGGCTGCCACGATGCCAAGCACCGCCAGCACAAGGCCTGCATTGCCCAGCCAGTCGTTGCACATCTGCTCGACAAGAAGACCGGGATTCATCTTGACTGTGCCGCAGGCTGTCATGGCATTGTAGAGCTTCTCGTATGGTGTGCTGCCTGCAATGTCGAGTATATCGACAAACTTCATGGCTGCTGCTGCCCAGATGAGGGCCACCACGCCCTCGGTCACCATGGCTCCGTAGAAGCAGCGGAGGCCGTACTTCTCGTTCTTGATGCAACGGGCCATCATGGGGCTCTGCGTGGCATGGAAGCCGCTGACGGCTCCGCAGGCTATCGTGATGAAGAGGCCGGGGAAGAGGGGGGTGTAGCTGACGGGGTAATGGTCGCTGAAAGCCTCAGCAAAGCCGGGGATGTTGCCTTCGTGGGTGAAGATGCCGAAACCGATGAGGATGGCCATGATGAGCAAGGCTGCACCGAAGATGGGATAGATGGTGCCGATGACCTTGCTGATGGAGAAGACGGTGACTGCGAGGTAGAAGATGAGGATGAGCACCGTCCAAATCAGGTTGGTGTCGGCCACATCAAACAGCCTCAGTGTCAACTGGTCCATCAGTCCTGCCGGTATCAGCACGAAGCTGGCTCCGACACATATCATCAGGACAAGCGACACCACTCGCATCACCAGTCGGCACACGCTGCCCAGCTCGTCGCCAATGATTTCGGGCAAGCCCATTCCGTCTCGCCGAATGCTTATCATGCCAGCCATATAGTCGTGCATGGCACCGCCCAAGATGCAGCCGAACACTATCCAAAGGAAGGCTGCCGGGCCATAGAGGACTCCCATCATGGCGCCGAAGATGGGGCCGGTGCCGGCGATGTTGAGGAACTGCACCGTATAGACTTTCCAAGTAGGCATCGGGATGTAGTCGGCTCCGTCCTGCTTCGTGTAGCAAGGAGTCTTGCGGCTTGGGTCAACGCCGAACACTTTCTCTACAAAAGTGCCGTAGACGAAGTAGCCAAGCACCAAAAGAGCCAAAGCAATACAAAATGTGAACATCTTTCTTATTTACGATTTGACGATTAATTTAATTTACGATTTGACTATTTACTATTTACGATTTATTTACGATTTAACTATTTTACTATTTATTCCCCCTTCCTGTTTTCCCCCTTCCTTTGGAGGGGTCGGGGGAGGCTGTTGGTTAAGGCTGCTCCTGTTTCCCCTCTCCTCGGAGAGGGGTTAGGGGTGAGGCTGTTTCCTTTTGACGCTACAAAGTTACGAAAATATTCTTAAATCTTCATTCTTAATTCTTAATTTCTTTGTATCTTTGTGGCGTGAAACATACATTATATATATTTATATGCTTTCTGGCCTCCCTTTTTTGCCTTGAAACGGGGGCTCAAATGGAATCATTCCTAAAGGAAAGGGAGCAAATGAAGTCCTTCCTCTTAGGAGGGGATTTCGGTGAGGGCGGAGATGAAGTGGGACTGCCTTATCTCTATTCCCCACCCTCGCCGAAGTATGAAGTCAGGGCTGTTTGGCTGACTACTATCATGGGGTTGGACTGGCCGAAAACGATGGCTACGAATGCTGCCGGCAGAGAGAGGCAGAAGGAAGAACTCTGCGAGATTCTCGACCAGCTACAAGCTTGCCGCATCAATACCATTGTGCTGCAGACTCGCATCCGCGGCTCCGTCATCTACCCCAGCAAGATAGAGCCTTGGGACATCTGCCTGACCGGCACTTTCGACCGTGACCCTGGCTACGACCCTCTTGCCTTCGCTATCGAGGAAACCCACAAGCGAGGGATGGAGCTGCATGCCTGGATGGTCACCGTGCCTGCCTTCAAGATAGTGAATGCGAAGAAGATGGGCAAACGAAGTCTGCTCCGCACTCACCCCGAACTGCTCAAGAAGCATGGCGACCAATACTACCTCGACCCAGGGCTGCCGGGCTCATCCACCTATCTCACTGCCCTCTGCAAGGAGCTGGTGAGCAAATACGACGTCGATGGCATTCACTTCGACTACATTCGCTACCCGGAGAATGCCCAAAGCTTCTCCGATGCTGCCACCTACAAGAAGTATGGCAAGGGCCAGAACAAGCGGGCTTGGCGCGAGGACAACATCACAAGGATGGTTCGCGATGCCTACGAGGCCATCAAGGACATCAAGCCTTGGGTGCGTGTGAGCTGCTCTCCCGTAGGCAAGTACAAGGACTTGAGCCGCTACTCGGCAAAGGGTTGGTCGGCCCTCGGCGCAGTCTATCAGGATGCTCAGCTCTGGCTCAAAGAGGGCATCATGGACATGCTCCTGCCGATGATGTACTTTCAGGGCGACCACTTCTATCCCTTCGCAGCAGACTGGAAGGAGAACGACAATGGCCGGGCTGTCGCTCCCGGTCTCGGCATCTACTTCCTCCATCCGAAGGAGAAGGACTGGGACTGGGGCATCATCCAGCGAGAACTCTGCTATATCCGCCAAATGGAGCTGGGAGGGCAAGCCTTCTTCCGCAGTCAGTTTCTGACGGACAACACCAAAGGCATCTACGACTATCTGCAGAAGACTTTCTACCCCTTCCCTGCCCTGCTGCCACCCATGACTTGGGAGAATGCACCTAAGCCCGAGGCACCCCGACTTGTGTCAAGAGAGCGCATCGACGGCATTAACGAACAACTTGAATGGACTGCCGTAGAAGGCTGCAGATATGTGATTTATGCCAGCCAAAGGCAACCTGTTGACACGAGCAATCCCAAGAACATTGTCAAGGTGACCTACGACACAAGCTTCGTCTATAGCCTGCTCGGAGCCTATTATCACCACTACCACCTCGCCATCACAGCTCTCGACCGCTTCGGAGGCGAAAGCCAACCGCTGGAACTCTAATACTACACATCGATATTAAACTAAAACTACAATAAGCATGAAGAAAAGAACCGCACTTTTAGCCGTCCTGATGGGATTGGCGATGAATGACAACGCTCAAGTTGCTGCGCCAAGCTACACGGAGTGGCACGATATGGAAGTAAATAATGTGAACCGCTTGCCCGTTCATACCACATTCTTTGCCTACGAGGACGAGGCGTTGGCTCTGCAGGGCGACATGACGAAGTCGAAGCGCTTCCTGTCGCTG
>CACXLY010000062.1 GCA_902768605.1 uncultured Bacteroidales bacterium
GAAGGCGAGGATGCCAAGCTTCTTGCCCTTCAGCTCTGTGCCGCTGGTGCCGTTGAAGAAGTTGCGGACGCCAAAGACGAGCAGACCGAAGACAAGCTCGGCCACGCTGTTGGCGTTTTGACCGGGGGTGTTCATGGCGACCACGTTGTGCGCCGTAGCTGCTGCGAGGTCAATATTGTCGTAACCAGCACCGGCACGCACCACAATCTTCAACTGCTTGGCAGCGTCGAGCACCTCAGCATCTACCTTATCCGAGCGGATAATCATCGCATCAACATCCTTCACAGCATCAAGTAACTGGCTCTTCTCTGTGTATTTCTCAAGTAATACGAGTTCATATCCAGCAGCATCTGTAACTGCCTTAATGCCATCTACAGCAACCTTGCTGAATGGCTTCTCTGTTGCTACAAGTACTTTCATAACTATGAACTATGAATTATGAACTATGAACTAATGCTTTGCCTCAAACTCCTTCATGCAAGCCACGAGTGCCTCGCAGCCTTCGATGGTCATGGCGTTGTAGCAGCTTGCACGGAAGCCGCCGACGTCGCGATGTCCCTTCACGCCGACCATGCCCTTGCTGGTTGCGAAGGCCATGAACTCGTCCTGCAGCTCCTGATACTCGGGCTTGAGGACGAAGGTGATGTTCATGCGTGAGCGGCTGTCCTCCTCGGCTGTGCCGACGAAGAGTTTGTTGCGATCAATCTCGCCATAGACGATCTCGGCGCGCTGCTTGGCCAACTTCTCCATAGCCTCAACGCCACCCTGCTTCTTGATCCACTTCAGGTTCTGCAGAGCGCAATAGATGGGCACCGTGGGAGGCGTATTGAACATACTGCCCTTGCTGATGTGCGTGCGTAGATGGGCACCGTGGGAGGCGTATTGAACATACTGCCCTTGCTGATGTGCGTGCGATAGTCGAGCATCGTGGGAATAGGACGGCTCACCTTGCCCAACAGGTCTTCCTTGATGATGCAGAAGGTCACACCTGCCATAGAGAGGTTCTTCTGAGCGCCGCCGTAAATCATGCCGTACTTGCTCACATCGATGGGACGGGAGAGGATGTCGCTACTCATGTCGGCAATCATAGGCACTGGGCTGTCGAAGTCCTGGAGAATCTCTGTGCCGTAAATAGTGTTGTTCGTAGTGATGTGGAAGTAGTCAGCATCCGTCGGGATGGTGAAGCCTTTGGGGATGTAGGTGAAGTTCTTGTCTTTGCTGGAAGCCACCTCGACCACTTCGCCGAAGAGCTTTGCCTCCTTCTCGGCCTTGGTTGCCCAGACACCTGTGTTAAGGTAGGCAGCCTTTTTCTCGAGGAAGTTGTAGGGGACCATGCAGAACTCGAGGCTTGCACCGCCACCGAGGAAGATGACTGCGTAGCCTTCGGGAATGCTGAGCAGTTCCTTGAACAGAGCGACAGCCTCGTCGACGACAGGCTGGAAGTTCTTGGCACGATGACTTGTCTCCATCAGAGAGAGACCGCTGCCCTCGAACTCGAGGCAGGCAGCAGCAGTTGCCTCCATCACTTCCTTGGGAAGGATAGAAGGACCGGCATTGAAATTGTACTTTTTCATATTTATAATGATTGTTGGTAAAAGGTTATTAGTTATTGAGGCTTTAATTTTGCGCTACAAAGATACAAAAAATAGTTCATAGTTCATAGTTCGTAGTTCATAGTTTTTCTCTTTTTGCTGAAAAATCAAATAATTTTTCACTTTTCATTTTTCATTTTACATTTTTTATTGTACCTTTGCACCGCTTTTCGCAAGAACGATAGTCAACGGACTACGGTCAACAGACCTCCGCGACTACAATCGCGTCTCGGTGCTAGAGCATCCGAGAACGGACCATGGTCAATGGTCAATGGTCAATGATGAAAAGCCATCGGGGTGTAGCGCAGTTGGTAGCGCACCTGGTTTGGGACCAGGTGGTCGCCCGTTCGAGTCGGGTCACCCCGACTTTTTTCTTTTCATATCCGAACTTACAAAACGGGACGTAAAGGAAAACTTAAAAGAATAAGGGATGGTTTTTGTCGTCACGCGATAGAAACCATCCCTTGTTATTGTAGATATTATGATATTAAGTCACATCCTCTTTTTTTGTCGTGCTATAAGTTCAAATTAGACACGCTTAAATCGCAAACTTAACACGTTAAAAATATTATTTAGGCACGTGTCGTGAGACATTTAACAACGTGTTGCAAGGAAGCCAGCATCACGTTGCTGGCTTCCTCACAACGTGATGTTATTTAATCGCGACCTTGATTGCGTCGAGCTCGCTCTCATTCGGCAGAACTCAAACAAGTTTGGTTCTACGCTCACTTAATCGCGATCTTTTTCCCTCCGAAGATGTAAACGCCACTCGGTAATTTACGACTTAACCATTTTCGGCCGCTCAGGTCATAGATGCCAAATGATTTACTATGAGTCGTGGACTGTGAATCCTGAATTGCTACGATGCCATTGGGGTCGTCTTCATTATAATACGTGCCGTCGTCGGCAAGCAAGACTTTAGCGTGCGTGGCGTCGAGCACGGGATGGTCGTCCACGCCCAAGGTCTGATACCAGACAGGGGCATACGGGTCGCCATACTGATTGAGGAGGTAGCAGAGCTCGCCGTTCTGCACCTGCTCCGGCGTCACGGTGATGGCACGTGCATCGGGCGTGGTGGAGTAGCAGTTGGTGGCCTGAGGATTGCCTCTCAACATAGCATCGCTCATGTCCGGCCGGTAATAGCCTTCGATGGTGCCGCTGCCGTAGCAGTTGTAGGCCTGCCCGTTGCCAGCATAACCCGTTATCTGTCCGCTCTCAAAGTCACCCTTGACAGGTCCCGTCGCATAGCAGTTGATGAAGACTGGCGTAGCGGTTCCGCTCATGTTACAGCCAAAGATAGCACCGGCATTCCGTACCGTGGCCGTCACAGAGCCTTCATTGCCGAGGCACTCCATCGTGACTGTACCTACTCCATTCGAACCGCCGATGATGCCGACATACGAACCTCCAAGGATGAAACAAGTCTCGTCGAGCACGAAGTTCTTGATGGTAGCACCGCCGCTGACGATGCCGAAGAGGCCAATGTAGTTGCCGCCAGACCTTATCTTCAGGTTGCTGAAGGTGTGTCCTCCGCCATCAAAGCAACCTATATATGGGTGGTCGGCAGTACCAATAGGTCTGACAGTCTGGCCCTCGAAGTCAAGATTGTCTGTAACGATACCGTTGATGTAGTTCAGTCCTCCGTTCACAAGCTCTGCAAAGTCGACGAGTTCCTGCGGAGTAGTGATGGCGAAGTCAAGGTTGTTGACGTAGGAGCTTCCCTCGCGAATCACTTGCAGGTGATGCTGCAGCACGGGATGCTCATCCTCTCCAAGGGTCTGATAGAAGAACATCTCGCCAGACGTGTCGCCATCGTTGAGTCGATAGCAGAGGTAGCCGCCAGAGATGTCTTCCTCACTGACCTTCGTGACGCTGGTCTGCGCGGTTGTAATGTTGCTGAAGCAGCGCGTTATCAGTCCACGTTTGTATCGGGCGAAGCTATTGCCGTCGGTCACTCCACTGACAGAAGCTAAGCTGAAGCATCTCGTTATCTTGGCACTCTTCTTCACCCAGCCGCAGATGGCAGCGCTCTCGTCCTGTCCGCTGACAGAGCCAGAGACGTAGCTGTGGCTGATGTTGACCGTCGTGCCCGCATCGGTACTTGCACCGAGGATGCCTCCTGCCCACATGCCGGAAGCGATGACCGTGCCCTCGTTGCTCAAAGCATCAAGCGTGACGGTTCCTTCTCCCTGAGCTAAGCCGATAAGACCTACGCAGTTGGCACCTCTTATCAGACATGAGTTGTCGAGTGTGATGCCGCGAACGACAGCTCCTGCTGCCAGCGTGCCAAAGAGCCCGACGTTATCATCTCCACGCTCCATATTGAGTCCGGACAGGATGTGGTTCTCTCCATCAAACATGCCAGCATAGGGGTGCTCCTGCGTGCCTATAGGCTTCAGCTTTGAACTTATTCCTGACAAGTCGAGGTCGCTTGCCAGGCGCCCGTTCAGGCTGGTGAGTCCCTGGTCGTTCACGGCATGCTGGAACCTCATGAAGTCAGCAGGCGTATTGATGGCGAAGAGCGTGACGGAAGGATCTATGTCCTCCACTTCCACGTAGCCCAACATGTTGTCTATCCAGTCGATACGTTCTCTCAGGTAGTTCTTGACGATATCAAGCTCTCCCTGATAGGTGCCGGGAGCGAACTGCTGCAAGGTGAGAAGCTGGCCCAGATTGTCCCAGCGAGTGAAGTTCAACTCCTGCGACTTATCCAGCACGACGCCCAGGCTGTCGACGAACGCCCAAAGGCTATCGACGGAGAACGCCTTGCTCCTCCGCGTCTCAGCCCAAATGGAGCTGAGCCTCTCGTTAGCATAAGGGTCGGACAGGATGCGGCGCACGAAGTCGCGTATGCCGTTAACGGCAGACCCGTAGTTGAAGAGCCAGTCGGGCTTGCCGTTAGCTGGGTAGGTGCGCTGGTCGTTGTCCATGCTGAGGTCGAAGTCCCAGACAGGACCGAAGTGGAACAGGTCGTCGTCGCGCTCCTTATACAGATAAAGGCTCCACATGGCATCGTTGTTACCTGCAAACTCGCCTACGAGGAAGTAGCGCAGGAATTCGTCCAAGTCGAGCCTGCTGCGATATCCTTGCTCGGGATTCGTGTAGTTGGACACCCACAAGCGAGACTCCATTTCGTTGAAGGCGTTGCGGATGTAGGCGAACTGCTGAGAGCTTAAGTCCTTCTCGTCAGGATACTTGACGTCAACAGGAATGCCTCGACCGCTGCTGAAATGATATTTCTCTCCCGGGCTGGTAATCTCCAGCAAATAACCGCCGGTGATGAGATAGTCGTCGTTGTCATCGGGAAGAAGCTCGGTGATGTTCACGCGATTGGGGTCAACCGTCACCTGATCGCAAAGCTGATAGTTTCCCTTGAACTCTCCGTTCACGATGACGTCCACGTTCTGTATCCAAGGCGTATAGCGCAAGCCCAAGCGACGGCTCATCTCGAAGGCAATGTTGTTGCGCATCAAGGTCTTCTCGCGCCAATTGGGCAGAAGCGTCCACTTCTTGGCTTTCGATGGACTCTCCAACGGAGAACCCTTAAGCATGTGATGACTCTGCCCGTCGTTGAACTTGATGCGATAGGGACGCTTCTTGAAGAGCTCATAGCGTGAACCGTTTCCGCGCTCACGGGCCAAGACTGGATATTCCTGAATGCGAGTCCCGTTGTCATAGACAATGCACATCTCGGACTCCAGTTCATGCACCTTGTCGTAAGGCTCTATCCCGGAATAGGTGTGGTAGGACAGCGTCGGCAGATTGCTCAGCTGATAGAAACGGGAATCGTTACCCTCGCCCTGATAGCCGTAGAACTCCAGCTCGGCGACGTTGCAGCGGCTGTCTGCCGGGCCGCACCAGCGGACATAGCGGAAGCCACGAGTGACGATTACGTTAGCATAAGACATGATGCCTGCCGTCCCCTCCTCCGTAATCATGTACAAGGGAATGGCGTCCATGAAGTCCTCACGATTGGAACCCTCGAAGATTCCCAGGACTACATGTTCTGGGCCGTCGAAGGAATTGCGCGGGCACCATCCTACACGTGTAATGACGTGAGGAGAGCCCAAATCCAAGCCGACCCACGTGTGCGACTTTTCGTAAGTGGCAACAAAGGTGGCGAGGTTTCCGTCGAAGGCATTCGCCGCGGTATTTACGTCATACGATACTGACTGAGTGTCAAAGTCGTAGCATTTCTCTGTTCCCATCACGGTGCCCGTCAACTTAGTCCCTGTGTCAATCGGTCTCTCTGCATGCAAGCCAAGCACGGGATGCATGAGACAGAAGAAGATGGTCAACAATAGTTTGTTCAGATGTTTTTCAGATGGCATATTCTATTAATTTTTATTTGGCTCTTATGGCATTAATCATTCTATCTAAGGCTTCGTTAACGACGGAGCGAGGACAGCCGACATTCAGACGCATAAAGCCGACGCCGCCCTTGCCGAACATCGCGCCGGAGTTCATGCCAATCTTGGCATCGAAGGCAAAGAAGTGCTCCAGTTCGCCTTGCGTCTTGAAGCCAAGTGCGGTGCAATCGAGGAAGACGAGGAAACTGGCATCGGGCACGATGGGTTGTATCTTCGGACATTCCTTCGCGAAACGTTCGACAACGAGGTCGATGTTGCCCTGCACATAGTCGAGCATCTGCTGCTTCCACTCGCGGCCCTCGTCGCTGTAGCAAGCCATCACGCAGTCGCAGGCAAAGACGTTGCCGAGGTCCTGGTCCGTGCCCCAGATGTAGTTGAAGTATTGCTCGCGAAGCTTCTCGTCATAGACAATCGCCTGACTTGCCACGATGCCCGGCATATTGAAGGTCTTCGTGGGAGCCTGCAGGGTGATGCTGATGCGGCGTGCCTCCTCGCTGACGCTGGCAAAGGGAATGTGCTTGTGCCCCCTGAAGACCATATCGCAATGTATCTCGTCGCTGATCACTACAACACCTTCCTCCGCACAGATGCGGGCGACTTGCTGCAAGTCTTCCTTCTTCCAACAGATGCCGGCAGGGTTGTGAGGGTTGCAGAGAATCATCATCTTGCAGCCTTTGATGTCGCGACGGAGCGCCTCGAAGTCCATCGCGAAGGACGTTTCGGTGCGTCGAAGCGAGGACTGTACGACCTCTCGCATGCAGGCCTCAGGAACGAAACTGAAGGGATGATAGACGGGTTCCTGTATGAGGATGCGGTCGCCCTTCTCCGTGAAGGCCTGCACAGCAAGGAAGATGCCCGACACGACGCCGGGGATGTAGCAAATCATCTCACGCGTAACGTCCATGCCGTGCTGCTCTTTGTTCCATCGGCAAACACTTTCGTAGTAAGGCGGGTTCTGGCAAGTGTAGCCCAGAATGCCTTGCTCCAGGCGTTTCCTTATGGCATTAAACACGAAAGGCGGTGTACGAAAATCCATGTCGGCAACCCACATCGGGATGAGGTCGTCGGTACCGCATTCATTCTTCACTCGGTCTATCTTAATTGCATCAGTTCCCTTACGGGGAATTATCTCGTCAAAGTTGTATTTCATATTAATTCTTATTTCTTATTTCTTAATTTGCTTTATAAATGCCTATCTCTCCGCTTCCGTAGCAGACCTTTGCCTCAGCATCATAGATGCAACCGAACTGACCGGGCGCGATGCCTTGTATGGGAGCGTCGCTGTGGATGTGGTACCCCTCGTCGTCGAGGCTGATGAGGCCCGGCATGAAGTGGTCCACATGACGCACCTTAAACTGAATGGGGAAAGACCCACGGACCCCCTCTAAATCCCCCTTAAAGGGGGAGGACTCCCTCCCTTTAAGGGAGGGTTGGGGTGGGTCTGGTAGTGGTTCCGTAATATAGTGGAAGTCGGCCAGACGGAAGTCGTGTCCGTACTGCAACTGCGTGTCCCAGCCGTTCGCAACAAAAATGATGTTCTTCTTGACATTCTTCTTGACGACGAACCACGGACCGCCGCTCAGGCCCAAGCCCTTCCTTTGTCCGATGGTGTGGAACCAGAAGCCTTTGTGCTTGCCGACGACTTTGCCCGTCTCGATGTCGATAATCTTGCCCTCCTGCTCTCCCATGAAGCGGCGGATGAAGTCGTTGTAGTTTATCTTGCCAAGGAAGCAGATGCCCTGACTGTCTTTGCGTCTGGCACTCGGCAGTTTGGCATCGAGCGCTATCTGTCGCACTTCGTCCTTCATGAGATGCCCTATCGGGAAGAGCGTGTGGCAGAGTTGTTCGTAGCTGAGCTGCGCGAGGAAGTCCGTCTGGTCCTTCACCGGGTCTTTTGCCGTGCCGAGCCACATCTTGCCGTTGCGCACGACGTTCGTGGCATAATGCCCCGTCGCGATGTAGTCGTAGTGGCAGCCCACCTTCTCTTCGAACGCGCCAAACTTGATGAGACGGTTGCACATCACATCAGGGTTAGGCGTGAGTCCCAACTTGATTCGCTCGATGGCATAGCCCACGACCTGTTCCCAATATTCTTTCTGAAGGTCAGTCACCTCGAGTTTCAGCCCGTACTTGCGAGCCGTTGCCTGAGATAGCTCTATGTCCTCCTCTGCCGTACACGACGAGTCCTCCCCGTCCATACCTATCTTTATATAATGTAGGTCGGGCTTTAACCCCGCCTCGCAAAGCAGATGCACCACGACGGCGCTATCCACACCACCAGAGATGAGAACGGCAATGCTGCCCTTTATCGATTCATAGTTCATAGTCTTTTCCCAAACATAACACTTCAAAAAGGAGTGCCCTCATCTTATTAACCTCTTATTCAAAATGCCTTAATATGAAGTATAGCAAGTCACCCGAGCATGTCTGTATACCTTGCAGGTTACTACGAAGACCATGTTTTCGTAAGTTTGCAAAATTTAAACTACTATCCTCAATAGTATTAAGGAGTTCTAACCTCACATACTTGAAAGCAAGATACCTATTAAAGTTGCTTTGATAGTCTGTCCAAAATGTTTTTTGATTAAAGGCATCTTGTTGGTTAACGTCTGTTTTCACGACTCTCATCATATGCCTTATGCAACTTTCAGGAAAGCTCTTATATAGGAATACAATATCTCCCACTAAGAACTTGCAACGTCCTGCACGCCAATCTACAAAACCGTTGTTATGTGCGATTGCTTTCTCTGTATTAAACATTTTACCATCATTTGGTACTATCCAGTATCTCATACGCTACATCTATTTCCTATTGTTTAAAGAATGCATTATCCGATATGTATGTCCTAATCGAAGGATATTATTCCGAGTCTCTCTTCAGCCGCTGCAGACATCACCTTTGCGCACAATGCTACCTTTCCAGGTGGTCAGGCCCATGTTTGGCAGACTGGCATCGGCTCGGCTAACGATAAGCTCTGCTGCTGTTTGGTGGGTGATGGCATAAAGCAGTTTGTTCTGCGTTTCAGCAAAGAACATCTGAGTGGACTTGTCTGTCTTGTCATAGTTACTACTTAGGGCAAAAAGGTCACGCACTTTCTGATAGAAACGCTTCTCCGAGGCTTGGATGTCGCGGATACGTAACAGAAGTTCGTCGAAGTAATCTGGACGCCCGTCTGGGTTCTTCAATCGCTCATCGTCCATAGTAAAGCCTTTGACAAGATACTCCGTCAGATGTTCCGTCGCCCACTGCCTAAACTGTGTACCACGAACTCCACGAACTCTGTATCCTACGGCAATAATCATCTCCAAGGAGTAGAATACCACATCGTAGTTCTTACCATCGGCAGCAGTTATCAAATAATTTTTGACAACTGAAAACTCATACAACTCCCCTTCTTTCAAGATGTTGATGATATGATAGCTAATGGCTTGCTTGGAGGTGGCAAAAAGTTCTGCCATCTGTCGCTGGTTCAACCATATCTTGCCGTCCTTGGCATAGAGGGCAACCGATGCCCGCCCATCTGCGGTACGATAAATGATGATATTCTGTTTATCGTCCATATTTATTTTTAGTTCTTTTTATTTGAACATCCCTGACTCCTTTATTCTTTGCTTTGCAAAGATACGATTTTTTTCTTTAATATCATCAACGTTCAGACGAATTATCCTAAATAGTGAGGACTTTTGCGGAGCCTTTTCTTGATGTCCGCAAGTTCTTCTGAAGTGATGATGTATTGCTTTTGCAGCCGCTCCAGCTTCTGGATTTCCTTGTCTGCGCTGGGGCTTAACTCGTTGTATCTGAGGAGCAATTCCTGCTTCATCTCCTCATACCGGCTGGCATCGATGAATCCTTGGTCACGAAGCTTGGCGAGGTTCTTTATCTCATGACTGAGGGAATGGTCCGCGGGCCCAAGCAGTCCGCCTTCTCCGAGAATGAAGGAATAAAACTTGAGCTTCATGCCTATCACGATTATAGAAATCAGTATGACGCCCAGTATGACAGCGAATTCTTTCATAGTTGTTCTGCTTAGTCAAATCACTTATCGTGTCGTAAAACGAATTTCACATAGCCTCTCATTCAAACTACACACGTGTAAATTGCAAACTACACACGTGTAAATCGTGATTTATACACTAGTAAATTGCCATTTATACACGGTGTCGTTTTCCTGCTTCCCTCGCCATCTGACTTTCAATCACTTGGAGAGCGAGGCTTTTAGGGCTTTTTGAAGGCCCATATTCGGTCGCCCTGAAAGGTCTTGATGTGGAGGGCGATGGAGTCGCCTGCTGGCACCGTCTTAAGGCTGTCCACGTGAAGGCTGGCATAGACGGTCTGCGTGTACGACAGCGGATCGCCGTTCTGCCGGTGATGGAGGCTGACGTGTGTGGTTCTGCCGCTGACGTTGTCGATGCGGAAGCCCCAGTATTGTGTGCCGCCCTGCGTGAGCGGCGAGAGATGCATGTTGATGAAACGGCCCGACTGCCATACGCTCGTGACCTTGATAGCATCGGGTTCGTAGGCCAGCAGCGTCGAATCGCGAAGCAGATAGGCACCCGTCGCATGATGGAGCGTAGCGGTTCGTCCGTCGGCTACGTAGCCGCAAACGGCACGATACTTGGCGTTCTTGTCGTATCCCTTCTGCGGATTGCTGATGGTATAGGTGCGCCCGTCGTCGGTTGTAAACTCCGTCATCGTGCCTGCATCGTCGGTACGAATCATCGCAAACTCCGTCACGACATTGGGATAGATGTCCGAAACGTCGTCCCCCTTGCAAGAGAAAAGGAGAGCTAAAAGCAACAGAAGCAGCCCCCTATTTGTGGCGGTAGCAAATTCTATGGATGCTTTAGCACCAAGGCGCGATTGTAGTCGCGGAACTTCACACTTCATTCTTCACTCTTCATTTTGTTAATGACAGGGTTGGTATACATCGTGAGGATGCGTTCCCTGAGGAAAGCCTCATCCTTGTTCTCTATCTGCACGAGGTTGATGCGACTCTGCAGGTAGGTTTCGAAAGTGTGCTTCTCCTCCGCGGTGTATTTGCCGGCGTAGGTCGGAGTGCCGCTGAGCATGTCGGCAGCAACGTAATTGCCCGGGAAGAGCTGGTAGCCGGCATGTATCTGCTGGTCGATGCGACGTGCTATCTCGGCGAAGACCTCCGTCTTGGGCAGTTCCGACAGTTCGTCGAGCCATGTATTGATGCAGGGACGGGCTTCGTAGTGGATGCGTCCCTTCTGTCCGAAGATGCCGGTCTTCATGTTGTCCAGGTCGTCCTGCTTGCTTTTCTTGAACGACGGGTTGTCCCTCTTCTGCTGGAACTCCTGCGCCTTGAGGTAGTCGCAGGGGTCGTACTCGTAGCTGATGCTGAGGGGCACGAGGTTGAGCTCCTTGAGTCGGTCGATGATGCTGCCCTCTCCGGCCATCGCAAACATCTTGAGCAGAGACTCCTGCGTCTGGTCGCTGCTGTCCTTGGCACGTCCTTCGCGCTGCGCTATCCAGATGTTTTCGTGCTTCTCCTGAATGGCATAATGCATGTAGCGGCTCATTCGCTGACTGCTCTCCAAGAGTTCTCTGGGGCTGAGGCCTCGCTTTACCGTAAAGGCTTTGTTGAGCTTGACGAGCGTCTTTATCCAGGGATAGATGAGGAGGTTGTCGCCGATGGCTATCTCGCAGGTCGTGGGGAAATGGTTCTCGTAGAGCATCAGGTCGAGGATGGCGCTGTCGAGCACGATGTCGCGATGGTTGCTGATGAAGGTGTAACGTTCCGGTCCGGGCTCGATACCCATGTAAGCAAAGGTGTAGCCCGTGCTGCACTTACGCAGGATGCGCCTCAGGACGGGCTTGATGAACCGCAGCTGGAACTGCAAAGGCGTGTTGACGCCGATGAAGGCCAAGCGTATCAAGCCGTTGCGCATCCACTTCGGCATCCAGGGGACAAAGCCTTGCAGCATCCGCGAGAACTGCCGGTCGGCAAGCAGACTCTCGACGGCCTGCTTCACTTCGCCTGCTGCAAAGGGACGAATTTCATCGAATTCATTGACCATTTACCATTTACCATTGAACGTTAAACATTGAGGGCGGTAGCAAATTCTTCATTCTTAATTCTTAATTCTTCATTCCCTCTTCTATGATGTCAGTCATCACGTCGCGAATGTCCAATCCTGCTGCACGAACTTGCTGCGGGATGAAACTCGTCTTTGTCATGCCCGGCGTGGTGTTTATCTCCAGGAGGTTTATCTTGTCGCCTGCCGTGATGATGTAGTCGATGCGGATGATGCCGCGACAACCAAGCAGGTCGTATATCATCGAGGTCAGCTTCGAGACGCGTTCGGCAAGGCGTTCGCTGATGCGGGCTGGCGTTATCTCGTCGCTTTCGTTGTTGTACTTGGCTGCGTAGTCGAAGAACTCATTCTTCGAGACCACCTCTGTGATGGGGAACACGACGCTCTTCTCCTTTGTCTTGTAGCAGCCGCACGTGAGCTCTGTGCCATCCATGAAGGCCTCCACCATCACGTCTTCGCCTTCCTTCAGAGCGAGGTCGATGGCAGGACGAAGCTGCTCGATGGTCTTCACCTTTGTCGTGCCGAAGGAGGAACCGCCTCTGGAGGGCTTCACGAAGCAAGGCAAACCGATGCGCGACACGATGTCCTCGTCGCTCACCTCCTTGTCGTGACCAATCTTCACGAGCAGGCTGTCGGCAACGGAAACGCCGAAAGCACACATGTAATTGTTGAGCACGAACTTGTCGTAGGTCATGGCTTCGACGAGGACGCCACAGGTCGAGTAAGGCATTCCAATGAGGTCGAAGTAGCCCTGCAACTCGCCGTTCTCGCCCGGAGCACCATGAATCGTGATGTAGGCAAAGTCGGGAAGGACCGTCTTGCCTTCTGCCTCGAAGCTGAAGTCGTCTCTGTTGACTTTGCTTCGACTGCCATCAGGAAGCAAAGCCTCCCATTTGCCAGCATGAATCTCTACCTTATATATATTATAACGCGCGGAATCGATGAACGAAGCAATGCCTTCCGCGCTGCGCATACTTACATCATGTTCCGGGCTATCACCGCCACAAACTATTGCTACTGTCTTTTTCATTTACGATTTGACTATTTACGATTTACGATTTATTTACTATTTAACTATTTATCGGATGCCGTCTTTTTTCTCCATTTATTGAGCAACGCTTCCATATCCTCTGGCAGTTCGCTAGAAAAGAACATCTCCTGGTCTGTCGTAGGATGCTTGAAGCCGAGCGTCTTTGCATGAAGTGCTTGCCGTGGGCACAGGGCAAAGCAGTTATGGATGAAGGCTTTGTAGGATGCTGTCTGCTCGCCTCTGAGGATTTGGCAGCCGCCGTAGCGTTCGTCACCAAAGAGCGGATGGCCAATGTGCCGCATGTGTGCCCTGATTTGATGTGTCCTGCCTGTCTCGAGATGACACTCCACAAGTGTGACTGGCCCGAAGCGCTCCAAGACGCGATAGTGCGTGATGGCAGGCTTACCGACTTCTCCATCCATCGGATAGACGTCCATCTGGAGGCGGTCCTTGGCGTGCCTGCCGATGTTGCCGGTAATGGTGCCTTCATTATCTGCGAAGGGTCCCCAGACGAGCGCATTGTACTCGCGCCGCGTCGTATGATAGAAGAACTGCTTTGCCAGGTGCGTCTTCGCGTCCGCCGTCTTTGCGACGACCAAAAGGCCGCTTGTGTCCTTGTCGATGCGATGCACGAGTCCGACGGTCGGATCGTTGGGGTCGTAGCTCTTATCATCACGAAGATGCCAGGCAATCGCATTGACCAGCGTGCCTTCATAGTTGCCGCAACCGGGATGTACGACAAGGCCCGCCGGTTTGTTGATGACGAGCAGAACATCGTCTTCATAGACAACATCGAGCGGAATATCCTCGGGAACGATTTCCCAATCGCGCTTCGGATGGTCGAGGACAAGCGTAATGACGTCGCCAGCCTTTACTTTGTAGTTGCTTTTGATGGGCTTGTCGTTCGCGCGGATGCTTCCTGCCTCGGCCGCCTTCTGTATGCGGTTACGGCTGGTGCCGGGCATATGGTCCATGAGGAACTTATCGACGCGAACAGAGGTTTGTCCCTTGTCCACCTCGATGCGCCAATGCTCGTGCTCCTCTGGCTGCTCCTCCAGAAGCTCATCGTCGAACAATATGTCTTCCACTCCTTAACCTTTTAAAGTTCTTCCTCGTAGCCGTCTTCCACTTCCATGTCGCCGCCCAGCGAGTCGCCAAAGAGTTCGAACTCATCTTCCTCGCTGCCCAGTTCGCTGTTGCCGATGACAAGCACCACAGGTGCGTCGCTTGGCACGCGTTCGCCGGTATAGACCTCGCGTCCGTTCACCTTGAGGGCAATCACCCAGTCGTGGTCGCCGGGCACGAACTCCATCGGTCCTATCTTGAAGCCGAGTGCCCGCAGACGTGCCTCTGCCTCTCGGCGAGAGCAGTTGCCAGCGATGTCGGGGATGGTATTGGTGGGTGTCTGCTTCTGATTGATGGTGAGGTAGATTTCCCTGCCCGTCTTCACCTTGCTGCCAGGAGCAGGTTTCTGCTCGAGCACGATGCCTGCGGGCTGCTTGCGGACGTAAGCGGAATCCACGACGACCGCAACGAGGTCGAGCTCATCGAGGGCATACTCGGCATCGTTGATTATCATGCCCTTCACTTCGGGCACCTCGACGCTTTCCCCGTGCTTCGTGTAAGTAATCATCCAAACCCAAAGGGCTATGCAGAAAGCAATGCCGGCGAGTACCATCGCTATCAGGTTCCAATAGACATAGGGACCAAAAAGCTTCTTGCGAAATTCTTCCAATGCCATGATTGTTATTTACGATTTGACGATTTACGATTTAAGTAATTTACGATTTGACGATTTACGATTTACGATTTATTTACTATTTAGTAATTTAACTATTTACTGGGCGAATGTTTTCAATCTTCAATCTTCAATTTATGAGATTTACGATTTAGTTATTTAACTATTTACTTTTTAAAAGTTGACGAGTTGTTTGTAACTTTGATTTTTCACTTTTCACTCTTCACTCTTCATTTAAATATTCTTCACTCTTCACTTAAGAGGACTTTTTACTTAAAAGGTTCTTTTTCACCTTTTCTTTCTTGCCTGCAAAGATAGTAATAAAAAAAGAAAAAGAAGTAAAGTTTCCCTTACTTCTTTTCCTATTTGCTGAAAAATGTGTTTACTTACCGTGCCTTTCGTCTGAAACGGTGAGTTTCTTGCGACCTTTAGCGCGACGAGAAGCCAATACACGGCGACCATTAGCAGTTGTCATTCTCTGACGGAAACCGTGCTTATTGTTGCGGCGACGGTTGTGGGGTTGAAATGTTCTTTTCATATCGTTTTTTTGCTTAATTATTATGTGCGGATTACGATTCGGGGTGCAAAATTAAGCTTTTTTTTTCATTTACGCAAGGATTGTGCAACTTTTTCTTTTCAACTTTTCAACTTTTCAACTTTTCTTCTTACCTTTGCACCACAAAACAATAACCAATAACCAATAACCAGTACCATTTATGATTAATTCACAGGACATCAAGAAGGGCACCTGCATCCGCATGGACGGCAAGCTCTATTTCTGCATCGACTTCCTTCACCGCAAACCCGGTAAGGGCAACACCATCATGAACGTGACCGGCGGCGTTATCGAGAAGCGTTTCAATATCGGCGAGCGCCTCGAAGACGTGCGCGTAGAACGTCGCCCCTGCCAGTATCTCTACAAGGATGGAGACGACCTGGTATTCATGAACAATGAGACTTACGAACAGATTACCATTGCTCCCGACCAGGTGAACGGCGTGAAGTTCCTCAAGGAGAGCGAGAACGTGGAGGTAGTCGTTGATGCCAGCACAGAGACTGTGCTCTATGCCGACGTGCCCGTCAAGGTGCATCTGCAGGTTACCTGGACCGAGCCGGGTCTGAAGGGCGACACAGCCACCAACACCTTGAAGCCCGCCCGCGTGGAGACCGGTGCCGAAATTCGCGTACCCCTCTTCATCGAAGAAGGCGAGATTGTCGAGGTCGACAGCCGCGACGGCAGCTACCTCGGCCGCGTGAAAGAATAGCAGGCTTCCCCTCCCCCGGGACAAAAAGACATATTAGCGGCAGCCACTTGCATTTAAGTGACTGCCGCTGATGTTTTGTCAGGACCTATCCGATGGACTGGCTCTATACAGTTCATGCAAGAAGAAAAGAACTCAACGAGGAAATGTCCTTTTGTTGAAATCGGCGTATGGATTTAAGTAAATCCTATAGAGGATTTTGGGGCCATCTTGCAAGTGCTTGGGAAACGCTATAGTAGTACACAACCATTTTAAATAGTCCTGCATCTACTGCGTTATTCTGTTTGTTTCTTCATATAATAAAGCGGACGCAGGCGAGAGAGATATTCTATACCATAAATGGGCCAATATGGAATCTTGCGAGCGTTGGTTCGGACGGCAGGAATGTCGAGCAACAGGAACAGAGCCGTCATTCCTCCGCTAACCCAGATGACGATACCATACACCTGCTTGAGCGCAACAGACATCATGGAATGCAGGTAATACTGGCTCATAAACTGCCCCATATTGAAGTTTTGCATGTTAAGTCTGGTCAGCGTCAGTTGGCTCCCATATCTACTGATATCGTCGTTCAGGAAATGAGAGAACAACGTGGTATAGATGCCATAGCCTGCCGCACCTGCCAGATACATGTGGAAGATGTTAAAGACGAAGAGGCCCATAAAGAATTGCTCCAGGTCAGGTATCGATTCGTCGAGCGACCACATAAGTGTGGCTGCCAGTATGGCATAAGCACATCCCCGGAGCACGATAGGAAGCCGGTACTGCGCTATGTTCACCTGCATGTCGAGGGTGAAATACATCAGTATGGAATATGCAAGAATTAGGCCGAATCCTATGCCGAAGAGTTTCCACACACGCCACTTCAAAACTTTCAACCAAAGTAAATCGATGAGCACGCCAACATATACTCCCGGCAAAGCCCATAGGAACTGCTTTTCCTTGGTCAGCTCCTCCAGGCCTATCACTTCTTCGTACAAGATTTCTTCTACCGTATGCTCACAACCCAACAACAGTTCGCCAATGGCAGTTACTGCGAGTATGGGTAGCACGTTACGATAGGTGAATATCTTTGGCGACACGTAGGGATTACTTACGTGCGAGAGCCTGTGCATTATGAGCGCAGCAAGCAAAAAGGCCACTCCGGCGAGCAGTCGCAGGCCCGGGTTCGACATCCACATGCGATAGTCGCCATAGACCATGATGTAGCATACCACCAGCATGAGCAGACTGATGAGCAGGCCCGACAGGAAGTCGATGCCCTTCAGGGGAATCCTTTGTGGCATGGGACAGAAAGGACGGCAAAGGATCAGTTGGGTGAGAAGTATGAACGACATGGTGCCGATGGTGAACAGGTGCATCATCTGCCATGTGAAATGGTGAGCAAACCATGCTGCCAGGAATCCGCTACCCTCGATAGCCGTCAGCAGGACGATGTGCAGAACGGGAAAGAAAACGGCAAAGTCGCGCCTCGGTGTTATCCAAAGCTGGATGTTTGACATACACTCGAAAGTTCCCTGTATCTTTGCCATGCCAGATATAAAACATACGACCAGAAGGACAGGCATGGACTGGCAATACATCGTGATGAAGTTGCAGATGCCTATCACGATGGCGGCTCCGCACAACAGTTGCTGATTGGTGAAACGGAACTTCATGCGGAAGAGCATTGGGAAGTATATGGCCATGCCTGCCAATCCTGCATAAAGCAGCATCAGCAGGTCTTCAATCATAAAGTTCGTGGTACCACGGATTGCGTCCAAGGCTCCCAAATACATTCCGCTGCTAAACTGCACGCAGAAAACGGTCACAACATAAATCCAGGGCTGAATACGCTTCGGCACCCAAGAGCGGAACATAGGCATCATAAAGCCTATGCCTACAGGAGGCGGAGGAGGTAATGGCAGCATGACTTAATACTTTACTTCACATTCCACATTATAGCCTGCATGCAGCTTTTCGAGTTTTTCGGGGCTGTTTCCGTCCAGCGATATACGGACCGTTACTCGTTGTTCCACCTTGACGAAGTTACCTGTGGCATTATCGATGGGCAGCAGAGAGAAGGCTGAGCCTGTAGCGTAACTGATACGCTGAACTACACCTTCGTATTGCTCATCGGGTACGGCATCTGCCTTTATCCTCACCTTAGAGCCAACCTTTATATGCGGCAGCTGACTTTCCTTATAGTTGGCTTCCACCCACTTCTCGTCATCCGAGACGATGTTCACCAACGTCTGCCCGGGTTGTACGAGCTGCCCCTCCTGTATGTCCTTAGTGCCCAGTACGCCGTCGCAAGTAGCAATGATGTAGCAGTACGAGAGATTCAAGCGCGCCAAATCGACAGCAGCTCGTGCCAGTTCGAGAGCTGCCACGGAAGCAGAGAGATGGTACTGTTGCTCGTTCTTCACAAGATGCTGGGCCGTACGCGAACGTAGCACCTGATCATAGCGGGCTTTGGCCGAAAGGTAGGCTGTGTGAACATGGTCGTACTGCTGCTGCGTGACAGCATCTTCTGAGAGAAGTTTTTCGAAGCGTTTATCCTCGCGTTGGGCATTCTCCATCTGCGCTCGGGCGTCCTCAATACTTGCCTCCGTCACCAGGATGTTTCCTTCTGTAGTCTGAATACTGCTGCCCGTGGCTTTGCTGCCTTGTTCCACACGGGCCAAGTCGGCTTCGGCTTGAGCCAGACGCAAGCGGAACTCTGCTGTTTCGATGATGGCCAACGTGTCGCCCTTACGAACATGCTGAAATTCCTCAAAGCGAATCTCGCGAATGAATCCTTGGACACGGGTGTTCTGCGGAGTGACGTGCTGGCGTACACGGGCATTATCGGTGAATTCTATGTTGCCGAAATGCATGAACTGCAGTAACACGATGGAGGCTCCTGCCAGCAGAAAGCCGACAATCACGCAATTGTAGATAAGAGATGTCAGTTTATGTTTTTCCATTTCCTTTTTCCTTTCTCTTTTTTATTTATAATGTTCCTGTTACATACTTCAAATTATAATAACCAGCCAGCACCTTTATGCGACTGTTCACAAGAGCCAGCTGGGCATCGAGCCGCTGGTTGGCAGCATCCACCATGTCGGTCACCAATGCCAGTCCATTCTGATAGCGGTTGCTGATGACACTATAGTTTTGCTGAGCCAGCTCGACGCTCTTCTTGCATGTCTCCAGTTCTGTGAGTGTTGTCTGATAATCGGTAAATACCGCCTGGACTGCATTCTCTACGCCCTCTAAAGCCGCTTGTTGCTGGTGGCGGGCTGTTTCGGTGGCTATTCGGGCCTGACGAATGCGATTGCTGTTCTTGTAGAGCGAACCGATGCGGTATTTTATGCCTACCCCCACAAAACAATAATTCAGGTTCTTGTTCAGATTAGGTATCTCCACCGTGATAGGTCCGTCAAGGTGCTCTTCGGCTATGATGGCAATAGTGGGTCGGCAAGCGCTCTTCTCCAAACGTTCCTTCTGCTTCGACATCTCAATACCCAACTGAGCTTGCTTGAGGGATGGTGAGTTGTATGTTGCTGCTTGTTGCCAAATGCTTTCCGCTCCTATCTCATCAGTTCCTTCTTCAAAGACTTCCGTCGGAAGTATCGTTATGCCTTCTCCAATGCCAAGTGCCGTAATCAGCTGATGGTTGGTAATCTTTGCCTAATTCTGTACTTGCGTGCGTCCTAACTTCAATTGCTCCAGCTGCAGTTCGTAGCGAGTGATGTCGTTCTTCAGCGCAGCGCCTTCCAATTGTCTTTTCTTGGTAAGTTCGATAAGGGTTTCTGTCAGGGCGATATTCTCATCGAACACACGTTCCTGGTTCTTCAGATTGTGAAGTTGCAGGTAGTGCCCCGTCAGTAACATTCTTACGCGCTGGCGGTTCTCATGCGCATTAGCTTGAGCCATATCAGATGTAAGCTGGCTGAGGCGGATGCCACTTCTGATGGCACCACCTGCGTAAACGGCCCATGATGCTTGAACAGCCAGGTTGCTGCCGTAATGCGGGATATGTACGCCTACGGCATTCTTGAAATCGCGGTCACTTATCCATCCGCCTCCAAGATATGAGAACGAGAGAGAGGCAGTGGCATCAGGTAATTGCTCTGCTTTGGCCGCTTTAACTCCTGCCTCTGCTTCTTCGATGGCAGACTGAAAACATTTAATGGAGGTGTTGTGCTCTTCTGCCGTCCGAAACAGTTGCTCCAACGACATAGCCAGTTCCTCGCTCTGCTCAGGTACAAGCGAATCCTGACCTTGAGCCATCAACCTCCCTGATGTGCCCATGATTGCAATAGCAAACATGAGCAGGGATTTCTTGCTCAACATGATAAAATATAATAAGATTAAATGATTCTACAGATGATTGTTATGGTTAAAAACCTAACAATCAATGCTGACAACTACGCCCCCATTTATGAAAGTCATGAATGGAGTTGATTTGATGTATCTCCAAATTGTAGTAACGTAGCCTCATAATAAGGATTTCTGTCAAAAACCGACTGCAAAGGTAGTGCAAAATGGCCGATTTTCCAAATTTTCCAACGAAGCTTTTTTCGTTATTCAACATATTTGACACGATATATTGTCTTTTTTTAGATTCTTTTTACCGTAACTTTGTCCTTCGGTCGTGGGTACTCTCACTCAACAATAAAATGGAAGAGTCTTTTTCCTTTTGTATTTCGCTCGCTTATTCGGACTCCGGCTTTGCCGCCTGAGTGAAACGAAGAACCTTGACCTGCGGTCTTAGTTACTTTCGCTCGGAAATACCCAAATAAATTTGGTATTTCGCTCGCTTATTCGTAACTATGCGCCCAAATTTATATAAATATATGTATATATGAAGATGGGTAATTGGGCACGTGTTTTGCCGATTTTCCTGCTGTTGGTCGCTATGACGGCTTGCAGCGGTGGCTCGAAAAAGGACATGTGGTTTATTTCTTCCTGCAAGACTTCCGAGCCACCCTCATTCCGTCCATCACGATTGTCGTCTCGCTAATAGGCACCTTTGCCATCGTCAAGATAGCAGGCTTCTCACTAAACCTGCTGACGCTCTTCGCGCTTGTGCTGGCCATCGGTACAGTGGTGGATAATGCCATCGTGGTGGTGGAGACGGTGATGACGAAACTCGAAGAAGGCGCCACAAACATGCGCCGGGCAGTAAGCGATGCCCTTAGCGAAGTGACTGCAGCCTGCATCTCTACCACGCTCGTCTTCATGGCAGTGTTCATTCCCGTCACCTTCATGTCGGGCACTACAGGCACATTCTTCAAGCAGTTCGGCATCACGATGGCCTCTTCTGTCGGCATCTCTACAGTATTGGCTCTGACGCTCTGCCCCGCTCTTTGCGTGCTACTGATGAAGCCCAATAACGGTTCGGAGCACAAGAAAAGCATCGGGCACTACATGTATGTGGCCTACTCCGCTTCCTACAACGCTCTGCTGAGCAGATACATGAAGGCAATTAAGCGCTTCATCAAGAAAGCCTCCTATGCTTGGATTCTGCTGGGCGTCTGCAGACCATCGGCACTTTCCTGGCAGGAGACTACATCGGTTCTTACGTACAATATAATAATGTATATCGCGTGATGGTGCAGGCAGGCAAGGAGTATCGCATATCTGAGGCTATGCTCAACAACATCTTCGTGCCTGTCGGCGACCACATGGTGCCTGTCACGCAGTTTGTCTCCATGCGACTTGATACTGGTTCCGCTATGGACCTCCACTTCAACCTCTTCCCCTCCTACCCCGTCAGCACGCTTCCTGCACCCGGATACACCAGCGACGATGTGCGCAAGGCTGTCGACGAGGTGAAGCAAGAGGTGTTCCCCGAGACCTTCGGCTACGAATACTCAGGCATGGCCCGAGAGGAAGCGGAGAATGCGGGCTCGAACGAGACGCTGCTCATCTACGGCATCTGCATGCTGCATCGTCAACTCCCTGCACGAAGCATATCTCGGCACATCGGAACTGATGAAGAACGGAACAAACACTTATGTTGAAGTGCTCAAGGCGCAGGAAGACCTGCTCACAGCGCAAATCACTGAGGTACAGAACCACTTCGAGGGCATTCAGGCTCTCATCAATCTCTACACAGCTTTAGGAGGCTTCTGACAAAAAGACGAGGGCTCTCTGTTGTGAGAGTCCTCGCCGATATTGACTATGCTGCCAGATAACTGTTTATCTGTGCAGCTCTTTTTTGCCGCTCCGGATGAAGATGCCCGACTTAGCCTTGCTCACTCGCTGACCGGCAAGGTTGTAGATAGCATCCGATTCTTCATTCCTCATTCTTAATTCTTCATTTATTCCCGTCGGGTCGTCCGTAATGAGCACATTGCCCGTGACACCGACGCTATAGAAGGCAGCTGCCTCAGCGCTGACAATGAGCGACTCTCCCACAGTCTCCACCTGGCATTCACCTATGGGAGCATCCTCGGAAGCCTGCACAGTGAAGCCCATAAGTGGCCCTTCGCTTCCGCTGAACACGGCTCCGTCGACGGAACTGATGAGGAGCTTGAGGTTGCCGTTCTCGAGAACATTGGCGATGACCTCATGCTGCTCAGAGCGATTGCGATAGAGGGTGCAGTCGGGGTTGCCATTCTCGTCGCAGGCCACGGAGAGTCCCTCTGGCAGGCGTATCTCAGCCTCAATGCAAGTCAGGTTCGTAGCGATGTTCCGCATGCGCAGTTCTACGGTAGCAGAGGTGCCGGGCATGAGGATGGCATCAGAGAGGAAGAGCACATTGTTGTCGTCTGCCCAGGCTGAGCTGCAGACAAGCGCAGCAAGCAGGGAAATATGTTTCAGTTTAGAGTTCATAGTGCATCGTTCAGCGTTAATCGCACAAATTGCGTTGCAAAGTTACGAATAAGCGGTGACAATACAAAATAAAACACGATTTATTTTCCATGTCAGGCAAAAGTTGCTCAGCCCGAAGGGCAAAGTCACGCTGGTGCGCAGGTGCGTCGCTCGGCTTTTAAAGGGTGAGGAGAGAATCGCCTTTCGCTTTAAGTAACGCTCTTACGTGAAGGATGAGCAATTCCCACACGTAGGAAAGCCAATTCCCACGTGTAGGAAAACCGATTCCCACGTGTAGGAATTTTGACTGACTGCAGTTCGGAGTATCAAGTCAGGGCTCGCGCAACCGACTATCGCGACATACAAAGCGAGAACTTTGCGGCCAATGCTGAGCATAAAGAGAAAGGGGAAGAACTGCGTATTGCGGTTCCTCCCCTTTGTTTGATTGTAAATCTCGAATTACTTTACCTTGGCAACAACTGCCTTGAAAGCCTCGGGATAGTTGACTGCGAGGTCAGCGAGCACCTTGCGGTTGATCTCGATGCCGGCCTTGTGCAGCAGACCCATCAGCTGGCTATAGCTGAGGCCCTCCATGCGGGCAGCGGCATTGATACGCTGAATCCAAAGAGCGCGGAAGTTGCGCTTCTTGGTGCGGCGGTCGCGGTAAGCATAGGTAAGACCCTTCTCCCAAGTGTTCTTGGCAACGGTCCATACGTTCTTGCGGGCTCCGAAGTAACCTCTGGTCAAACCCAGAATTTTCTTTCTCTTAGCTCTTGAAGCTACATGATTTACTGATCTTGGCATAATTTTGTTTCGTTTTGAATGT
>CACXLY010000063.1 GCA_902768605.1 uncultured Bacteroidales bacterium
ACGTAATCATAGCGGAAGTCTTCGAACTTGTAACCGTAGTTGGTCCAGCAAGTGACGTTTCTGATGTCAACAGCGCTGTTAGCTTCCTGCTTGACGGTAGCGGTCTTCACCTGTGTTGTGCCGTCGGACTCGAAGAGATTGTAGGTAACATTGATTGTTGTCAGAGGGCCGTCGAAGTCCCAGATGTAGCTCTTCTCGTAGTTGTAGCGAGGAGTTACGACGTCGCCTACCAGGTAAACATTCCAGTGTGTTCTGCCTGCGTCTTCCCAGCTGCTTGTAGCGTCATTGACGTTGCAGGAACGGATTGCATACTTGCCGTCGCCGTTCAGATAGAGAATCTGTCTTTCCCAGTTGTCACGGTCGTTGGTAGAATGAGAGAAGCTACCTGGAGTCAGGTTTGCCACGTTGTTAGACAGAGGAGGATTGGTGAATCGGTCTGTTCCGCTACTGATGCGGAAGCCTGTGCCGAAGAATCCACCGGCTGTCTTGGTGATTTCGAACATTCCGGCGTTGGCTTTCTCCTTTGTCAACGCGCCGGCAGTGGTCACATAGTAATCTGTGCCACTCACTGTTGTCTTGATGCGATAGGTCGCACCGTCTGTAATGGCATCTTTTGCTGCAAGATACTCTGCATCATTTGTGTCCTGTGCCATTACGCCTGTCCATGCCATCATTGACAGCACGGCAGTCAAGAGAAGATTGGTCTTTCTCATGTTGGTTTAGTTTTTGGTTAATAAAAAGGGTTTATTTATAAAGTTGTGCTTTTTTACTTTTCCGCATGCAAATATATACATTATTTATTTATTAACAAGTTTTTTTTGAAAAAAAATCATTGTAGATGTGAAAAAAAGTCTACCTCCGATTGCTTTTAGGTTAAATAGTATTGGCTTTGGGCTTGTGAAACACGTGAAAACGTGTGAGCCGACGCTTCGTGTGGCGTCCGGCTATCCCACGTGTAGCGTTTGGCTATCCCACGTGTGGCGTTTGGCTTTCCCACGTGTAGCGTTTGGCTTTCCCACGTGTAGCGTTTTTTGTTCCATCATGAGGCGTCTGTTGGCTCCACTTTTGGGGGCATATCTTTCGTTTTTGAGCCCATAAGCAAAGTTTCTTTTACATATTTATTATGTCGTATTGAAAAAAACACTATATTTGGGCGCTAAAACCGTAAACTAACATGAAAAATCGTTACCTGAAACTATTATTTACATTCATCCTTGCATGTTTGGGATGCTTTTCTCAGCAAGCCTTGGCCGACGCTCCTATTCCCGATGGCGTCTATTATATCTCGTGCACCAAGCAGGAAGGCTTTCTGGGCTTGGGTGCCTATCACAACGTGGACCCCTACATCTACTATGTCACCGAGGAGACTGAGCGTACAGCCGACGCCTACTGGATAGTGACGAACACGAGGTCAGGCTACACGTTCCGCAACGAGGCCTCGGGCGAGCTGCTCGTCTATACGACAGGCCGCTCTGACAGATACTACAAGTACATGACGCTTGCCAGTGAATCTCTCGGCGACCACTCGGAGTTCTGGAACATCATCCTGGGCGACGACGGCGCTTTCAGCATTCAGAGCACCATCGCCACAGGTTACTACTGGAACCTCCGCGCCGGGACGAACATGATGGGAACCTATAGCGGCAGCAACGGCCAGTCGCCCAACGAGCGCTTCCTCTTCCATACGAAGGACGGCTCGCCCGACCCGGGCCCACAGCCTGAGCCCCTCGAGGGCGAGTATGCGCCAATCACCTTCCCCGACGCACTCCATGTCTATCTGAACGACGGACGTGTCGAGGCCTACCCCCTGAACCTCATCACCAGCACCACGGAGCAGGACGGGAGGCTCACCATACAGACCAGCATCGGCCGCACCTTCACCTACGACCTCTCCAACGTCAGCTCGGTAAGCGAGGAGAAACCGGACTTCCCGACGCTCGTCTCGTTCAAGTTCAGCAAGAAGACCAACGACCAGGTCTTCTCGCCCGTCACCGGCCAGATGAATGGCGATGTCATTACCGCCTCGATAGCAGCCATCGGCAAACGCCTGACGCCCACCTTCGAGCTGCCCGACGAGAACACGACCGTCTATGTGAATGGCAAGCCCCAGGGCGAGATAGGCGACCGCCTGCGCTTCGACAAGGACGTCTATTATCTCGTAGCTCCCAACGGATGCACCATCCTCTCGGAGTGGGAGAGCGGCAACTACATCATGAAGCCTTACGGACGTGCCATCCGCGTCCACGTGGATTGGCTGACCGACCGCGCAGAAGTGCCGACCATCTACATCAATACCGCCGACGGGCAGGCCGTCACGAGTAAGGACTACTTCAAGGACGCCACCATCCGCATCGACGGACACGGCATCTTCCCCTCGATGGACGAGACCGCCGTGCAGATAAAGGGCCGAGGCAACAGCAGCTGGAGCTGGCCCAAGAAGCCCTACCGCCTGAAGTTCGCCGAGAAACAGAAGCCTCTGGGCATGACCAAAGGCAAGTCGTGGGTGTTGCTTTCCAATTACCAGACCGGCTCGTTGATGTCGAACGCCATCGGCATGAAGGCAGCCAACCTGATGGGTGCCGCAGCAGCCAACCACATCGTGCCTGTCGATCTCTACCTCAACGGCGAGTATCGCGGCAGCTACAACTTCACGGAGAAGGTCGGCCTCTCCAACAACAGCGTCGATATCTACGACGACGGGGCAGCCGCTCTGCTCGAGCTCGACTCCTATTACGATGAGCCCGACGGACAGAAGTTCCATTCGTCGCCCTACAACTTGCCTATCAACGTCAAGGAGCCCGACTTCAGCGAAGGCCTGACACGCCTGACGCTCGAGACCATCAGGAACGACTTCAACCGCTTCCTCTCCACGCTCTACCGTGGGCAGGACATCTCCAAGCACGTCGATATCGAGCAGCTCGTGCGCTTCCTCATGGTCAACGAGCTCACCATCAACTATGAGTTCTACCATCCGAAGAGCACCTTCTGCTATCGCGAAAGCTTCGACACCGACACCAGCAAGTATATCTTCGGCCCCGTCTGGGACCTCGACTGGTGCTTCGGATACGAAAAACACAAGTCTTACTTCCAAAGCGAGAGCACAGCCAACTACTGGAAGGACATGACCTCGATGGAGGTGACGGCCTTCGTGCGCGATATCCGATTCAAGTACGCACCCCTCGATGCCGTCTATCGCCGCCTTTGGGAAGAATTCATGACAAACGACCTGCAGGAACTCCTCGAGTATTGCCAGGACTACTACGACTTTGCGAAAAACTCCTTCGACCTTAACAGAGCGAAGTGGGGCGACAATACAAACTATGCGCAACAGGCAAAGCAGGCAGCCTCGTGGCTTGAGACGCGCACGCAGAAAATCTACGACGATATCGTGGCTGGCGTACGTCCCTACATTGCCGAGCCCGTCGAGCCCATCGAGTTTGCAAACGACAAGCTCTACACCATCACTTGCCCGCGCGGCGACCTGATATTGAGCTACGACTACAATGGCCTGGAGGCAGGGCAGAGCGCGTGGTGGAGCGTGCAGGACTACGAGAAGCAGTTCGCCATCATCAACATCGCCGGCACCAGCTACCTCTATAGCCCCTACCTGAAGAAATACCTGCAGACAGGCACTTCCTCAAATGGCCTTTGGGTGGACGAGCTGGGCTCTCCCATCATCATCGACCAGGAGCATCCCACCGGCGAATATCTCTACATGATATCCACCATCTCTGAATACGGCTCCACGCTCTGGTTCAACAACAACTCGAGCACGATGGTCATCAACGGCTACAGCACTCCCGACGGCGGCAATCGCTGGAAGATCACCGAGGTGGGCGACTTCGACCCGACCGAGGCACTCGAGCTGGCATCCGCTTCGCTGCTTGCCGTCACCAACCGCTACATCTTCAATGGCGAGGTCGTTGGCACAGAAACGTTCCAGATGCCGAAAGGCTCCGAGCCGCCCACGCCGTCCGACGAATGGAAGAATGCCTTCATCTCGCTCCTCGAGCCGGACGACATGCCTTATCAGATACTGGAGAACGTCACGATTGACTACGACGTCCAGTGGTTCGGCCCCTTCAACTTCTCTTCATCGTTCGACGACGCCTATTGGTACAACATGACTATCCGCAGCGACTACTTCGTGGGGCGCCAGGACACGGAACCGTATTATCCCTCCGCTGTCGATGAAGCAACCCTCCTCTACGACGGCAACTACTTCTGGGCCTTTGGCGGCAACCCCTATCATGTGAAGGTTTACAACTACACGACCGGCTTCGAGCAAACCCTCTCGTGCGACGGCGACTATGCCGTCATGCGCCCGGACAACTTCTCCTGGGACCTGCTGCCCAACCGCGACGGATTCGTCCTGCGCAAGCCCGGCACGGAATACAGCTGCCTCAATCAGTTCGGAGGCACCAACGGCCCGCTGAAGTTCTGGCACGACAAGAACAGTCTCACCGACAACGGCTCCACGTTCCGCATCTTCGAGGCAAACCCCAGCGATGTCGCTTCTCCATTTGCAGCGAGAGAGGGTGGGGCAGGAGCTGCGTATAACCTTGCAGGCCAGCGTGTAGGCAGCCACTACAAGGGCATCGTCATCAAGAACGGCAGGAAAGTCCTCGTCAAGTAAGAAAACCATTGTCGCCCGGGGAGATATCCCATCATCCCCCGTCGCGGCCATCATCCACATAGCCCAGGGCATCGCCTTGGGCTATGTTGCTATCCTGCCCGCATCACGTTCCTAAATCTCTCACGACACGTTCCTAAATCTCTCACGACACGTGGATAATATTTCAGCAATGGGAATTTATTCTTTCACTATACATATTTAATAATAATATAGGCGTGAAGCTTCTGCAATCTTTGCAAGAAGTGCTCCTTTTTTGCTCATTTGTGTTAAAAATATTTAATATCGAGGAAAAAGTGTTATATAATTGTTGGAATTATTCTGTATAAAGAGTAACTTTGCAAGGCAAAAGGTATATAAAGCACGTAAAACAAACACATTTTATTAACCATATTTATTAACTAAAACTTAAAGCAATGAGAAAGTTTTACTTACTTGTGATGGCGTTGTTCGTTCAACTCCTCACCTGCAGTAACATCTTTGCTGCAGACCCGCCACAGTCCGAGTATGAGGCTGCTATGGCATCTATCGAAGACGGTACTTACTACATTAACACCGAAGTCGATGGCGTGAAGTGGTACATTACGAAAGAGGGTGGCTTGACCGCCGACAATGAACTGCGTTGCAGGTTCACCGTAACAAAGGTTTCCGGTGGCGCTCTCTATGACGTCGGCCTCAACATCAACCCTGGCACAGGCGGACACTTCTCCAACACTACCTTGGTTGACAGCAAGGCACTTCTGGACCCGGGAACAGGCGTCTTCCGTCTTGACACCGGCAACGACCGTAATGACTGGGAAAGACAGGTGCCCTTTATGAACGAAGAAGGCCTGATTGCCATTCGTTCTTGTAACACCGCTTACGGCGAAAGTAGCTGGGCTGACGCTGGCCGTGCCTTCTGGACCTACAAGATTGCAGAAGGTGAAGACTGGCCGACTCCCATCTACAGCTACGAACCCGCTTACATCTGGAAGTTCGAGCCTCCTACAGACCTGGATATGGTTCAGAGCATTCTTAATGCCATTATGGATGCTTATATGGATTATGTCGCTGACGATGATGGTTTCCAGATGAACATGGCTGAAGAAGGTAGTGATGCCGAGTTCGGACAGCGCCGCGACTGGGATACATATCGCAAGTTCTTGGAGCTGCTCGACAAGGTTGACGCTTATCTTGGTGACCAGTCAGGTGAGATGGGTGGCTGCACCGTGGACGAGGCTAACGAGCTGAAGGCCGCAGCAGACTCTCTGTTCAATGTCGTGCTCGACAGCGAAATGCCTTACATGCTCCCCAATGGCGACGGCTACTATCGCATCATTTCTCCCTTGCGCTATATCTCTGAGGCTTCTGAATCGGGATATGTTGACAAGGCAATCCTCGCTTCTTATCTTGGCCAGACCCTCAACATGGGTTCTTATGCCACAATCCAGCGCGACCACGCTAACTTCATCTGGAAGCTCGAGCAGCACGGCGACAGCGTAGCTATCCAGAACGTAGGCATGGAGAACTACATCAGCCTCGGCTGCACTAACAGAGTCACGCTCACACAGGATCCTGCCGATGCAAGCCACGTCGTATTCGACTATGCTGGCGAAGACTATGTTGACGCTGACGACGGCAACGGCGACACGAAGGAACTCTTCTATATCCGCCTTGCAGGCAGAGCAAGAAATGCAAGCAACTACTTCCACCAGCTCGACCACAATAAGGGTAACGACACTGGCAGGGATATGCCTCTCAGTTTCTGGGTAGGTACATTTGAAAAGGGTAGCCTTGACAACGCTTCCGACAGAGGCACCAGCGAATGGTATCTCGAGTACGTTCCCGAAAGCGAGGTAGAAGCCATTATCGCTAACTTCGCTACCGTAAGGGATCATGACCTCCTCGTCGAGAAGAACAATCTCCTCCGCGCTCAGGTGGCTCAGGCTCTGGAAACTGCTAAGGAGACCAAGATGATTACATCTGCCAGCCAGATGACATCTCCCTTCAGCTGCGACAACTTCGGTTACGAAGACGGACAGACCCTCGCATCAGGTGCCCTCATCGATGGCAACACTGGTACATTCTGGCATTCAGACTATAAGGGCAATACTCCCGAAGGCGTATACCACTACATCCAGCTCTCTAAGATGAAGGATATGGTCGGCGAATGCGAATTCTACATTTGCGACAGAAACACCACTTCTGGCAACTGGCCTTCTGAAATCACCCTCTACGGCTCTGATACACCTGACGGCGACACAGAGGAATGGAACGAAATCGTTGTCTTCTCAGACCTCGCTACCGGCGCTCTCGCAGAGAGCAGACGCTCATTCTTCGTAGAGACTCCTTATGAATATGTACGCGTCGTATGTACGAGCAACTCCTTCTGGCATGCAGCTGAGATTCAGATTACAACTGTTGCTCCTAGGGCCAGCTCTCAGTATGTCGCTCTTGGCGATGTCGCTTCAAATCTCGATGCTATGTACAACGAGAACGTAGCTACTCCCGATGCCGACATCACTCAGGAGATGTACGATGCTCTGATGGCTGCTTATACTGCATTCATGGCTGAGATGGTCGATCCCGTTGAGCTTCGCGCCGTTATGGACAAGTATGCTAAGCTCACAGAGTCTGTCGTTCAGGGTACCAACCCCGGCCAGTGGGCTGACACGAAGGTGGCTCAGGACTACAACGCCCTCTATGAAGAAATCGCATTATACGATAAGGGCGGTCGCTACAGCAATTCTCAGAACCACAAGTATGCCGTTATGCTCAAGGCTATGGCAAAGAGCATCATGGAGCAGGCTAATCCCGTCCAGACCGACAAGTGGTATCGCATTATGGTTCCGACAGAGGAACAGTATGACGCTTATGGCTTCAGCAAGGAAGGCGTCGACAAGACTGGCCTCCGCGAGGATCAGGCTACTTGCTACGGCACATTCGCTTCAGTAGGTGTTGAAATCGTTGACTCTGTCTTCAGTCCTACAGAAGAAGATCCCGAAAGACTCGTGGCTGAAAACCACCTCGAGGCTTATGCTAAGGATGACGTTCGCGAAAGCTCTCGCATGTACTTCATGCCCGACGACATCATCGAGGATAAGGATGTCAGCTTGTTCCGCTTCGTAGCACGTGAAGCCGAAGACGCCGACTACTCAGCTCTCTTGTCAGATGCTAAGGACAACATGTCCATGGCTATCGACATGAACACGCTCTACAACCGTGGTGAGAAGCTCATTACCGATGCATCTCAGTTCTCAAGTAACGCTTCTTGTCTGAACAACGATGGTCAGTCACTCGAATCTGGCTGTCTGCTCGACGGTAACGCAAGCACATACTGGCACACTGATTACCAGCAGAAGATCCTCGAGATTCCTTATCTGCAGGTTGCACTCAATGAGCCCGTTTCCGGTCTTATCCAGGTGGACATCACACGTCGTTCCGGCGCTTCCAACGGCCACATCGTTCGCATGTACGTTCAGGGCAGCACCGACGCTCAGAATTGGTCTAACCTCGGTTACATCGAGACTCCGTACAGCGGCAACACTACCGAGACTGTTTCCAGCCAGCCTCTCGAACTCGACCAGGCTTACAGCCACCTCCGCTTCATCCTGACCTACAGATATGGTACCGATGGCGGTGGTAACATGGAATTCGATCCCTTCGCAGAAGTGAATGGCGTAGAGGATTGGAACAAGAAGTGGACTTACTTCCACTGCTCAGAGTTCCAGATCTATCCTCTGACTCCGAAGAATGAGATGAGCGATGACATTAAGGCTGTTCAGCAGGCACTCGTTGCTGCTAACAAGGTTGTCCTCAGCCACGCTACAGCCGACGACCTCGCAGCAGCTGCTCAGGCTTACAATAGCTACCAGTCTGCATTCAATGCAGAATCCGGCATGGCAGTTCTGCCCAGCATTAAGGCAACAGCTGATCCCGTTTACGCAATCCAGAACAAGGCTACAGGTCTCTTCGTTTACGCTTACGGAAGCAACAGTAACGATGTATATCTGAGGACCATTCCTACCATCTTCAACTGGAAGGCTCTCGGCTATGAAAGAAGCTTGCTGCATGGTAAGAACTTCAATGGTGACGACTGCACGAACCTGCACGTTGGCGAATCCAACCTCAGAGTCTGCACATGGTCAACCACTGAGCCCACTACCAACTCTGGCCTCATTATCTGTGATGCTGACGTAGACTACGCAGCTCCCAGCGAGTTCACATTCTACAAGAGCATTAAGCCCGGTGCCATCAACGCTTGGTCCACCAGTGTTACCATCACTCCCGAGGCTAAGGACGATGCAGCTCTCTACACGCTCCTCGGCAGATACAACAACCTCGAGGGTGCTTCCTTCCTTGCTATGAAGGAGATCAGCACAGTTACTGCAGGCGAGCCCGCTATCTACATCTACAGCGACACTACGAGATATGCTTCTGAAGAAGACGATGCAGAACCCGTACTGTTCACGATGCCTGGCACTCCCGAGCTCGTATCGGAAGGCAAGACTATCAATGGTATGCTTGCATGTGTTCAGAACCACACCTTGCTGCCTCGCGAGATTTACTTCTCTGGCAACCATCCCGTATGTATCGGCTCTACAGGTTACTTCCTCCGCGCTGGTGGTGTAGCTGTTGACCTCGACAATGCTACTGCTATTGAAGACGACTCAGAGGCCGACTTCCTCATCGCTCTGGGTGAGGCTGGCGACAAGGCCGACGGCGTAGAGAACATTCCTGCTGCTATCGAGAAGATCAGCCAGCGTGGCAATGTTTACAGCATGGACGGCAAGCTGCTCATGACAGGTGCTAACCTCAACAACCTGAAGACCTTAGGTCGCGGCATGTACATCCTCAATGGTGTGAAGGTCGTAGTAAAGTAAAGAACTAATCTTTCAATAGAGAGAGGGAGCTCTTTGGGGAAAGCCCAAAGGCTCCCTTTTTTTACTTTATACATTATATTATATATAATATATCGTGACATGAAAAGCTTGAAGAGATTTCTTTTGGTAGCAAGTCTTGTGCCTGCCGTCGGCTGCTTGGCACAAGTGGAAGACTACATCTTGCCCGATGGCAAAGTGGTGAAGATAGACCGTAGCGTCTTTCCCCATCTCAAGTACGATGTCAGTTCAAAGCCTCTGCCCGATGAGGTCGCTACTCGTCAGACTAAACGACGCAGGGCGAAGGCTCAGCTGCCGCCTTACGTCTATAACGGACAGGACAAATACTTCCCGCCCATCTTCAATCAGGATGGTGGCTCATGCGGCTCGGCAGCAGGCGTTGGCTATCAGTTCACGCACGAGATAAACAGCTATCGTGATGCTGATGCCTCTTTGCCCGAGAACCAGTATCCGTCGCACTTCACTTGGCTGCTGGCTTATCAGACCAGCACGACAGAGGGCATGGCAAAAGCCATCGGCATTCCCAATGTGCCCACTTACGGCGGACGCACATACAGCAGGCTCTTCGGACCGCAAACGCACGACGACCCCGACTACGGCTGGATGCAAGGCTACGACAAGTGGTATAGTGCGATGTGGAACAGGTCGGCCTACGACTTCAGCCTCGCTCCCACCAACACGCCCGAAGGCAGGCAGCAGCTTAAGGAATGGCTCTTCGACCACATGGGCGACGAGACGATGCACGGCGGAGGAGTTGCCGGCATAGGTGTCGCGGCGTATGGCACGTGGGGACGCATCCCTTCTTCCGAAGCTAACGATGCTGCCGGCGTGACCAACATGAAGTATGTTGAGAAGTGGGGCGACACCTTCAACCACGCCCTTACCGTCTGCGGATACGACGACCGAATTGAGTTCGACCTTGATGGCGACGGTATTGTCGGCGAGGCAGAAGAGGATGAGGTAGGCGCTTGGATTATTGCCAACTCGTGGGGCGATGGCTGGGAGAACAAAGGCTTCATCTACTGTCCCTACAAGTACAGCTATGCTGTCGATAACGACACCTGGACATGGACGCCGGGTGCATACGTCATCCGTCAGGATTACCGTCCTCTGCGAACCATCAAGATACTGATGGACTACACGCGTCGAAGCGAGCTTCTTCTCTCCGCTGGCGTCTCAGAGAACATCAAGACTACGAGGCCCGAAAAGACCATTCCCTTCGAGCATTTCCGCTATGCAGGCAACACGTTAGGTGCCGACCCGGCTCCCGAAGTGCCGATGCTGGGCCGTTGGGCCGACGGCATACACAACGAGCCGATGGAGTTCGGTTACGACCTCACAGACCTCACCTTCTCCGTGGACCGCACTAAGCCGCTGAAGTATTTCTTCATCGTCAAGACAAAGGATGCAGCCAAAGGCACAGGTCACATCTATAATGCGTCCATCATCAACTACGAGATAGAGAACGACGGCGTGGAGATACCTTTCGACCAGGAGAACGTGACGATAAAGAATCGCGGACGTGAGACCATCATCAGCGTCATAGTTCCGGGTGAGCAGCTTTATCCGCCCACCAACCTCACTATAGAGGACGGCGTACTCGTTTGGACAGCCCCCCAGGCTTCCAGCCTCAGGCTGACGGGCTATCATGTCTATGAGGGCACGAGGCTCGTGGCGCAGCTGCCTGCCGAGCAGACTTCCTACACGCCAGCCGCAGGAGCTTCTGAGGCCTTCACCGTCAGAGCTGTCTATCAGGCAGGGCAGTACGGACAGGAGTCAGCCTCGTCCAATGCCGTAGTCTTCGAGATACCACAACCCGGTGCTAATCAAATTGTTAACATGGACGAGAGCGGCATCGTCATACCCGGTGCCATCAATGAGCTGCTGGGTCAGGCCACGATAGAGTTCTGGATGCGCAGCGACCGCAACAATAATTACACGCACCAGGTCGGTCCCGGCTGGGGCAAGTTCCTTTTCCACAGCAACAGCAACGGCACGCTTTCCGTAGGTTGGGACAGCGGCGGAGAGAACCGACTGAACGTCAGCGGCGTCTTCTCGGCACTGGGCAAGTGGAACCACATCGCCATCGTCATCAACGGAAAGGTACTCACGCTCTACGTCAATGGCATCAAGAAAGGGTCTATTACGTCCAGCACCTTCTCCGGCCTTGTTGCCTTCGGCGACCTGCAGTTCGGCCGCACGAACGACACCAACCTGTGGTGGATAGGCGGTCTGGACGAGATACGCGTCTGGAAGACAGCCCGAACAGCAGCGGATATAAAGAACAACATGCGCGTTCGTATTGCCGCACCAGCCTTGCAGCCCGACCTGCTTATCTATGTGCCGATGGACACGATAGAGGTTGACGGCGAGATCATGCTGAAGGAGTACGTCAGCGGCAAGCACGCACGCTTCCAGTCGGCTGGCACTCATGAGGTTGTCGAGGACGAGAGTCCCTTCTCCGGCGGAGAGTCTGAGCCTGTGCTCAGCATCGTGGAGGAGGGAACCACACACTTGGCAGGTGTTCCTTTCCGCCTGAAAGCACATAGCTCCCTTGATGCCGCAGCGTGGAAGTGGATGATAGACAACGGACAACAGACTGCGGACGGCGGACAACAGACTACAGACAACGGACAGCAGACTGCGGTCTATGGCATGACCCCGACCTTCACCTTTGCCGAGGCTGGAACCTACAACATCGTTTGCGAAGCCACCTTTGCTGATGGCAATACGCTGACTGCGAGCAAGGAGATTGTCGTTACTGAGGGCGAAGCGCCTGTGGCTGAGTTCGAAATCCTCAACGACACCCTGCCGGCTGGCGACCGCTTCAGCTTCATCAATCGCACGGAAGGCGCGGGCTGCACTTATCTCTGGAGCATGCCCGGAGCAGAAGTCGAGGAGATGGGAGGCACCAATGCCACAGCACTCTATCCCGAGGTAGGCAGCTTCGAGGTGACGCTTACGGCCACCAATCCCTACGGCTCCAGCAGCGTGACGAAGGAAGTCGTGGTCCGTGCTTCGGCACCCAATGCCCGCTTCGACCTCTCGCAGACAGCCATCATGCTGGGCGACGGCATCCGTCTTGCCGACGAAAGCCGCTACAGCCCGCTCACGTGGCATTGGGAGCTGAACAACGGCAGCCGCATCTATACCGTCGATGAGCAGTCGCCCTACGTCGTCCCTGCTGCCCCAGGCATCTACGACGTCAGCCTCTACGTGACGAACGAGCTGGGCGAGAATACGTTGACGCGCAAGCGTTACCTCATCGTCCAGAACGACGACCCCGTCTCCTGCCTCAACTTCACGGGCGCGGAGCACATGCAGCTGGCCAGTCCCCTTGCTGAGGAAACGAGCGCACTCACGCTCGACTGGTGGATGCGTCCTTCCGACACACAGGCCAGCTCGACCGCACAAACGCCCGACGACTACTTCATCGCCAACGAGTGGCACCACTACGCCATTACTTTCGATGCCGGTAGTGCCACCTACTATCGCGATGCCATGTACATCGGCAGCGGGTCTTATGCGTCAGGCTTCAATGTGCCGTTCCTGAACTTCGAGCTTGGCAAGGCCGAACAGTCGCTTTGCGAAGGCTTCAAGGGACAGCTCGACGAGCTCCGCCTGTGGCGCTCTGTGCTTACCGAGGAGCAGATAAAGGCATACTGCAACCAGCATATCGATGATGTGCAGTCGGCCGAGGCGACAAACAACCTCGTGCTCTATTACGACTTCAATCAGAACAGTGGCGATGTCGTGGACCGCACCTCGAACGGCCTCAATGCCAGCCGCATAGGCTTTGGCCCCGATGGTGACGCATGGAACTCCGCACTTGGCGTCTTCACGCTCGACACGGAGGCCATCATGCACGGCGACATCTCCTCGGCCTACCTGACCAACTACAAGAACCCGTATCTGACCACGTCGGGCACGGTAAATCCCAACAACCCCAGTCGCTTCCTGAAGCTTCAGATGCGGACGGCACGCTCGAAGTGGCGAGACAGTAATGCCGTCACGTCCGGCAATATCACGACGGGAGCGCATATCGACACGTCACATCACAACGACATCCAGTTCGAGACCCAATGGAGTGGCTTTGCAGGCCGCCTGCTCGACTATCGCCTCTGGCAGGCCGTCACTTTGCCTGCAGGACGTTATCGCTTCAGCATCGTGCCGGGCGACGTGGACGACATGCAGACGAGCCGCATCGTGGCCAGCGCAGGCAGCACGATGGTTCCCAATGCGAAGTGCGAGGAGCGGGCTATCGCTTGGGCTCCGCTCACCGAGGGCACCATCAGCTTTGAGCTTGCCGAGGAGACGACCGTCTCGCTGGGCATCATCGTGAACCTGACCGGCCAGTGCAGCTTCGGCATCCATGCCTTCAAGCTCGAGGGCGTCACAGTGGAGCAGCTCACGCCTACGACAGACCCCGACGGAATAGAGGAAGTCCGCGGCGCCGAGTCCATGGCCCATGGCTCCGACGGAGCGATTTACGATTTGTCTGGCAGGAAAGTAAGTAAAGGCAACCTGATGCCAGGCATTTACATCAAGGATGGCAGGAAACAGGTAGTCAAATAAGCTACCCCAGCTTCTCAGCTAATAAGTGCGGCCGGATTCAATTCGACCGCACTTTTTTTATGAAAACCATTATAGGAGTAATTCCCCGTTAGAATCGCGCTCTAAAACCTCTGTTTGTGCATGTGCGCTTGTGCATCCTAATTTATTTTATTGATGTCCGGGGAAAAAGCACCGAACCAAAGGTCGACGATAGTCAAAGGGTGAAGTGATTTCTGATGCTCTGTCGTGCTTTCAGCACTTAGATGTTACAATATCTCCTTTACGGGGGGTTCACCCCCGCCTATGTTCTTATCAGGCTTTGACTTTCCCTTCGGCCGTCGACCTTCGGTTCAGCCTTCATCTTCCCCCGACTAAGCTCTTTCACCCAT
>CACXLY010000064.1 GCA_902768605.1 uncultured Bacteroidales bacterium
GAAAGGGCGACAGAATATGTAATTTGTTTAATAACAACTTGCTTATGGCTCTGTCGTCCTTTCAGGACTTTCTCTGTCGTCGCAACATTACCGGGGGTTATCACCCCCGTCTGTGGTCTTTCGTCTCTTCGAGACTTTTGGCAAGCCTCCATGAGCTGCTATTCGTCAGAAACACCGATGAGAGAGGACCTAAAAGGAAGAGGGGAAAATTTTCTCAGGACAGCAATAATAGTTATTGCATCTAAGCGAAAGGGATAACTATGGACTCTGAACTATGCACTATGCATTAAATTCAGTGTTGCCATGCCTGCCGTGAGCAGCAGGGAAAGGATGAAGAAGGCCGTGCTCAGCCAGCTGCCGGTCAGGGCGAAGTAATGGGCGATGAGCGGGCTGGCGCTGCAAAGGAGCAGGGCCATCGTGGTCTCGTAGTGCACGGGCTGCAGCAAAAGGAACGCCATCAGCAGCAACGTCTGCGATACATATATATAAAGTATCATGCGCACGCGTATCTTGTCGTCGTACTTCGTGCGCAGGTAGTGCATGATACTGATGAGGCTGAGCAGCCCAACGACTCCCGCAGAGACTTGGCAGACGAGGGGCATCGAGGTGATGGCCTCCACGCTCGGCATCTCGAACTGCATCATCCCAGCCAGCCTCCCGACGAAACCCTCCATGTCTTTTGTGACAAAACACCAGACGGCGTAGCACCAGTACGGTACCACGAGTCCGAGTACGCCCGCCCAGAAGGCGCGCGACGTCATGGAACGCAAGAAGATGGCAAGGTAAAGGAAAAAGAAAAGCGCCATCGGCAGCATGACAGGTGCAACGAAACTGCCCAGGCCGAGCATCAGAAAAGCATGAAAGGCAAGGGCTTGCGGGCGGTGGCGCTGGTAGCAACGGAACAGGAGGTGGTAGCTCACGGTCAGGAGCGCCGCCGCGACGAGTGGCTCGCCCAAGGGGTGCATGAAGGCCAGACTGGCGCATAGGATGAGCCAGACGCACGACATCATACGGGTGCGGATGCGGATGATGTGCTGCTGGGCGTTGGTTTCCATGACGACGTAGGTCGTCAGCATGCAGAGCGCCAGTCCCAACAGGCAGCGCACATCGAGCGCCCTCTGCGGAAGCCACCACATCGCCGTAGCCGCCACCACGCAGAAAGGCAGGGCGAAGACGCTTCCTGCTATCTTGTTCTGGAGCCTGTTGTGTTTCACGTCATTATTTTAATTCATAATTCATAATTCACAATTCATAATAAAACTACGTTCTGCACTTTCCGAAAGAGATTATTATGAATTATGAATTACGAATTCTGAATTGTCTTAAAGGTCCGCCCCTATATCCCTGCGGAAATTCTTGCCTTCGAACGTTATCAGCTTGGCGTTGGCAAAACTCTTCTGCAGGGCTTCCTCCTTGTCCTTCCCGTAGCTGCTGACGGCTATGACACGTCCGCCGTTGGTGACGAGCTGCCCATCCTTCATGGCAGTCCCCGCGTGGAAGACGATGCTGCCCCACACGTCCTCGACGCCCGTTATCTCAAAGCCTTTCTCGTACGAGCCGGGATAGCCGCCGCTGACAAGCATGATGCAGACGGCGGCGCGCTCGTCGAATTCCACTTTCTTCCCGGCAAGCGTGCCGGTGGCTACGCCCTCGAGGAGGTCCACGAGGTCGCTCTTCAGGCGCAGCATCACGGTCTCCGTCTCCGGGTCACCCATACGGACGTTGTATTCGATGACCTTCGGGTCGCCGCCCACGTTGATGAGGCCGAAGAAGATAAAGCCCTTGTAGTCGATGCCTTCGGCCTGCAGGCCCTCCACCGTCGGGCGGATGATGCGGTCTTCTACTTTCTGCATCCACGCCGCGTCGGCAAACGGGACGGGACTCACGCTGCCCATGCCGCCGGTGTTAAGGCCGGTGTCGCCCTCGCCGATGCGTTTGTAGTCCTTCGCCTCGGGAAGTATCTTATAGCTCTTGCCGTCGGTCAGGACGAAGACGCTGCACTCGATGCCGTCCAGGAACTCTTCGATGACCACGCGACTGCTGGCGCCGCCGAACATGCCGCCCAGCATCTCGCCCAGCTCCTGCTCAGCCTCTTCCAGCGTCGGCAGGATGAGGACGCCCTTGCCTGCGCACAGCCCGTCGGCCTTCAGGACATAGGGCGGCTTCAGGGTTTTGAGGAAGGAGATGCCTTCCGCCAATGTGGCTTGGGTGAACGTGCGATAGGCGGCCGTCGGGATGCCGTGCCGCTGCATGAAGCCTTTGGCAAAGTCCTTGCTGCCCTCCAGCACGGCGCCCGCCTTGCTCGGGCCGATGACGGGGATGCCCTTCAGTCGCTCGTCCTCACGGAAGAAGTCGTAGATGCCGTTCACCAACGGGTCTTCCGGTCCGACCACGACCATCGAGATCTGCTTCTCCACGCAGAACGCCCCGATGCCCGCGAAGTCATTAACCTTGATGCCTACATTCTCGCCCACTTCCGCCGTGCCGGCATTGCCCGGGGCAATGTAGAGCTTCTCACATTTATCACTTTGACTGATCTTCCATGCCAGCGCGTGCTCCCTGCCGCCACTGCCTAACAATAGTATCTTCATAGGTCTTTTAATCTGTTTTATGCTGCAAAGATACGAAAAAGCGGGCGAATCACCAAGTGAATCGTCCGCTTTTTTCTATTCTGCCTCAAGGTAGTGCCTGCAACTCCAGCATGTGCGACCCGATGCCGCCAGCGAAGTTCGTTGCTGCGTCGCGATGCAGCAATTGAATTGTCATGATGTTGCAACGAACTCCGCCTGCGGGGACATGCAAAAACTGCTGCCGCATCGTGCATTGCAGGCTTCGTAGGCCTTCCTCCTGTTACTTGACAGCTTTTTTGCCTCCGATGATGTAGAGTCCGGGCCTTGACGGCTTGCTGCCAAGGCGGCGACCGCTCAGGTCATAGACTGCCTCGCCCTCCGTTGCCATACGGGGCGAGTCGATGCGGTCGGGGTCAGGATTCCTGGAGAACACCAACAGCATGGGCATCCCCCAGTCGAGGTCTTGAACCCACACATACTCAGCGCGACCGGCTTGCAAGGCAAAAGCAATGTCTCTGTTGGCCAGCTGCTCGTCCGTGGCTTGCGTGCCTTGTACAGCGCCGAAAGCATCCTTGTAGAAGCAGTTGTCGATGAGATAGCTTTCCCCCTGAATGGGTCGGATGAATGTGCCGGTCTGTCCCGACGCTTCGGGCAGGATGCCTACGGACAGGCAGTTCCGCAGGGTGGCGTGGTTGTCGTAGTAGCCGTTGACGTGCGACATGATAGTGCCGGAATGGATGCCGGTGCCGAGTTCTCCTGAGAACAGGCAGTCCTCGATAAGAATCTCGCATTCTCTGACGTCCGGGTCGTCGCAATAGCTGGCGATGCCGCCGATGGTTCCCTGCAGGCTGCCGTAACCCTGTACGTACATGTAGGCCGATACCCAGCATTCGCGGACAACGAGGTTTCCCATAATGGTTCCTGCCACGCCGCCGGCACCGCATACCTGTTGCTTGATGCTTCCATCGACGTGCAGCTTCTTGATGATGGCGTTTGCAACAACCGAGAACGGCGCGACGGCTGCATCGTAGCAAGCCATGTCGTAGTCGACCGTCAGCGTGTGTCCCTGTCCGTCGAACACTCCTTGATAGGGATGTTCATAGGTTCCTATCATCATTTGGTTGTTGCCCAAGTCGATGTCGGCAGTCATGCGTGCATTGGCATTTGCTTCAATCGAGCCGTTGTTGATGCCGATGGCAAAGTCTATCCACTCCTGCGCAGTGCCGATGTCGTATTGATAGATGTCGACATCGTCGATGATGTTGTAGAACTCCTTCCACTCGTTGGCCTCCTTGTAAGCATCAATGGTTCCGTTCGGTACATGAAGCGTACACTTCTGCTTGTCGATGGCTTGCAGGGCGCCGTCCTTGCACTCCGGTGGCGTAACGGCTTCGCAGATAAGCGTCGTAAGCTGTTCCAAAGGCTCACTGCTCCAGCCGAAGGCATGGTGCTGGATGTCCTTCATGTTCTTGCCCAGACGGACAGTCTTCAGTGCGTAGCAGCCCGCAAATTCGCTGCTGCGAAGATAGGAACAGGAGCCGGCGAAGGTAATCTCCTCAACAGAGGGGTTATCCTCTATGATAGCGTATTGCAGGTAGCTGGTGCTTTCTGCGTTGCGTCCGAAATATGCCTTCTTCAGATGAGAGTCTGCATCTCGGAACATGCCAGAGTTGCCCACCTTCAGCGGACGGTCGCAGTCCTCGATGACGAGTTCCGTCAGAGATTCGTTAAGCCAGAAAGCGCCATAGCCCAAGGTATCTACACTGGCCGGGATGACCACGCGCTCGATGGACTTGCACCTTGCGAAGGCCCCACCCAGGATTTCCTTGCAGTGGCTCAGGTCGGGCGTTGCCTTGAGCGCGTAGCAATAGCAGAAAGCATTTTCGCCAATGGAGGTGATGGCTCCTGCCTCCACTGTCTCCAACGACTCGCAACTGTCAAAGGCATCCTTCGGAATGACCGTCACGTTAGGGCTGAGCCTTACGGTCTTCAGGCTGTCGTTGTCCTCGAACTCGCCTTCTGCTATCTGCGTCACCAAAGGACCTTGTTCGATAAGCTCGACGGGGCCGTTCATGCTGCGGAAGACTTGCTTCCATGTGTCGAGCGACACCATGTTGCGCCCTTGATAGATGTATCTGAGGCCGCGAAGGGTGCGGAACATATCGTAGCCCGACGGCAGTTCGATGGTGTTGGGACTGTCCTCGATGATAAGCCGCTCTATGCTGTCGCAGTTGCATATTGCATTGCTCCCCATCTCCTCTACGCTGGAGGGAATGGTTATCTCTTTCAGTCTTTTGCAATACTCAAAGGCAGTGTTGCCGATGCGCTTGATGGTGTTTGGAATCTTCACCGACGTGAGTGCTGTACAGTTATAGAAGCAGTTGTCGCCGATGCCCGTCACGGTCTGCCCCTCGGGTGTGACAGAAGGAATCTCGGCATCGCCTCGGTAGCAGTTGTCGGTAACTAAGGTTTCAACCTCCATGCCGTTAATCCACACTTTTCCAGGGTGCTCGTAGCAGATAACGGTAGCTGTGCCGTCTGCGTTGATGGAGAAATGCCAGTCGTTGTTGTCTGCCCATGCAGTCATGGCTGTGAGCAGGAATGCGCAAAGAAGTAAATGTTGTTTTTTCATATTGTAATAAATAGTTATGTAGTTTGCTCTACAAAGATAGACAAAATGCAGGCTTGAAGGACTAACAAAATAAAGAAATCGACTGACAATTGCTGTTTTGTCAGTCGATTTGTGCTTTCCAATCCGTTGGCGTCATGCCTGTGATGGTCTTGAAGGTGCGGAAGAATGTTGTTTCGTTAGCGAAGCCCGATGCCGTCCACACCTCGGAAAGCTTCTTTTCTGGCTTGTGGCGCAACATCGCCTTTGCGTAATTGATGCGGTAGCCGTTCACGAATTGGTTGAACGAACAGCCCTTCTGCCGGTTGATGCAGGCGGAGACGTAGGAAACGTTCGTGCCGAGCTGGCTGGCGATGTCGGCAATCTTCAATTCGCTGTTCAGGAAAGGTTGTTCCTCGTTCATCAATTGGCAAATGCGCAGCATCAGAGCCTCGTCGGTATCAATTTTGTCGATGGAACCGTTGTTTTTTGCTTCTTCCTCAGTCTTTTTCCTCCTGCGCCGCCATAGCAGAACGGCTAGACAAAAGAATAGTGGTAGAAGCGTCAACATCCACAGCCATGTATGGTGTTGAGTCTTCGTCTGCTGTTGGTCGATATGAGAACTAACTGGAAGCAAGAGGACAGAGGCATGAGGCGTAAAGTTATCGACGGTAGAATCGGGGTTACATTCCATACCACCTGTAAGCAAAAGGTTACCGTCAGGCATCAATATGGGATAACCGTAGACGGGATGGCCTGTTGGGTCTGTGTAGAAGAGCGTCAGGGCGGCGGGTGTCTTGGTAATGTCGATAGCGAGAACATAGAGTCGTCCGTCTGTATCGCCAACACCATAGAGATAGGCAATCCCTGCCTGATGGTCAATATCGAGCCACGATTGGTAATTGACGCGTTTGCCTTTGCATGTTGTTGGAATGGGACCATTGGTAGGAAGCAGTGAGAACTGAATGCTGTCGATGCGGCAGATGGCAATTTGTCCTTCTTTGTTTTCTACTGGTATGAGATAGGAGTATGAATGTTGCTGCTCATTCGCTACAAGGAAGTTCCTGCTGTCTGTCTCCACCAAAGATGCAAGAGGCTTCCACTCCTCAAACAACGGCACTTGGAATGGTTCGCCCTTCAGACGGTCAACGATAATAGTGTCTATAAAGTTTGCGCGTTCGTCGGTTCTGCTGAAAATGATGACGTCATCGTTTGCTATACGCATCACATGAGGTCGCGAACGTTTCTGTGCCGTTTTCTTTACGCTGTGGAAATATTTCCGACCGTCGAACATCTCGATGTCGTCGGTGTTCTGATACCAGTTTCCCGAGACGACCACACGTCCGCTGTCTATCTCCACGGCACTTGCGAAGCTCCGTTTTGTATCGAGGCAACCGAAGCCTTTAAAGGTGTGTGATGCTGGATCGTACATCTCTACGGAATAGATATGTCCTATTCCCAGCGGTTCGGCATGACCACCTCCAACGAGAACCTTGCCCGAACTGAGCGGCACACAAAAGCCTTCGTCGTGAGGATAAGCTGTTTCAATGAGATGCCACTTCCCGTCGCGGAAGTATTCGGCAGTGGCTGTCGGCACGAAGCTTGTGGTGTGGCCTCCCACGACAGTCGGCTCGCCATTCACAACGAACACGGAATGCCCAGAGCGCGGCATGTTCAGGTCGGGCAAGCGGACTGCCTCAATCTTCACCACGGGACATGCGGCCTGCGCATTGTCTTTGGCAAGTGACGCTGTCTGTAATGCCGTCAACGCAAGCAGCACTATGGAGGCGAGCCTTGTCATCCCTTGTCGTTACTTCAGATAGTCTTCGAAGTACTGCGTAATCCTTTCGTGCAGGTGGACGCTCTTATGCCCCGCCATGTTGTGGCCCTCGCCTGGATAAACGAAGAAGTCGGGCTGCGTGCCGGCTTCGGCGCAGGCATTGAGGAACTGCAGGCTGTGCTGGGGCACGCAGGTCGGATCGTTCATGCCGATGATGATCTGCAGTTTGCCTTTCAGGTTCTTGGCTTTGTTGATGCAGCTGCTGAGGCGTGTCCATGTAGCGCTCGCCGTACATCACCTCGTACCATTTCCAGTCGATGACCGGACCGCCTGCCACGCCCACTTTGAACGCGTCGGGATAGGTGGTCATGAGCGATGTGGTCATGAAGCCGCCGTAGCTCCAGCCGTGCACGCCCAGCCTGTCGGCGTCCACGTAAGGTAATGTCTTCAGGAACGCCACGCCCTGCATCTGGTCCTTCATCTCTTCCTGACCGAGATGCCTAAAGGTCACTTGCTCGAAGTCGCGCCCTCGGTCCTCGCTTCCCCTGTTGTCGAGGATGAAGAGGATATAGCCTTTCTGCGCCATGTATGTCTCCCAGGAGCGCGAGCCCCAGTGCCACGAGGCCTCGACGTTATGGGCGTGCGGGCCGCCATAGACATAGACGACGGTCGGGTACTTCTTCGACGCGTCGAAATCCATCGGCTTGACCATGCGCCAGTAAAGCGTCGTCTGGCCATCGGCAGCGAGTACGGTGCCTTGCTCGAAGATGGGCTGATACCAACCTTCCCACGGGTCGTTGGCTGTTCTTTGCAACGACTGCTTGCCCGTCTTCGTGTCGGTCACGGCACAGGCACGCGGCACGGTCGGTTCCTGCCAAGTATCGATGAGGTAGCGCCCGTCGGCAGAGAGCTGTGCGGAGTGGCAGCCGCGGCCGTTGTCGAGCAGCGTGCGCTTCTTTGTCTTCAGGTCGAGGCGGTAGATGTTGCGCCTAAGGTCGCCCGCTTCCTTGGTAATGATGATGGCGCTCTTTGTGGCCGGGCAGAAGCCGACGAGCTCTTTGACAACCCATTTCCCGCTGGTGAGCTGGCCGAGTTCACGGCCCTCGATGTCCATCAGATACAGATGCTTGAAGCCGTCCTTCCAGCTCCAATAGATGAACTTCGTGTCGTCCCAGGGCAGGAATGTGATGGGGTGGAGGGGCTCGACGTATTTGTCGGAGCGTTCCTCGCGGAGGGTGCGGAGCTTGCGGCCTGTCGAGGCATCGTAGGCGTCGAGCGTCGTGTGGTTCTGGTCGCGGTTGAGTTCGTAGAGATAAAGCGTCTTGCCGTCCGGCGCCCAAGCGATGTTGGTGAAGTAGCGGTCGGTGGGGTCGCCGAAGTCAAGATAGACGGTCTTTCCCGTCGCGAGCGAGAAGATGCCGACCGTCACTTTGTGCGACGTCATGCCGGCCATCGGGTACTTGTCCGGAGCGAGTGTCGCCTCGCGCTCGAACGTGTTGACCTGCGGATAGTCGGCCACCATGCTTTGGTCCATGCGATAGAACGCGAGCTGCTGCCCGTCGGGGCTCCAGAAGGTGCCCTTGTAGATGCCGAACTCGTCGCGATGCACGCTTTGTCCATATACTATTTCGCGCGAGCCGTCGGAGGACAACTGATATTCCTTTCCATCTGCAGAAGCGACGAAGAGGTTGCTGTTGCGAAGGAAGGCGACAGCGCCGGAAGCCTTGCAATACTCCAGTTCGCCTTCGTGCCGCGAACGCTTCTGTGCGTCGAGGTCCACGGTCTCGCCGTCAATCACCTTGCCTGTCTTGGGGTCGATGACGTTGGCCGGCTTCGTGGCCGCATCGAGGAGCCGGTCGCCGTCCCAGCGCAGTTGCCAGCGCTCGGGATAGAACTTCGAGGCGTTCTTCCCGCCGAAGTTGAGTTCTTCGAGCGTGAAGAGCTTTTGGGCGAATAGTGAACCGGTTGTGGAGAGCATGAGGAGTGTGAGCAGAATGTATTTAATCTTCATCGTCATAGCGTTTCTTTCCATATTTCTTAACAGGTTTATTATTGTCGAAAGGCTTGCGGTCGCCGCGGAAATCCTTGCGGTCGCCGCGGAAATCCTTGCGGTCGCCGCGGAACTCTTTGCGCGAGTCGCCACGGAACTCCTTGCGTTCGCCCTTGAAGTCCTTGCGCGAGTCGCCCCGCTTGTTGTCTCTGCGGAAGTCCTCGCGGTCCTTTTTGCGTGTGAAGCGTTCGCGGGGGTCGTCCTCGAGGTGTTCCTTGAAGTCGCGGTGCTGCTTGAATCGTTTGCGGTCGGCCATCATGCGGCGTTCCTGCGCGGTCTTGATGTCGCCGCCTTCGGCACGCATATCGTTGAACTTCCCGCTGAACATCTGGTACTTGCGCAGTTCGCACTCGAGGCTGCCGTTGTAGAGCGGCGTGCGGAGCGACGGCTTGAGGCCTATCTGGTCGAAACATTCCTCGCGATAGCTGAGAACCCATGCGTCGTTGCCAGTAAAGTCGTGTTTGAACTTCGTGCCTATCATCTTGTAGAGGCCGAGCAGGTCGGGCGCGGAGATGCGCTCGCCGTATGGCGGGTTAGTGATGATGATGGCCTTCTCCGCAGGCTGCTTGAAGTTGGCGAAATCTTGCTGCTGGATGCTGATTTCCTTGCTCAGGCCGGCTGCCTTGACATTCGTTGTGGCGATGCTGACGGCGTTGTGATTGATGTCGTAGCCATAGATGTGGTGCTCGAAGTCGTGCTCTCGCGACTCGTCTTCGTAGATGCTGTCGAAGAGTTCCTGATCGAAGTCGGGCCACTTCTCGAAGGCATATTCCTTGCGATAGACGCCGGGTGCGATGCCGCGGGCTATCAAAGCGGCCTCGATGGGGATGGTACCGCTGCCGCACATCGGGTCGATGAGGTCGCACTCGCCTTTCCATCCCGTCAGCATGATGATGCCGGCCGCGAGCACTTCGTTCAGCGGCGCCTCCATCGTCTCCTGCCTGTAGCCGCGGCGGTGCAGGCTTTCCCCGCTCGTGTCGAGCGAGAGGGTGCAGTCGTACTCGGCAATGTGGATGTGTAGCTGCAGGTCGGGGTTCGTGACGCGGATGTTGGGACGGGCTCCCGTGCGCTCTCTCATCTGGTCGACGATGGCGTCTTTCACCTTGTATGCCACGAATTTGGAGTGGCGAAACTCTTGGCTGAAGACCACGCTGTCCACGGCGAAGGTCGTCTCGTTGGTCAGGTAGCAGGTCCAGTCGATTTGTTGCACGGCGTCATATACCTCGTCGGCCGAGGTGGCGCGGAAGTGTTTGATGGGCATGAGGATACGGATGGCCGTGCGCAGCTGGAAGTTGGCGCGGTAGAGCAGCTCCTTGTTCCCGGTGAACGACACCATGCGTCGCCCTATCTGTATGTTGTTGGCGCCGAGGTCGATCAGCTCCGTCGCCAGCACAGTCTCAAGGCCTTGGAAGGTCTTGGCAATCATTTCGAACTCTTCTCCGGCATTCGTCGCAGGAGTTTTCCAATTTGGATTTTGCATGAATAGCTTTATATTAACTATGAACTATGAACTCTAAACTCTAAACTCCCCTACAGGCATCCCCAGTCTTCCGGCCGCACCACTTGGGTCTTGCGTTTCTTGGCCTGAACGATTTGCTCGCCTGGCTTCGTGCTTTCCGTTACCCAGACGTTGCCTCCGATAACGGTGCCGCGGGCCAGCGTGATGCGTCCCAGCACGGTCGCATTGCTGTACACGATGACGTTGTCCTCGAGTATCGGGTGACGTGCGATGCCCTTGACGGGGTTCCCGTCTTCGTCGAGCGTGAAGCTCTTCGCACCGAGCGTAACGCCCTGATACAGCTTGACATAGTTGCCGATGATGCAGGTGGCGCCTATGACGACGCCTGTGCCGTGGTCGATGGTGAAGTGGTGACCGATCTTGGCACCCGGGTGGATGTCGATGCCCGTCTCGCTGTGGGCCATTTCCGTGATGATGCGGGGGATGAGGGGCACGCCGAGCAGCAGGAGCTCATGTGCGACGCGGTAGCCGCTGATGGCTTTGATGACCGGATAGCAGCTGATGATTTCGCCGTACGACTCGGCAGCCGGGTCGCCGTTGTAGGTGGCCTCGACGTCCGTGGCAAGTATGCGGCGCAGTTCCGGCAAGCGGGAGATGAACTCCACGGCAATGGCCTGGGCCTTCTCCGTCAGTTCGCAAATCTGCTCCTTCTCTTTGCTTTGGAAGCGGAGACCCGCCATGATTTGCTGGGTGAGCAGATGGCAGAGCCGGTCGATGCTGACGCCGATGTGGTAGGGAAGTGTCTTGCTGTTCAGCGTGGACTTTCCGTAGAAGCCAGGGAACAGGATGGAGCGGCAGAGGTCGAGTATTTCGGCAAGTTCTGGAGCGGATGGCAACGGGTCGCCATCGGTGTGCTCATAGAAGAGGCCATACAGGGAATCAGGCTCCGAAAGGTGGGCGATGGTCTGCTTCAGCAGCTCGCCCGGTTCGATTGGACTCATGTAAATGGGTTGTTTACAGTAAATACGGGCACAAAGGTACGAAGAATTATTCACAATTCATAATTCACAGTTCATTATTATTATATATGTAAGAAAAAACGCCGCCAGCGGAGACAGCCGTCCACAACACGTTGCGGAGTCGCTCACATCACGTTGCTAAGCCTCCAACATCACGATGCTAAGCCGCGAGCATCACGTTGCCAAGTTCCGGCAACGACAGGCAACGGCAAAAATGAAGAGCCGCAACGCTGATTGTGCAACGTTGCGGCTCCTGCTATGAAGAAGAGTAAAGTCGGATTTCTTACATTCTGACGTCTTACTTCTGACGTCATCTCTCTTCCATCTTACTTCGTCTCTGTCTCCTCCACGATGTTCTTACCTCTGGTGAGATAAGCTGTGGGAGCTGCTATGAAGATAGAGGACAGCGTACCGAATACGACACCGAGGATCATTGCAAAGGCGAAGCTGCGGATGCTGGCACCACCGAGGCAGAAGATTACGGCGAGTACGATGAACGTGGAAACAGAGGTGTTGATCGTACGGTTCAATGTGCTGTTCAGAGATGTATTGAAGAGTTCCTGCTTGTCGCGCTTCGGATGCAGGTGGAGGAACTCACGGATACGGTCGAACACCACCACCTTGTCGTTGATTGAATAGCCGATAGCGGTCAGCACGGCACCGATGAACGTCTGGTCTATCTCGAGAGAGAATGGCATCCAGCCCCAGCAGATGCTGTACATTCCGAGAATGAGGATGATGTCCACAATCAGGGCGGTGATGGCACCGATAGAGAACGACAGGTTGCGGAAGCGGATGAAGATGTAGATGAAGATGGCGATGAAGGCCAAGATGACGCTCCAGATGGCGCCCTTCGTGATGTCGGAAGCGACGGAGGGACCTACCTTCTGGCTGCTGATGATAGAACCACCGGCACGTTCGTCGCGGTTGATGAAGTTCTCCAGAGTGAGGTCGCCTGCCAACAGGTTACCACCCTTCAGCGTCTCGAACAGCTTCTGCTCGATTTCGCTATCCACCTCGATGCCGTCCTCCTCGATACGATAGTTCGTAGAGATACGGATGGTCTTGCCCTCGGTACCGAGTGCGATGGCGCTGGTGTTGCTTTCGGGGAAGGCCTCGGCCAGCAGACCGCGAACGGTCTCGGGCTGTACCTGATTCTCGAAGAGCACAACGAAGTTGCGACCGCCGGTGAAGTCGATACTCTTGCTAAAGCCACGAGTGAGCATGAAGGCGATGCTGATGACAGCCAGCGTGCCGAAGATGGCGAAGCTCTTCTTGTATGCGCTCATGAACTTGAAGTTGGGGTTCTGGAAGGAAATCTTGTCGCCGATGGCGGTGCGGAACGTGAGGTTGAGCCACTTGTCCTTTTCCATTACCTGTGTATATACGACGCGTGTGAGGAACACAGCGGTGAAGAAGCTGACGCAGATACCGATCAGGAGGGTCGTTGCGAAGCCGCGGATGGGACCGGTACCGAAATAGTAGAGGATGATGGCCGTGATGACGGACGTCAGGTTCGAGTCGAAGATGGCGCTGAAAGCGTTGCTGTAACCAGCTGAAAGTGCTTCGCGAACCTTCTTGCCGGCCTTCATCTCTTCCTTCGTACGCTCGTAGATGAGCACGTTGGCATCGACCGCCATACCGAGCGACAGCACCATACCGGCGATGCCGCTCATGGTGAGGGCAGCCTGGAAACTTGTCAGGATACCGACTGTGAAGAAGAGGTTCAGGACAAGAGCGCAGTTAGCAACCATGCCTGGGATGAAGCCATACATTATGATCATGTAGACCATCAGGATGACAAACGCGATGACGCAGCTCCAAATACCTTGGCGGATGGATTCTGCACCGAGAGAGGGACCAACGATTTCTTCGCTGACAATCTTTGCGGGAGCAGGCATCTTACCTGACTTCAGTACGTTGGCAAGGTCGCGGGTGTCTTCTGCGGTGAAGCGACCTGTAATCTCGGAGTTGCCACCTGTAATCTCGCTCTGTACTGTGGGAGCACTGTAAACGTTATCATCGAGGACGATGGCGACGCTGCGCTTGAGGTTGGCCTTTGTGAGGGCAGCCCAGCGGCGTGCACCGTCGACGTTCATCTTCATGCTTACGCAAGGCATGCCGCGCTGGTCGTAGGAGTCGCTGGCATCGGTAACAACGTCGCCCTCAAGGGGTGCACGGCCGTTACGCTCTGTCACCTTGATGGCGTACAGCTCGTAAACATTTGCACCGGCACCTTCACCCATGCCCTTCACGCCCCATTTGAGACGGAGGTCGGAAGGCAACACTTCCTTAGCCTCGGGCGAAGCGAGGAGCTCGTCGATGTCGTCCATATCGCGCTTGCTGGCAAAACCAACGACGCAACCGTAGGCGCCCTGAGCGATCTGCAAGCGGCTCAGCAAGGGATTTGCCTTGTGTGCCTTCTCGAGGTCGGCTGCAGAGACATTGGCGTTGGGAGTTGTCTCGTCGGTGTTCTCGGCAACGGCGGAGGCGAGGTCGGCAGCTGCCTTAGTTGTGTCGGCAGGAGTCTCGACCTTCAGCTCGTCGGTATGAGCAACGACAGTCTCTGTAGAGTCAGCGGGAGTCTCGTCCTTGATGCCGCTCAGGGCAGCAGCAAGCTTCCTGTCGAGGTTGATGAGGAAGGGCACGATTTCCTGCGTGTTGTAGGTCTCCCAGAACTCGAGGTTGGCGCTGCCCTGCAGCAGCTTACGCACGCGCTCGGGCTCCTTCACGCCTGGCATTTCCACCATGATGCGGCCTTCCTGGCCCTCGAGGGCCTGGATGTTGGGCTGCACGACGCCGAAGCGGTCGATACGTGTGCGGAGCACGTTGTAGGAGTTGTCGATGGCACTCTTCACCTCAGCGCGGAGCACGCTCTCCACCTCGGAGTCGGTGCTCTTTGTGGTCACCTTGTCGCGCAGTTGCTGTGTGGCGAAGAGTTCGGCGAGAGCCTTGTTGGGCTCCAGCGCCTTGTAGTCCTTGACGAATAAAGAAATGAAATCACTTTGGCTGGCAGCAGCCTCTTTTGTGGCCTGTTCTACGGCCTTGCGGAAGTTTTCGTCGGTCTCTTCTTTATGGTCGGCGAGTGCCTTGACTACGTCTGGCACGCTGACTTCCAAGATGACGTTCATGCCGCCCTTGAGGTCAAGACCCAGGCCAATGCCCATCTCGCGGCATTCCTTCAATGTCCACACATTGCAGTACACCTTGTTGTTGAGCAGACTGTCCATGTAGCGGTCGGCAGCAGCCTGACCTTCTGTCTGTGCAAGCTTTTCAACTTTGCTTTCGAAGTGATTGGTCACGACGGAAAAGCTCAGATAGAAGAGACACACAAGTGTCAGCAGTACCGCGAAAACCTTTACAAATCCTTTGTTTTGCATTGTTAGTAATTATTTAAGTTTTGTTTAATTATTTACAGTTTTTAGCCAAATAGCGTGCAAAGATACGACTTTTTCCTTAAACAGCGAGCAAAAGAGGGATTTTTTTCTTCTTAAAGAGGCGTTTGGCGCTCTTTTTTGCTTAATCGGACGATGAGAGGGTAGTGGTCGGAGGACGAAACTGTGCGATCGATGCGACAGGAAGTGCATTGCCAGTCGTCGGAAAAGAAGAGGTGGTCGATGTGCACCGGAAAGGAGCGTCGGGTATAGGTGAAGCCTGGTCCGTTGCCTGCCTCTCTGTAGGCGGAGGTGAGGCATTTGGCGAAGCGCTGGTAGACGTAGGAGACGGGTGTCTCATTGAAGTCGCCGCAGGCGATGACGGAATGTCGGGCGTTGCGCCGGATGAGTGCACAGATGCTGTCTGCCTGAATGCCTCGATAGGCAGCGGCTTCGCTCAGCTTGCCCATGAGCTTTCGCGAGCTGCTCTTTATGGCTTCGCGGTTCGGGTCGATGATAGTGCTGGTGTATTCGTCCTGTTCTTCTTTGCTGAGATGATTGCTCTCAAGATGGTTGTTAACGACAAGGAGGCTGTCGCCGTTGCAGTCAATCCAGCAGGCGAAGCTGTGATTGGAGCGTGTGGGATAGTCAATGTGTAAGGTGTCGCTCAGGATGGGGAAGTGCGTGAGAATAGCAACGTTGCTGGTCTGCAGGATGTGATAGTTGATGGAATCAAGCCATTCCTTGCGGCTGGTAAAGAATGATTTGCTGATTTCCTGCAGGCAGACGATGTCGGCATTGGTCGTGCTGAGGAAGCGGATGAGTTCATTGCGCTGCTCGTCTGTCGTCATGTAGCCAACATTGAATGTGGTGATGGTGGTGGTGCGGGCGCTGTCGGGCGGGCTGTCCTCATTGTTGCCGAAGTGGATGGGGCAGTAGTCGAGGATGTATCCGCCGATGAGGAGTGCTCCGGCGATGGGCACCCAGACGAGTCGCGCCTTGAAGAGGAGCCAGAAGATGACGAAGAGCAGGTCGACGGCGAGGAAGACGGGAAAGGCGAGCGTCAGCAGGGAGAGACGCGGGATGATGTCGGGCGAGACGAATGTCAGGGCGACGCAGAGCCACATCAGCACGATGGTGCAGAGGTTGGCTCCCAGAAAGAGGCTGACGGATATGCGCTTCAACATGGTCACTTCCTGCTGATGTCAAAGAGTCGCCTCTTTTCCTCCGGGGTGAGGCCTTCGTAGCCGTTCTTCTTTACCTTGTCGAGGATGCGGTTCAGCTCCTCTTCCTGTTCCTTTTTCTGCTGGCGGTAGGCTGCTTCCTGTCCGTAGCGTCCGCCGTAGGTGACGTCGATGTGCGGCTCTTTCTTCTTGAAGAGGGAGGAGAACCAGCGTCGGAAGCCGTCCCACGTGTTGTCGCGTGGTCCGTAGCTCCTGAAGCCGCCGCTGTTGCCGCCTCCGCCGCCTTTGCGCCAGTGGAGCAGAAGGAGCAGGCCGACCAGCATGCCGCCCAGGTGGGCCATGTGTGCCACGCCGTCGCCTTTCTGCGAGAGGGCGGAGAGGAGCTCGATGACGGCATAGCCTACGACAAAGTACTTGGCCTTGATGGGGACGGGTATGGGGAAGATGAACAGGCGCTCGTTGGGGAAGGTGACGCCGAAGGCAAGCAGGATGCCATAGACAGCGCCGGAGGCTCCGACGGTGTTCCAGTGGTTGAGGTATTCTGCCATCGGGATGACTGCCCCGCCAAGGCTGATCTGCTCGTAGCTGCCGAAACCGTAGTACCAGTACTCGGCCGTCTGCACCAGTTCCTGCATGAGGCCTGCGCCCAGTCCGCACGTGAGGTAGTAGAAGAGGAAGCGCTTCTGGCCCATCGTCTGTTCGATGATGCGTCCGAACATCCAGACGGCGAACATATTGAAGAAGAGGTGCTGCCAGCTGGCGTGCATGAACATGTAGGTGAAGAGTTGCCAGGGGCGGAAGTCGCTGGCGAGGAAGAAATGCAGACCGAACAGTTCTTCGAGCTCGATGCCGTGCGTGGCAAACGCCAGGCTTGCGAAGAAGCACAGCACATTGATGATGAGCAGGTTTTTCGTTACAGGAGGTATTGAGTTCATCGTAATACGTCGAATATTTGTTAATTTGCGTGCAAAGGTACGAAAATTAGGCTAAATAATGTACCAAAAGTAGCTTAATATAAAGAATTTTCACTAATTATAGCATTTTTTTGCGGAAAAGCTTTGTTGTTAGACTAACTTTCGCTAAATTTGTCATGCAAATGTGCAATAAACAGTGTATTAAATAACCTTATTACAAACAACTTAACTATTTTTTTATGAACAAGACTGATTTGGTTGCCAAGATCGCTGAGGGCGCTGGCATGAGCAAGGTTGATGCAAAGAAGGCTTTGGAGGCTACTCTGGAGGCTATTACGAAGGCCGTGAAGAAGGGTGACAAGGTTGCTCTCGTAGGCTTCGGAACATTCGACGTTACAGAGCGCAAGGCTCGCAAGGGTATCAACCCCGCTACGAAGAAAGCTATCAAGATTCCTGCAAAGAAGGTTGTTAAGTTCAAGGCTGGTAAGGAGCTCTCTTTCTAATCTGCAGCAACTTTCTGAGAAGTCAGCCTCTCCCCCATGCGGAGAGGCTTTTTTTGTGCCCTTCTCCCGGCCAGGGGGAGGGGCTGCTTCGTAATGGCCGGAACCACGCCTCACGTAGCGTCGGCCGTTCCCTGCTGTGGGAATTGGCGTTCCCTGCTGTGGGAATTGGTGTTCCTTGCTGTGGGAATTGGCGTTCCCTGCTGTGGGAATCGGTGTTCCTTGCTGTGGGAATTGGTGTTCCTTGCTGTGGCGTATTATTGGTGTCCGGTGAAAATTTCTCTCTCTTCCTTTTAGGTCCTTTTCCATCGGTCTTTCTGACGAATAGCAGCTCATGGAGGCTTGCCAAAAGTCTCGAAGAGACGAAAGACCACAGACGGGGGGTGATAACCCCCGGTAATGGTGCGATGAAAGGGAAAGTCCTGAACCAAAGGTCGACGATAGTCAAAGGACGACAGAGCCATAAGCAAGTTGTGATTAAACAAATTACATATTCTGTCGCCCCTTTAGGGCTTATTATTGTTAGGCTATCCTGTCCCGGGGGTTAACACCCCCGTCCATGGTCTTTCGCACCTTGACTATCGTCGACCTTTGGCTCGGTGCTTTTTACCGGACACCAATAGTCGCGTATAAAATTCCCCCTAAAGGGGGTTAGGGGGTCTCTAAATGAGGTTAGGGGTTCTTCTGGGGCTTTGGCCGTCTCCTTCCTTAGCCCTCCCTCTACGCGCGAGCGTGCGTAATGCGCCCGCACGTGTTTAATATTAATAAGGTGTGGCAAGAAAATGTGACCCTGAATGCAAAAAAGTCCGCTCCGGGGGTTTACAAAAAGGGGGGTACTGAGTATATATAGACAGAAGCGCTTCTGAGAAACACAACATCAGTCTTAACTCTTAAATTCTATTACCATGATTAATTACAGCATCGCAATCAGGGGCACCAAGCCCGGCACCAAGAAGGAACAGATCAACCACACGAAGGCTTACGGTGTGGCACAGGTGACGGAATCCGTCGACATCAATAAGTTCGCCGCTCACATCGCCAACCACGGCTGCGTCTACAGCAAGGGCGACATCGTAGGTCTCCTGACCATGGCCGTCGCCTGCCTCCGAGAACTCCTGCTCGAGGGCAAGCGCATCAAGCTCGGTGACCTCGGAGACTTCCAGCCCCGACTCAAGACCGAGGGCGCCGTCACCACCGAGGACTTCACCGCCAGCAACATCAAGGCCGTGAATATCAGTTGGGAACCCGGCAAGAACTTCGAGAACCTCCGCAGCGAAGCAGAGTTCCAGCTCGTGCCCAGCCGCAAGCTCGCCGCCGACGCCATCGAGGTCATCAAGAACACTGACACCATCCAGGGACTTGAGTAACCCGACCCCTCTGCCTCCCCCCTGCGGGGGAGGGCGCAGAGGGACGTTCCGACCAGATTCTACCTGCGATGAAACATCTGCCTCTTGGATTGCAGTACAACAATCCCTTGAATATCAGGCTCGTTCCCGGCACCTGCTGGAAGGGCAGCCTCCCCGTGAGAGGGGGCGCGGAGAGCGCTCGGTTCGTCCGCTTCGAGACGATGGAGTGGGGCCTCCGTGCCGCCTTCTGCATCCTCCGCACCTACGCCCGCAGGCATGGCGCCACGTGCATCAGAGACATCGTAAGTCGCTGGGCTCCGCCCTCGGAGAATAACACGCTGCAGTACATCCGCAACGTCTGCCTCTGGACCGGGCTCGGCGGCAACGAGCACCTCACTGAAAAGCAATGGCCCAAGCTCGTGAGGGCGATGGCGCGGCAGGAATGCGGCGTCATGCTCAGCGAACAGACCATCCTGCGCGCCTTCTGCCTCTATAAGCTCTCATGATTGGGAAGGCTTGCTTTTTGCTCCCCAACATTCGGCTTAACTACTTAACTACTTTCTACTTAACTACTTTCGAAACTTCAATCAAAAACAAAAAACCATCATCACCATGAAAAGAATGAAATTCCTCGAGATTGCGGTAAAGGTCATTGTTGCCGCACTCACCGCCTTCCTCACCGCTCTCACCACCACTTCGTGCATGGGCTGCGGCCCCTTCTGAACAAAAAAGCCTCCCCGCAAATGGGGAGGCTTGTGTTTTAGAATAACCTGTAGGAGAACGTCACAGACGCATTGGGATAGGCTTTGAAGTTGGAGATGGTGTTCGCCCAACTGCCCACCTTGCCGGGAATCTCGTGTAGGTCGTCTATCAGGTCGACGTGCTGCAAGGGCTTGTCAACCAGAAAGTCGGTCCAGTCCTCGTTGGGACGGATGATGTCGAACACGTAGTTCTCGACGTCTATTTTGCTCTCGTTTATCTTATATACATTATCCACATATACGCTCGACTTGCCGCAAAGGAACAGGACACCGGCATCGACGTTGAGGTTCCACCTCTTGTCCTTCGACAGATGAGTGTTGTAGCCGAAGCCCAGATACGGACGGAATTTGCCCGTCTTCATCTCGGCCTTCGCCACGCCGCCCTTGGCAGGAACCATGATGGCCTTATCGCCGTCGGCGAAATAGCCGAGGGGAATGCCCGCAACACCGTTTTCGTAGAACAGCTCGTCGAGCTTCTCGTGGTAGTTGCCCTCAATGCCGCCCTGACAGTACATGATGTAAAGCTCGTTGTATGCATTGACACCCTCCAGCAGCAGCGTTTCGCTGTCCAGATTGTGCGCGTTGGCCACGTTGTCTGGGCCTACGAAAAAGCCCGCCGTAAAGCTCCAGTGCTTGTTTGTCTTGAATGGCAGTACATCGACCAGGAACTTGAATTGGTGCACGTTAGGCTTCATGCCCATCGTCACGTACTCTCGCATCTCCACATCGTGGAACTTGTCGAACAAATCCTTATACTTCCTGAACTTGGGGTCGTTCAGATCCACGCCGACCTCCTCCATCTTCTTGTCCACATCGATAGTCTTCATCTTATCGACGAACTTGCTCATGGTGCCACCACGTGTATCGATAGGGAAGTCGGACTTGAAGTTGAAGCTTGGTATCCAGTTGTAACCCGTGCGGATGCGCACATAGTCGCCCACAGGCATCGCTACGTCAATGCCGATGCCTACCGTGCCGACGTTAACGCCCACGTCCATGTGATTCAGGATGTTCTTCTTCATGCGTAAGTCTTATATATATTAAATAATGTATAGCCTGACAGGTCGTCACTTCACCACAACCTTCACGCCGCCTACGATGTAAAGACCTGCGGGCAGACCCTGCACGTCGTTCGTGGCGCGGAGCTGAGTGCCGCTAATCGTATAGACACCTACCACGTCGGTCTCCTTGTTCTCGGCAAGTATCTCGTCAAGGCCTGCGCCTTCGAAGCGAATGTCGAGCACCTCGGGTGTGCCTGCATCGGCCTTGAGATAACTCGTGTTGGCCGGAACGCAAATAGGGTAGTAGTAGTCTTCTGTGTCCCAATCGATGGCCTCGGTCTCTGCCAGGCGCTCAGGAGCATTATTGGTGTAGATAAGTTTGCCGTTGGAAACCGTGAGCAGACGCATCGTGGATGCATTGAACACGGTATATGCCTCGGTTGACTCCTGCGGACGTTCGCCGTTGCGGAAGAAGACGCCAGCAAGTTTGTTGCCTTTCAAGCCGGCTGTTGATGGGGGGAGAAGCTCTAAGCGATTCTCGGAGGGATTCGTCGATGCGCATTCTATCACAACAGGTGTGCTGCCAGGAATGTCACCGCTGATCTCCTTCAAGGTGACTACGTTGCCCGATATCTTGCTGACATAATAAACATGCATGTTGGGCGAAGCCGTCCTGAATGTGAAAGCTGCATAAAATGGCTGGTAGTGCTTGCCGTTCAGTGTGATTGTTGGCTCGATGCCGAAATAATTTGTAGCATGATTCGTCTCAATCTTATCTACAACCCATCGGCGGAAGTTGAGCTTGTTGCTTGTGCCCAACTGCCCTTGGTCGGCATTGTTCGACCTGTCGTCGGACAGATACTTCGTCACGCCGCCTCTGGATGCAGTCACTTCGTAAACGCCCTCGCCTTTCTTCGTAACGGTGACGTAGTAGCCTGTCAAAGCATGGACACCTGTGCCCTGTGCCTGAAGGTCAAACTTGCCGTCGCTCTGACGAGTCATATAGATGGCAGTGGCTGGGCTGGTAACAGCCTTGCTCAGATTCTTCCACAACTGAATGGCCTGGAAATCTTCTGCATCATGGACTTCATCGTAATAGTCCTTGTTGTCCGTTACATAGATGTAGCGCTCCGAAGCAAGATTGTGAACACGGTAGTAACCATCGTTTACGTAACCTGATGGGTTTTGTGCAATAGCACTTGCCAGGCTCAGCGAGCCCATAATAAATAATGTGTAGAGTCTTCTCATAGATGATAATTCATCCCCCCGCCACTACGCTTGCAGCAGAATGACGGGGGGAAGTTAATTTAAGTGAAGTAAATCAAAGATTACTCGCAAATGCAGATGGTAACACGGTTGAGGTCGTTCTGCTCGTAAGGCTGAACGGTGTCACCCTTGCTGTCTGAAGTGATGCGGCTGCGGCTGATGCCGAACTGGTTAACCAACATGTTGGTAACAACGTCGGCACGCTTCTGTGCATAACCAATGTTCAGTCTGGGATTGCCTGTACCCTTGTCAGCATAACCTGTTACTGAAACCTTTGCTTCGGGATACTTGTTCAGGTAAGCCACAACATCTTCAATCTTTGCCATTTCTGTTCTGCTAACCTGAGAACCACGCAGTGTGAAGAAAATGTCGCGACGCAGAGTCTCACGCTTCGGTGCTTCTGGCTCCTTAACGACTACCTTCTCAACGGGCTTCTCCACAATCTTCTCAACGATCTTCTCAACTACAACGGGCTCTGCAGCTGCGGGCTTCGGAGCAAGCTTGCCAAGACGAACCTTGACACCTGCCAATGCGTTGAAGTACCAGTCAGCATTGCCTGCCTTCTTTGAGTTGTAGCGGTCGGAAGTGGTGTTAGCATTCAATTCAAGACCCAAAGCAACACGGCGGCTGATGTTGAAATCAACGTAAGCACCGAACCTGCCTACAAAACGAGTCTTTGTGCCATCCCAACAGTAAACCATCTGGTGTGCGGGATCTGTGAAAGGCATACCGAGAATCTGCCCTCTCAGCTTGTTTGCATCGTCATTGTTCCAAGCAATGTTCATTCCGAGACCTGCCAACAGGCCAACGTTGCAAACACGACCGGGCTTGTAACCCAAAATCCAATTCGTAAGGTCACATGTTACATCAACTGTGGGAGCAACGTAGTTGTACTTCCAAGTCTGTTTGCCAAGACCAAGATAGCTAAGGTCTGTGCCACCCTTGCTCTGCCATGTGTCAAGTGCCAACCTTACACCCCAAACCGAGGTGAAGTTGTAGCCGCCTGCTACCTGCAAATTGCCGGAGATGAGGTCGCCGAAATTTACTTCGCCCAGAGTATACTGTCCGCCTATCTGAGCTTGAACATACCAATGTGGAGCATAAGCAGTACTAGGCTTTGCGTCCGCAGCCTGCGGCTGCTGCGCGGATGCTGTGAGGCATCCGGCAAGCAGTGCAGCTGACATGAATATTGTCTTAAGTTTCATAATCGTTTATTTAATTGTTTTTAGTTCAGAAAGTGGTTTGCTAGTTCTTACTCAGCAATCTTAACATAGTACTTAGAAGTAGAGATGTTGCCTTCGAAGTCGAGAACAGAGTAAGCAATCTCATAGGTGTAGCCACTCTTCATCTTCGATGTGTCAACAGCAATCATGCGATCTGTGCCGTCGAGAACCTTATTCAGGTTTTCGTTCATGTTGTTGATAGCCTGTACATGATCCTTGTAGATGCCATCCTTCTTAGCACTTGTGCCAGCTTCGTCGAATACGTCGGTAATTGCAACGTGCTTTCTTGCGATGGGCACGATGAGTTCCATGTTCTTCGTCGTGGGATAAAGCTTCAGACCTTCCTTGTTCAAAGTGGTGGGAGCGTACTTGCTCGTGCTCAGTCTCTTGAAGCCCTTATAATCGTTGCTTGCGCACAAGAACGGACCGAAGCGACGGTTGATTGAGTTGAAGAAGTAAACAGTAGTGTGGTTGATCTTATCAAGATACTTCCTGATGTACTGGTTGATGAACTTGTTAATCCAGCCATTCTCACCAGCGATGATGTCATCATACTTGTTAATCTCAGCAAGAGTGTGGTTCATCTCTTCAAGGAACTTCTCAAGTAAATCAACAATCTTCTGTGCATCACCTGCAATCTCTCTTGCAACGGGAACGTCAACATAGCCTTCAGAGCCAACTAAGTCCTTAAGAACGACTCTTGCTGCAGTAACTTCAACAGAAGAACCTGTGTAAGTGGCAACAGTAAATGTTCCATCCTTCTTAGACCAGAGCTGGATGTCGCTACCTACGAGAGTAGCCTTTGCAGAGGTTTCAACCAATTCGATGTAGGCGTAAGCACTAACGACTCCGTCACCACCAATTGCGGGAATTACCAAAGCGGTTGTCATACCTGTGACAACGTCACCGCCAATCACAATCGAAGCATTCGTAAGAGCAGGATTGCTCTCATCATATGCAACTGCTGCAGGAACATTGACTGGGTTACCATTAGCCTTCAAGTTCTTGTCGAACCTAACGTCAAGACCACCTGTGCCAGGAATTGTCAACTCATAATTGATACCATTCAGTGAGAAGTGAGATACTCTTGTCTTGAAATGTGCGATAAGGTTGTCAGTATAATCCTCAAGGCTCATTCCATCAATTATAAGACCGTTGAAGAGGTGGTTAACCTTCCAAGAGCCGTTGGCATCTGTGAAGATTACGTGAACGTGGTCGTTCAGAGTAGCTGCAATCTTGTCGAGGAACTCGTTCATGTCTTCGTAGCCAGGAATTGTAGCGTAGTCAAGATCCTTGAAGGAAGCCAAGCTGAGAGGTCTGAGGACTGTAGCTGCGATGTTGTACTGAGAGTAGAGAGCCTGATCCTTGCCGTTGAAGTCAACATACGGGCACTTGAGACCGCTCTGATCAATTCTCATGTCATGTATTACGTTGTAGACTTTGGTTGCAATGCCACCGAGATCACCGCTTGCACCTGTGGTGTTGAAGAAGTTATCGGCGATTTCAGCCATCTTCAGGCGTGCTTCCTTGATTGCGTCTTCGAGTCTATCCTGATCGAATGCGAGTTCGATATCCTGGAGGTTTTCCTTCTTGATGGATGCGTTAGCCTCGTAGAAGCCATTGTCTGCGCGGCTGAAGCCGAACTGCAGGGTTGCGTCGCTCTTCTGCAGGGGAGAGAGCTTGATGGGTGATACGACATCCTGAGTGTTGACGAGTTCGAGCTGGAGACCAGTTGCGTCGAATGATGTCGGGTTAACGGTTACATAAACCTTACCAGCATTTGCGTTGCCTTCTTCGTCGACGTTCATCAAGGTTGTGCTTGCGGGCTTCTTGAAGACTGTCAAGCCATCGCTGATGATTGCCCAGTCGGCATCTGTGAGGGCTTCCTTCTTACGAACGTAGTTAGCGTCGTCTGTGGTGGGGAATTCAACCTTTGTCTTGGGCTTGCCATAATAAGCAACGAGGACGTTGGACTGGATGTTAGCGGGGATGCTGAAGCTGCCGAACATGGGGTTGTATGTGCCCTGAACGAGCAGACCTGTTACCTGGCTGCGCAGGTAAGCCTGAATAGCGGCAACGTCTGTCTTGAGACCCCAAACAACGGGAATGATGTTGTTGAGCTTATCCTCTGCGACCTTCATGTGATCCCACAGAGCAGCTACGTTGTTCTCCAACTTCTTAACTCTGGGTTCGAGGTTCTTAAGAGTGGTCTCGGCAGCGGTGAGGCGCTGGTTGAGGTTCTTGTCTGTATTCTCGAGCTTGGTGAGACGAGCGAGAACTTCTGCGAGGTCGGTTGTGGTAACATAACCGTCGGCCTTTTCGCTGATTTGGCGGAGAGCTTCCTTAATCCACTCTACGTCAGCTTCGTGCTGCTTAGCGAGGTCTTCGATGGCCTGCTTGTTAACTTCGTTAGCAGCTGTGTTGGCAGCGATAGCAGATGTGTTGGCAGCGATTTCCTTAAGCAGTTCCTTCTCGAGGTCCTGAATCTCGGTCCTGAGTTCTGCCTTAGCAACTTCGAGGTTAGCGGCGCAGAGCTTCTGGCAGTCTTCTACTTGAGTCTTGAGTGCTTCGAGAGTAGACTTCAGTTCTGTATACTTGTCGCTGAGGTCGTTGAGCTTAGTATTGGTTTCCTTGATGCTCTCCTTGAGAGTAGCGATTGCTTCGCTGTTGGCACCAACTTGCTCTGCGAGAGTCTGGAGACCCTTGACAGCTTCCTGGAGGCTTTCGATGTTAGCCTTGTTTGTTGCGATGTTAGAAGCGTTTGTTGCGATGTCAGAAGCGTTTGTATTGATGTCAGACTCAGCCTTTTCCACGCGCTTTGTGAGGGCGTCGATAAGTTCCTTGTTGGCGTCAGCCTTTGCAGCAGCAGCGGCAGCGTCTGCGATAGCCTGGTTGGCCTTGTCGCTTACGACGTTAACCTTGCCGTCGAGTGTCTGGAGGTCAGTCTCGAGCTTTTCGATTCTGCCCTTGTTGGCTTCTGCCAATGTCTTAGCTTCGGTAGCGATTGTCTTAGCCTCGTTAGCTGTTGTGAGAGCACTGTTGAGGAGTGTCTGACAAGCTTCGGCGAGAGTCTTAGCCTCGCTGGCAGCTGTCTTAGCTTCGTTGGCAAGAGTTGTAGCGTCGTCGGCAGTCTTCTGAGCCTTGTCGGCAGCGGCCTGAGCGGCATCAGCGGCAGCCTGAGCTGCTTTAGCGATGTCTTCGATAGCCTTGAGTCCGTCGAGAGCCTCCTTAGCGTTAGCCTCAGCTTCGATGAGTCTTCCTTCGAGGATACCCAGCTTTTCGAGGTCGCACTTGCAGGAGTTGATCTCCTTGAGAGCGTCTTCGAGCTCCTTCACCTTGTCCTGGAGAACTTTGACGTCGGCATTCGTAGTGATTACATACGTGTCGAAGTCCTTCTTCAGAGCTGTGAAGTCGGCGAGTGCAGCGTACAGGTCAGCGAGGTCGGCGATCATCTTGTCGACCTGAGCCTTAGTGTAGTAGTCGTCAGAGCTTGCAAGGCCGGCCACTGTTGCTTCGAGAGCAGCGATAGCAGCGTTTGCCTTGTCGATCTGGCTCTGCAGATAGGCGTCTTCTGCGTTTACCCAGCCAAGCATCTTGGTTGTGTCGCAATCGCAGGACTTGATGCCAGCGACGAGAGTCTCGAGTGCTTTGATACGCGCTTCAAGGGCCTCTGCCACAGATGCGTTCTCAAGATTCTGAGTGCGCAACTCGTTGTACAGGTCTTCGCTTGTATCCTTACAAGATACAAACGAACCCACGCTGACTGTAGCTACCATCAGCATGAGAATTTGAATGAGTTTCTTTTTCATTTGTAAATAAAGGTTTATTAATTAATAAATAATGTAGTTCCGTTCGTTTCTTTTACATCTTTATATTATACATAGTCTGCCCTTTTATTGATAAATTCAGCACAAAGGTACGACAACCTGCAGGAATAACGATGGCTGGAAAGACTTGTTTAATCAAATTTAACATAATCAGCTATCAGTTTAAGAAATTTAACACATCATTTAGGCTCTTTCCATTAGGGAGGGGCCTTTTTTTGTATGTTTTGGTCTGCTTGGTATCTGTTACAGAAAACCCTAATGAGGGCGAGGGAGAGTATGCCGCAAATGAGCATGAGTGTGTAGGCTTGTGCTGTTCCGCCGAGCCATTCGGCGTAGGTGATGTCGGCGGCGTCTGTTCCGAAGGTTCGCAGCTGTAGTGCGACGATGCTGTTGTTGAGGATGTGTAGGAGTGCGGTGAGTATGATGTTTCCGGTTTTGTAGTATATGATGCCGAAGATGATGGCGAGTGGTATGGCGTAGAGTCCTTGTGCGAGGTTGAGGTGTGCGAATCCGAAGGCAGCGGCCGAGATGATGATTGCTGCCCAGGGTCTTGCTCCGCGTCGCAGCATTTCGCCTTCGATGGCTTCGCGGAAGAGGAGTTCTTCGGTGATGGGTCCTATGACGGCGAGCGCCATGATGCCCCAGAAGCTGTGTGCCATGTCGTAGGACATCTGTACCATGATGTCCGGCAGTGGCACTTTTTCGGTGAGGATGGATGTGCCGACTGCTCCGAGGATGCCTGCTGCGATGGCGATGGAGCCTGTCCGCCACCTGATGGAGGCGAAGTCGTGGGCTGCAAGGGGGCGTATGTAGTGCAGGATGAAGTAGCAGCCCATTACTGCGAGGATGTCCACGACAATGAGGATGATGGAGTAGGTGTTGACGGACATCATCTCGAGCAGCGGGAGCCCTTGTGTCTTGCCGCTCAGGAAGTCGCGCACGGCGTCGTTGAACTCCGGCGATACGATCATGGCGATGCCGAGGAACAGAACGGTGCCGAGTCCTTGTGCGAGCAGGAAGACGAGCAGGGTCAGCAGGGCGGGGGAGTACTTACGAATGTTCAAAATTCAAAATTAAATGAGTGGTAATTCAAAATTAATTGTTTCAAATTTAATGGTTTCGGTCGAAGAGACCCCCGAACCCCCTTTAGGGGGAATTTTACGCCACAGCAAGCGTTGGCTATTCCTACAGCAAGCGTTGGCGCTTCCCACAGCAAGCGTTGGCTTTTCCTACAGCAAGCATTGGCTCTTCCTACAGCAAGCGTTGGCTATTCCTACAGCAAGCGTTGGCGCTTCCTTCTGCAAGCGTCGCCTGATGCCTCGGGTTCAGTATTCTATCTTGTCTGCTTTCTCTGTCCAGTCCTTGAAGGCTTGGAGCGCCTCTTCGCGCATGAAGTGCTCCGTCGGGATGCTTCGTTCGGACATGGGCTTCTCTATCTCTTCGTAGATGAATTTGTCGCCGAAGAGGATGTCCTCGGCGTCCTGTTTGGTGTTGGCATAGCAGATGCGGCTGAGTCCTGCCCAATAGATGGCGCTCAGGCACATGGGGCACGGTTCGCAGGATGTGTAGATGGTGCAGCCTTTGAGCTTGAAGGTGCCTTCCTTCTGGCAGGCGGCGCGTATGGCGGATACCTCGGCGTGGGCTGTCGGGTCGTTGTTGGCGGTGACGCGGTTGGCGCCGGTGGCGACCACCTTACCGTCTCTGACGATGACTGCTCCGAAGGGGCCGCCGCCGTTTTCCACGTTCTCGATGCTGAGGTCGATGGCGAGCTGCATGAAGCGTTTGTCTTGTCTGGTCATGGGTATTATGGGAGTTTAGGGATTGGTGGGAGTGATGGGAGCTGTGGGCGGGTGTCCTATTTCTTTCCGGAGCGTGTGGGCGGCTCTTTGCCGTCCTCGATGGCCTGCTTGCGGATGGCTTCGTCGAGGAGCTCCTCGAAGGTCTTGACGCGGTCCATCTCCTCGTACTCCTGCAGGATCTTGCGGTCGCGGGCGTGCTTCTTGTCGCGTTTGCGGTCCTTCACGGCGAATGGGTGCATGATCTTGTCCGTTATGCGCGGGCCGAGGACATCGCTCACGGAGGGGTAGCCGATGCGTGTCGCGTTCTCCCGCCCTATCGACTGCCGTATGGCCTCATTGACGCGCAGGACGGAGTCCCCGCGTACCTCCACCTGGCGCAAGGTGTCGACGTGCGTCGTGTCGCGCAGTTGGGCGGAGATTGTCGAGGCTGGCAGTGCGGCGAACAGCAGGATGAGCGATATTTTCATACGTTTCGTTGTCTTTTTCGCCACAAAATTAGGTCTTTTTTTGTAAATGACAAAAGAAATGACGTACTTTGCCGCAAATATTAACACCTTTTTATTATGTTTTACTCAAAACGCGTGGCACTCCTGTGCCTTGCCGCCAGCGCAGCTCTCTGCAGCGTGGCGACCGATTACACCCAGTACGTCAACCCATTCATCGGCACGCAGACCGACGACACCGGCGCCCTGAGCGGCAGCACGTTCCCGGGGCCTACCATGCCGCAGGGCATGGTGCAGCTCGCCCCCGAGACGGAGCAATACGTCACGTGGGACCCCTGTTGCGGCTACGATTACAACCGCGACTCCATCTTCGGCTTTACGCATACCCACCTCAGCGGCACGGGATGCACCGACCTCATCGACATCTCGCTCATGCCCACCGTGAAGCGCGTCACGCCCGACCTGCTGCGCAAGGGCATCTTCGCCCTTCCCTTCAAGCACGACCAGGAGAAGGCATCGCCCGGCTACTACATGGTCAGGCTGCTGGGCGGCGAAGACATCAACGTCGAGCTCTCAGCCACGACGCACGTCGGCATCCATAAGTACACGTTCCCCGAGGGAAAGGAACAGACCGTCGTCCTCGACCTCGACCGCATGACCTTCCGAGGCGACGCATACTACACCGGACGGCGTGCCTACCAGATCATCCAAAGCCAGATACGCGTTCTCGACGAGAAGACTATTGAAGGCTTTCGTGTCCTGACCGGCTGGGCCAAACTTCGCAAAGTCTATTTCAGGATAGAGTTCTCGCGACCCTTCGAGAGCCGTATCCTCATGGATGGCGGACGCAATGCCGGCGGCAGCGATGTCATCAACGGACGTACGCTGAGGGCTGCCCTACGCTTCCCTAATAATAAGAAAGATGTAATGGCAAAGGTCGCCATCTCCGCCGTGGACAACGACGGCGCGCGAAAGAACATGAAGGCAGAGGCGCAGTCGTGGGACTTCGGCTACTACACCCAGGCCGCGCACGACGCTTGGGAAACACAGCTCTCCACCATAGATATCGAAGGCACCGACGACCAGAAGACCATCTTCTACACAGGCCTTTACCACGTCCTCATGCAACCAAACACCATGAGCGACGTCGATGGGCGATACATGGACACTAACTTCGAAATCAAGCAGATGCCTGCAGGACAAAGCTATCACAGCACCTTCAGCCTCTGGGACACATTCCGGGCAGCACACCCCCTCTACACACTCCTCTACCCCAACATCGCCGTGCAGTTCGTCCGCGATATGGTGCTGCACCACGAGACATACGGCTACCTGCCCATCTGGGACCTCTGGGGGCAGGACAACTATTGCATGATAGGCAACCACGCCATCCCCGTCGTGGCCGACGCCATCCTCTCCGAACTGCCCGGCCTTGACGTCGAAAGGGCATATCGCGCCATGTTGGAAAGCAGCACCCGAACACATCCCAACAGCCCCTTCGAAGTATGGGAGGAGTACGGCTACATGCCGCAGAACCGCCAGAATGTCAGTGTAAGCATCACCATGGAACAAGCCTTCGACGATTGGTGCGTGGCAGCCGTGGCAAAGAAACTTGGCAAGCAGGCCGACTACGAACGTTTCATCAAGCGAAGCGAGTACTACCGCAACCTCTTCAATCCCGCCACGGGCTTCTTCCAACCTAAAGACGACAAGGGAAACTGGCTGGAGCCGTTCGACCCGCTTAGCTACGAGAACCCCTGCTTCGTGGAAGGCAACGCATGGCAGTACATGTGGTTCGTGCCCCAGAATCCGCAGGGACTCATCGACCTCTTCGGCGGCGTCAAGCCTTTCCTCGACAAACTCAATAAGAACTTCACACTAACCGAGACCAGTGGCGAAGTGAATGGAAACGCCAGCGGTTTCATCGGACAGTACGCTCACGGCAATGAGCCGAGCCATCACACCGTCTATCTCTACAACTTCGCAGGTCAGCCGTGGCGTACGCAAGAGCTTGTGGAGCAGGTGCGCAGCACGTTCTACAATGCCACGCCTTGTGGCTACGCAGGCAACGACGACTGTGGGCAGATGTCCGCCTGGTACATATTCTCGTCGCTCGGTTTCTATCCGTTCAACGCCGGCTCAGCAGAGTACGTCATCGGCACGCCGTTGTTCAGCCGCGCCGTACTGCACATGCCGGGCGGCAAGACCTTAGTCATCAACGCCCCCCGCAAGTCGGACAAGGCCATCTACGTCAAGGGCGTGAAGCTCAACGGCACAAAGATAACCGACTGGAAGCTCACGCACAAGCAGCTCGTCGCAGGCGGCACCCTCGACTTCACGATGAGCGAAAAGAAATAAGAAAGCAAAGGCGCCTCCCCGCTTTGGGAAGGCGCCTCTGCTGTTTATAGAGTCCCTTGCTTGAGCTGCTCGACGAATCTGTCGATGCGTTGCATCTCGCGCGGTATGTCTATTGATTGCGGGCAATGGCTCACGCATTCGCGGCACTCGATGCAATGGCTGGCCTGGCGCAGCTTAGGCACGCTGCGGTCGTATCCGACGAGAAAGGCGCGGCGAGCCTTTTGGTAGTTTGCTGCCTGCTGACTCTCGGGAACGTTGCCTTTGTTCACACATTTATTATAATGTACGAAGATGGCCGGGATGTTGAGACCATAGGGACAAGGCATGCAATAGTTACAGTCGTTGCAATCTATCGTGGGGTAGCTCTTGATGAGTGTGGCAGTCTCGCCCTCGAGCCACTGCTGTTCTTCCTCCGTCAGAGGTTCGAGCGGGGAGTACGTCCGCAGATTGTCCTCCAGATGCTCCATGTAGGTCATGCCGCTCAGTACGGTGAGGACGGCCGGCTTTGAACCAATGTAGCGGAAGGCCCACGAGGCGACGCTGTCCTCGGGTTTGCGTTGCTTGAAGTGCGCCACGACATGGTCGGGCACTTTCGACAGGCGGCCGCCGAGCAGCGGTTCCATGATGACGACGGGGATGTTGCGTTTCGCGAGCTCTTCGTACAGGTACTTTCCCGAGCGCCCTTTGTCGTCGTTTTCCCAGTCGACGTAATTGGCCTGTATCTGCACGAAGTCCCAATGGTACTCGTCATGGTGGGCCATTGCCCAGTCGAAGACAGCCACGTCGCCGTGGAACGAGAAGCCGAGGTTGCGGATGCGTCCCGCCTCGCGCTGTTCCACGAGCCAGTCGAGCAGTCCGTTGTCGAGGTATCGCTGGTGGACAGGGTTCATGCCGCCTCCGCCGATGCTATGCAGCAGGAGATAGTCGATGTAGTCAGTCTTGAGGTATGCAAGGCTGCGTTCGAACATCGCCTTTCCCTCCTCGAATTCGTACTGCGAGGGCGAGAAGTTCGACATCTTTGTAGCGATGAAGTAATCGCTACGCTTGTAGCCGCTTGCCTCGAGGGCGATGCCGAGGCTTTCTTCGCTCTTGCCCCGGCAATAAGCAGGCGACGTGTCGAAGTAGTTGACGCCGTGGTCGAGGGCAAACTTGCAGAGACGGTTTACTTGCTCCTGGTCTATGACGTCGCGACCGTCTTCGTCCTTTGTGTTGGGCAGTCGCATCCAGCCATACCCCAGCAAGCTGACCTTATCTCCTTGCTTTGGGTTGACGCGATACGTCATCTTGTCTGTGGGGATGGGACCAGTATGATGTCCCATGTAATCCACTTCGCCATCGTCGTTGCCACCATTCACGCCGCACGATGCCAGTGCTGTCGTGGCTGCGGCTGTGCCTGTGACCTTTATAAAGTCACGTCTTGTAATATCTTTCATAACCTGTTCTCCTTTTATATTTCTTTGTGCACCTCGTGTCCTTCTACGTATATTGCGCTGATGGGGTTTGAGGGGCAGAGGTTTTCGCATGCGCCGCAGCCGATGCACTTTTCTTCGTTGATGACCGGTATGAGCAGTACCTTCTCCCTTGGTATCTCCTGGTTGTCGGCATCGCGCCAGCGCCAGCCGTCCTGGTGAACACCAGCCTGCAGGGGTACCATCTGTATGGCTTGTGCGGGGCATTTGCGAGCGCAGAGTCCGCATGGCTTTTCGTCTTTGACGGGGATACAGAGGTCGCGCGTCCAAACGGCGTGTCCGACCTGTATGGCCGTGCGCTGTTCCACGGTGACGGGTCGTATGGCGGCGGTGGGGCAGACCTCGGAGCATCGGGTACACTCGGGCCTGCAATAGCCTTTCTCGAAGCTTACCTCGGGCTGCATGAAGCGGTCGAGGCTGCTGCTCGGACGCAGGACGTCGTTGGGGCATGCGTCGATGCAGAGCTGACATGCGGTGCAGTGGCTGCGGAGGTTACGTATGGAGAGTGAGCCCGGCGGCGTGATGAGTTTCTCGCGGCGAGGTTTCTTCTTCTTGATGATGTCGGCCAGGCCGCCGTCGGTCGTCTTGGGCTCTGCCTTGCTCTGTGCTTTGGCGATGGCTGTGCCGGCCAGGAGGGCGATGGAAGTCAAAGCGGAACGACGACCGAAAGACCCTTCAGAATCTCCTCTTGAAGGGGAGACTTTCTGGTCCGTAAACTTTAGCGCGCCGAACTTGCACTCCTCGAGGCAGTCGCCGCATACGACGCAGCGGGAGTAGTCGATGCTGTGCGTGCTGAGGTCGATGCAGGCGGCCTTGCAGTTGTGTTCGCACTTGCGGCAGTTCTTGCACTTATCCGCGTCGATGTTTATCTTGAGGAACGACTGCCTGCTGATGAGGCCGAGCAGCGTTCCGACGGGACAGATCGTGTTGCACCACGTGCGTCCGTTCTTCCACGCCAGCACGGCGATGATGCCCCAAGTGACGAGGGCGACGGCGAGTGCTGCGGCGCTCTTGAGCCACACCTCCACTTCGTAGAAGGCATAGCTGCCGTAGTGCTCGGCGATGGCCGCTAGGCCGTTGTTGGCGAGCTTGTAGAGCGGGGCGAAGATGGTCGAGACGATGCGTCCGTAGGTGCTGTAGGGGAAGATGAGTCCTCCCAGCCAGGCGACGCCCAGCGCCAGCGAGGCGCAGGCTACGACAAGCACCGAGTAGCGCAGCGTGTCCTTAGCCGGCGAGAAACTGTACTTGTTCTTCTTCCGGCGCAACCATGCGATGACGTCCTGCATCACACCCAGCGGACAGATGACGGAGCAGTAGATGCGCCCCATCAGGTAGGTGAGTGTGACGACGAAGAGCAGAGCCCCGATGTTGAGCGCCAGCAGGGCAGGAATGAACTGAATCTTGGCCATCCATCCCAGATAAGCTTGCGCCGTGCCTGTGAAGTCGAGCAGCAGCCACGTGATCAGCACCCAGAAGATGATGGCGAGTGTCAAACGGATTTTTCTTAGCATAATTGTTTTTGATTATAATGTATTCTCTGCCGTTGCAAAAATACTGAAAATTGTTGAATGTTTTGCAAATAATCGTCAAAAAAACTCGAAGAATGACGCTTTTTTGCATGAGGGGGTGAAAAACGCCACAGCAAGGAACGGCCAACGCCACAGCAAGGAACGGCCAACGCCACAGCAAGGAACAGCCGATGCCACAGCAAGGAACGGCCGATGCCACGTGTGGCGTTTGGCGGGCTATTATGTTAAATTAAGGCAATAATATAGCAGTTGGCACAATGGAAGCCTGAAAGGCTGGAAAGACCACAGACGGGGGTGGAACCCCCGTAACCAGTACGAGCGGTAAACGGA
>CACXLY010000065.1 GCA_902768605.1 uncultured Bacteroidales bacterium
TCGGGATTGGGGAACCAGTAAAGCCCTCCGCCCTGAATCACGCCGTTGATGACGTTAAAGAGGATGCCCATGAGCATGATGACGACTGGCATCTTGCTCCGTCCTTTCAGCAGAAAGGGGAAGACGAGACTGCGCTGGAAGTAGTGCAGCTCAAAGAGCCCGAAGAGTGCGAGCTGCGGCAGGTGCCACTTCAGGGGCGAGAAGCTCCATATCGCAAACATGATAAGGAAGACAGGAAGCTCCATAAGCACCCAAGCCAGCTTGTTGTTGATGCTCCATCCCCACCGCTTCGTGCGAAACTGCCCGTAGCCTGCCGTCACGAAGTAAAGGCTGACGAAGACCACGACAGCCAGCGTCGCCATCCCGCAAACCAAGCCTTCGAAGCAATGAATGTTGAGCATAGATTATCGAACTTTAAGCGTTATGTCCTGCAAAGATACGAAAAATAATTGAGAACATAAAGCAGAAAGGCAAAAACTAATGCTGCTCTCGATATTCCTCTTGTGTGATGACTGTGCTGTAACCGCCAACAAACCGCTCTCCTGCATGGCGGTCAATCCCTGAATAACTTAGGCTATTGTCCTCATAGCGTTTGAACTTATAGACGGCATCGTTCATCAGGGCTTCGTTGAAAACATTCAGGCTTACCAGCAAGGCGAAGTCCTGCTTCGTCAGACCTGTCACACGCTCGAACAGCATTGGCTCTAACTGAAGGATTACGTCTTTAAGCGAATACTCGCGATAGTCTGTCAGATACATAAAGATAGGTATGCGCGTGGCAAACTTCATGAGTTTCTCTTGTATCTGCCTGCGCTTGCTCTTGATTTCCTTTTCCTCTTCGGTCAATTGCTTCTTCTCTTTCTTTGAAAGACCCTCTTCGTGCTCTTTGCGCTTCTTCTTGATGGCATCTGTCTTGTTGATGATGGTCTCGATGTCTTGGTTCAAGGAGCGGAAGCCCTCAATCTTCATCAGCGCGTCCATCGCCTCCTTGCTGTTCATCAAGCGTTGCAGCGTGAAGTTATCCACGTTGACGAGCAAAGCACTTTCCCACCTTCTCGCCAACAGCGTAGCCGATGTATTGTTCATCGCCATGTCCAGAACGTCGCTGGCCGACAGTTGCTTCATCACGCCGTTCTCATAGCAGAGCACAGGCAGGAACTTGATGAAGTCGTCCACACATTTCTCCGGATTGCCTTCCTCCACGTTCAGTTGGCAAGAATACTCCGAGACTTTTCGCAAAGCTCTGTTTGGAGCAAAGTCAAAGACGTAGCAAACCTTCTTCAGTATCTCCACCCGATTGGGATGCAGACCGTCGCTGTTGGTAATTGTCCAAGGTGACTGGACGCGGAAAGCCGACTGGAAGTAGGTTTCTGGCGACGAGGTGTCGCGGAGCATGAAGATACCCGTCCACGGACGCACGGTGACACCTGTCGTCAGCTTGCCGCAGGTCAAGGTGATGGTCTTGCAATGCAGAGGGTCGGGATGTGCCATCGCTTTCTCAACAGGAGGCAGAGCCTGCTGACCTATTCCTGCTTGAGTGCCTGCACAGACGATGACGCGATAATCGTGATAGAACGTGTTCTGCAGTTCTTCCAGCAAGTTCTTCATAGCGAAGCACGATGCCACGTTGGGCAAGAACCAAAGCGTATGGTTCATGTTCGAGTACAGGTCGCCATTCAGGAATGGCAAAGGAGGTTTCCTGTTCCCTACTTTGAGGTCGTTAACGGATGTGGGCAGGTACTGACCTCGCAACATGTCGAGCCACTTCTGCACCTCGTCGTGATGCTTGAAGACTGCCTTGTCGCCCTTCCCTACTGCTTCGAAGAAAGAGTTCAGGTCGAACTCGTCAAACTCGCCCTCTTCTGCCACTCTGGTAATTTCGGCAGGCAGCTGATAGGTCAGCAGCACCATCTTGGGCAGCGAGGCGTATGGATTGTCGGGTTTGTCTCCCCAATTCTCTTTTTCCCTCTGCTCGTCGGAGTACGTCCAGTTATATATCTGCTCCTCTATGAACTCACCCGAGGCGATGGCTCGGAAGGGCGTGCCTGAAAGGTAGAGGTAATGATTGGAGGTGATTGGTATCAAGTCCTCGTCGAAATAGTCGGGGTTCTCTATCTCGCCGCCAAGGTCTTCGCTTGCGCCAATCAACTCCTTGGCATTCTCGCGCCAAGCGCCATAGTGGTACTCGTCGAGCACGATGCAATCCCAGTTGAACTCCCTTGCCCATTCGTGCTTCAGCTTCATGCCTCCGCTGGCTGTGTTCTTGCCGAGGAAGTCTTGGAAAGAGCCGAACACCACCATGGGGCGCCGTTTGTCGGCGTACTCGAACTGATAGTCTATCGTGGCTTCAGGATTACGTGCGATGAACTGCCAGCCATCGAAATCGACATGCGTCATCAAATCTTCTTCCCACGCTTGGGCAACGGCAGGCTTGAAGGTCAGCACCAAGATACGTGTCCACCCCATTCGCTTTGCCAACTGATAGGTTGTGAATGTCTTGCCGAAGCGCATCTTGCAGTTCCAAAGGAAGTGAGGCGTGCGACCTTGCTCTCTGGCAAAGCTCTTGAAGTATGCCTCTGTCTTATCTACGGCTGCCTTCTGCTCCCCACGCATACCGAAAGTTTTGTCGCGATGCCAGGCAATGTCCTTGCGTTCCCTCACCGCAACCACAGCGGCTCGCACCTGTTGCGGCGTGCAGCGATACCATTCGCCTTCTATATGCCCACAGCCCATCTTCACTAAGGCACGATGCACGTCGTGGTCGAGGAACGAAGTGCCGTCCTGCCGCATCGCGCTTTCCTCTACCAATATCCTATACGGCGGCTCACCTGGGCGAACGATGTTGTATTGCTGTCGCACACGTTCCTGCACGCCTATCGTCGTATAGCCCACCTTCAGGATGCCCTTCAGGTTCGGGTCGTACTTGTCTTCGTAGGCATAAATCATCGGAGCCGCCTCCGACTTCTTGGGGAAATAGTTTGTTGCCATAACGCATTTCTGTTATGGCGCTCTGCAATCTGAGGTTGATTATATCTAGCTCGGCTAGTCTGTCTTGCCCTGGTTCCTTAGCTTCTCTTCCAGCTCTGATATTCTTCTGTTGGCTGCTTCCAGTTCACGCTTCAGCCGTTCTATCTCAACTCGCTGGTTAGTGCGATAGCCCAGACGGGCTGCTGTCATCCGCTCCTTTATGCCGCCTTCTTTCACGAAGGTCTCTTCCTGTTGTTTCTGATAGGTAATCATCATCCTGTCTATCATGTGGCAGAGGGTGAGGGCTATGTTTGCCATTTCTTCGTTAGTCCACTTCTCGAAATAGTCTTGATAGTCCTCTATGCGGTTGTGTGCGCGACAGAACTTTAGCATTCCGTCATATCTGGGATTGTCTGTCGTCCATCTTGTCAGATGCCGAGAGACGATATAGTCCTCGTAATCCTCCTTCAGCTCCTTGATGCTGCTTCTTGCTACATTCAACAATTTCAGTTCCATCTCCATCGAGGTGACACCGTCGGCAGAGCCTTCCACGATATTCTGCTTGCCAGAGCGAGCCGCCTGGACCATCTGGTCGATGGTGCGGTCACCTCTCGTGAGGAAGCGTTTGGTAAAGACAAAGGTCAACTGGTAAAGGACGACGGACTTCTGATAGAAGTACAAGTCTTCCCAATTGGCTTGTTTACGCAGTACCTGTGGAGTTACCTTTTCGTCCATCTTACATCGTTATTTAGTGCAAAGATACGACTAATCAGTAAAACCACACAATAATCAACCTGCAAAATGTCAAAGAGCGCCTAAATTGTTATACTCTTGTTTTTAATCCCCTTCCTTTAGGAGAAGTTAGGGGAAACTTTATTCCATTGGTCGTATCATCGACTCGATGAAAGCGACTTCTTCGTCTGTCAGTCCGTACTTCTTGTAGAGTTCTTCATCCGTCCAAGGCTTGCTGAAGTCTTGGAGGGGGACGAATTGAAATTTGTCAGCTGATATGTCTTGAGAAGTCAATGTTGGTAACATTAAGGCTCTAACAAAAGCCGTTTTTAAGTAGGACATGTAATTGTCAGCTTCAGCCTGTTTGTCAAAGACACCACCGACAAGATAACTTTGAGTACAAACTTCATTGGGAAGAAGAAGTTTCATTGTAGAAAATACTCTATAACGACCAGTCTTATCAGGTGTACCTGCATGTTCACAAGTTGCTTTGGAGAATACTACCTTATATTTTTCTATCCATTCTTTGTGGCGAGAAATGTCTTCCTTGCGAACGTATGTTACGCCTCCACTTGAATACAGTTTTATAGCTTCGGGGAAATCCTTTTCACTTCCTCTGTATGTTGTGATGAAACCAAATGGTGTTTGAGTACTTATCATTGGCGATAGAGTCTTTTCTCCATATTGTTTAGCTGCATTTATTAACGATATGGATTGATTATATCTTGGGAACACCTTATATTCATTCATTTTCCTTAATGACTTTGTTTCTTGACCATTAAACACATTAACGTATTCACAAGGTCCATTATAAGATGATGACCATAAAAAATAATTTACTCCACCAGATACATCAACTCCTGGGAATACATCTTTTGAATCAATGAAATCTTTTATATATTGAATACGAGAGTCATTGAGCATTTCTTCTCTAAAATTATCCAACCCACGTCCTCCAGTAAACCATCTTGATGGGACAATCATCGTGAGGTATCTCGGATGTAATTTCTTGGCTTGTTGAATGAATTTATGATATATTGGTATTGCGTAGTTTTCTTTCTCAACACCAACATTCAACTGATACGGCGGGTTTCCTATTATTACATCGAAAGTCATATTATTATATAATGTATTAGGTTTGTCTGTGTGAATGAACTCGTAGGCGTGGGATTCGAGGTCATCGCCTCGGTCATAGACTTCTTGCGAGGCTCCGCAGTAGCGGCATTTACCATTCTGCCATGTATGACGTATGTCCTTGAAGCGGATGTTGCCCTCTTCTGAGTCGAATTGCGAGAGTGCGTACTTCCCGCTTGCATCCTTCGAGCAATAGAGGCTGCGGCGGCTCATCATCGAAGTGAGGCGAGTGATGGCTATGCCATAAAGCTGATGGTGCAGGATGTGGTCGATGCGTTCCTGCAAGTCAGGCATCTCGTCGGCCAAGCCTGCTATCAATCGCTTGGCAATCTCGCGAAGAAAGACGCCGCTCTTCGTGCAAGGGTCGAGGAACTTCGACTTGGGGCTGCGGAACAGCTCTTGCGGCAACATATCCAACATCTGATTGGCAAGACTGGGCGGAGTGAACACTTCGTCGTTGCTCAGGTTTGCCAAGCACGACAAGACATCGGGGTTGTAGTTCAACTTACTACTCATAGTCGGGAAGTTTTAGGTAGTCAGTCAAAGGGTATTCGCGTTTGGGCAGAGGCATGAATACAGGCTCGTCCAAGTCGCTGAAGAGGTTGCCGTATTCGCCGGGCTTAGGTTTGTCGAACTCCACGTTGCGAAGCAGTTCGGCCAGTTCGAAGTCGCGGCGCTTCACCTTGCCTTCCATGCCGATGAACGTCCATTCGCAGAAGGTGATGGGCGTCCCGTCCTCTTGAAGCATGGTAAGAGCGTCGCCGCAAAGGATGTTCTTTGACAAAAGGAAACTGATGCATCGCTGCTGCTCGGGCGAGGCGTTGACGGAGAGGTGCCGACGGTAGGTGTCGAGATATTGCTCGAAGAGCCTTCTGCGGCAGTTCTCCACATTATCGGGCAGGAGTTCGATGCCATAAATCGAACTGACGGCCTGTGCCGAGGCAAGGTCGTACTCGAAGCGGTTGCGGGCAAAGCGCCTCTTTACCACTTCCATTTTACGGTTAAGAATCTCAACAAGGAAGTTTCCCGTGCCGCAGGCGGGTTCCAGGAAGCGGGAGTCTATACGCTCCGTCTCCTCCTTCACCAGGTCGAGCATGGCATTGACCTCTCGCTTGGCAGTATACACCTCGCCGTGGTCTGCTACCCGCTGACGCGAAACAACTTGTTTTTCATGTTCATCGCTCGTTACGTTCATAATTGGTCGGATTTTGCGTGAAACGATAACATTCAAACATAAAGAAAGTGTACCTCGCTCCCTTATATGCTTCACACCAGGTATCCGACCAAGGACCCGTAACAAGAACATATATGGAACGGGTACACCTTACTGAAAAGGTGTATCCCGATTCCAAGAGGTCTTGTTACATTCTGGTCGGAATTTTGGTATGAACCTCTATAGAATATAGATACAACTATCTATTCAACCACTAAAGTCATACCGCATCCCTGCGCTCAGGGAAAGTTTCGCATGAGAGCGACGTCGTTTTTCGACATTACTGCGGTACTTGGTGACAAAGGTACGCTTTTATTTCCGAACGGCAAAGACTTTGTCGGAAAAGTTGAGGAACAAGCAGTCAGAAAGTTTCGTTTCACCTCATAAAAGGCACAAAGGGCTGCGCTACCAATCCTTAGTCTCTACTCCTTCTTCCCTTTCTTCTTCGTCCGGAGGAAGAGTTCGCGGAAGCGGTCGAAGTCGCGCTGGAACTTGATGCCGATGCCTTGCGTGGTGAGCGACGACTGGGTGAAATAGCGGTCGTTGGTCTGGTTGTAGGCTTTCAGGGAGAAGGGGCTGCGTGGCGAGAGGCGGTACTGAATGTCGAAGTCGCCTATGAAATTGTTGCTGCCCATCTTGTACTTGTTTTCGCGATAGCCGAAGTTGCCGTTGAACTGCAGCCTGCCGCTCAGCATCTTGCCGCTCACGAGCGCCTCTGCGTCCAGCTCCTGCCAGCCCTCTTCGCCCGTCCGAAGGTTCGTGCCGAACGACCAACCCGTTCCTCCGAGGGCTTGCGACATGATTTGATTGAAACGCGAGCTGAGGGCGCTGCTCAGGACGGAGTTCACCGCCATTCCGCCCTGCGTTTGCTTCTTGTCGATGAAGCTGCCGTAGCTGTAGAACCTGCCGATGCCGAGCAGGTAGATGGCCTGCATGTCGCGCTCCTCCTCGCTGCTCAGCATGGAGCGCACCATCTGTTTCTCGTCCTCGTTGGCATTGGGGATGTCGAAGTCGAAACTGATGACGGGCTCGCGGGCCATGCCTCCGATGTTCATGATGCAATCGACGCGTGTGTTGGAGAGACCGAGGCCGGTGGTCGAGAGGTCGTCGAGCGAGACGTTGGGCACCGTGTGCTTTGCCGTCAGATTAAGCGCTGCCTGCATCGCGTCGCCGCCGAAGACGATGGTTCCGTCGGGCAGGAAGGTGAAGTCTTTGCGGATGACGTCGCGGATGGACATGCGGTAGTTGCCCTCCTCGACGCGATAGGTGCCGAAGAGCTGAAAGCGACCTTTGTTGTAGTAATTGGCTCGGAGACGTCCGTTGCCGAAGAGCGAGATGTTGTCCCCCGTGCGAGGGTCCATCAGGATGCGTATCTGGGCGTTCGGATTGGCGTTGATGTCGAAGTTGATGCGAAGGTCAGAAGACCCCTCGGGGAGTGAAGAATGAAGAGTGGAGAGTGAAGAATCTGAGTTACTTCCCTCGCCTGACAGGTTGCTGTTATTCTTCACTCTTAGTTCTTCACTCTTATCTACGTACGTCACAAACTCGGCTTCTGCCACCGTTCCCGATGTCGCGGTGTTGTAGTTGATGACGGTGCCGGGCATGGGCGTCGCTGCAACATCGATGGTGACGTTGCCCGGCACGCCGTTCATGTGCACTTGCGCGTCGGCATAGACCGTGCCGTAGAAGCTCATGCTGCCTTGGTTGGGGAAGTTGTAGCCGAGCATGTTGTGGGCGTCTATGCTGACGTCGAAGCGCAGGTTCTTGAATGCGTTGTGCATGAAATGCGCATCCACCGTCGCCGTATGCTCGCTCATGCCGGGCATCCCCAAGTAGTCGTAGAGGCGGGCGCCGCGCAGCCAGATGTTGTCCGGGCGAAGAACGACGCTGTCGCCTGCAAGGTGATACTCCGCTCCGACAGTCATGACGTCCACCTTCAGCTCGTCGATGAGCATGTCGCCCTCAAGGTTGACGAACTTGAAAGGCCCGAAGATGCGTGCCCGTCCCGAGGCGCGTCCCTGCAAATCACGGAAGATGCCCTTCGTGAACTTGTTGAGGAAGGCCAGGTCTATCTTGTTTGTCTGGATGTTGAGATTCAGTCCGTCGTCCATTCCCTTGCCCGGGATGATGGTGCCCAGCACTTGTGTGCGGTGCTCGGGTAGCGGTCCCTTCATGTCCGCCTCGAGCAGGACGGCGCGTTCCTGCTTGCCCCAGTTGCCGTAGAGGCTCATGTCGCCCATGTCGGCGGCGTTGAACGTGAACTTCCTGACCTGCAGGAAAGCGTCGGCATAGGGCTTCTTCATGAGCGAGGTGGCGTAGATGCTGCCCGTCGCAAGCCCGTCGAAATCGACTTTGTGGAAGTTCACGAGGTCCATGATGTAGGAGATGTCGATGTCTTTCAGCTCGGCCCTGAGCGTGTCCGACGCGAGGCTCGAGACGCGGCCGCCTATGTTGATGTGCTTCTCGGCCTGACTGATGGAGAGGTTCTCCACATCGACTACATTGTCGTGATACCTGATGCTGGCGGGCTTGATGGCCCAAATCGAGTCGCCAATCACGATGCTCGACTTGTTGATTCGGGCATCGATGGCGGGTTTGCCTGCGAGGTCGCGACGGACGTTGCCGGTCAGGCTGATGTCGCCCGTGTTCGCGATGGTGCCCTTATTGTCCCAGCGCAGGCGCGACGTCACTTTGTCATCCTTCGCGTAAGCGTCGAGGTTGATGTCGACGGGCTTTCCCTTGATGAGACGCTCGCCTTGGAGGCTGGCCTGGATGGCGGCGGCGTTGCTCTCAGCGCGGCATTCGATGTTCTGCAGCTCCTGCCCGGCAAACTCCAGCCGGGGTATGTGCATCTGGAGCGCAATCTGTCCGATGGCGTCGCGTATCGTGCCTTCCAGGGTGCTTTGTGCGGGCAAGAGGAGACTCGTGCCGAGCAGCCTGTCGGCGAGCACCGTGTCCTGCACCTGGACGAGGAAGCGGAAGTCGTTGCCCTCGGGTTGGCGGCGGCTCTCGCTCGTCGCGAAGAGGCTGGGCAGGTTCTGCTTGACGGGGTGCGAGAAGGAGGCAGGCAGCGTCTTCCAGTTGACGTTGCCGTCGGCCTTTATATTAAGGAAGTCGCTCTGCAGGACGAGGTGCTGACCGCTCTCCGACCTGCTGCTTTCCAGCTCGACATCGCCGATGCGGAGCGTTCCTTTGTCTTCCGAGTCGATTTCCAAGTTGCTGAGAATGAGCTTACCCTGCAGGTTGTTGAGGTCGATGTCGTCGAGATTCGCATCGAGAGTGCCGCTGAACCGTTCGCCCTCATACTTCTTCGTGAGCCCCATCTTGTGCGGCGCGAAGTTCTCCAACTGCGCTTGGCACGTGAGCGTACGTTTTCCGTTTGCCATTGACGATTGACCAATGACCATTGCCTTGCCGTTGGGCTCGTCCACGTTTACTTCTCCGCTAATCGATTCGCCGTCGAGCGCTGCCGTGAAGGGAATGTTGCGATGCTCGTAGCCATTGAAGGTGAGGCTGTTAAGCACGCCAGTCGCCGCAAGTTTCGGCTGCCTGCCTTTGCCCGGCAGACTGCCCGAGATGGTCGTCTCGACAGAAAGTGTCGTGTTTTTTCTTTCGCCAGGAAGATTGAGCAGATTGCCCAACTGGAGGTCCGTGGCAGCAACTTTGGCGTCAATCTCCTGCATGTCCTGGAGCGTCCCCTCAATCGCGACGCTTCCCTGCTCGCTTTCCGTCTGCAGGTTTGTCTGCAAGCGCTTGTTCTGCCAAGCAATCGAACCGCTCGACTTCGTGCTTCCGAGCCGTTCCCATCCGCTCCAATGGAGGGGCGAACTGCCGTGTCCATTTCCCTCTTCCTTGGAGGGACCAGGGGAGACCAGACCTTGCAGATTCTCCGTCAGGAACTGCTGAAGGGCCGCTCCCGTCCGCAGTTCCTTGATGTCGGCAAAGATGGCGGGCGTGTTCCAGACGTCTTGAATCGTGGCATCGCAAAGCAGGGACAGGTTGCCATGATTGTCTGAAACAGAGATGTTTGGCAATCGCAGCGTTCCATCCGACAGGCGTGCTTCGGCCGAGAGATTGATGATGTCGTGGAACGTAGCCAGTTTCGGGACGAAACACGACAGGTCGCGCGGACAAATGAAGCCATAAGCCTCCCCCGTCCCCTCCGAAGGAGGGGTGAACCGTAGCGTATTGTCTCCCCTCCTTTGGAGGGGTTGGGGGAGGCTGCAGTTTGCCTGCAAACTGGTATTCGGCAGTTCGACCTTAAGGTCGCGAACGGTCGCGACGGTCTTTCCCACCTCTGCATCGAGGGAAAGATGCTTGAGCTTGAGGCCGCTTTGTTCCGTGAAAGAGAGGTTGCGGAGGTCGAGCGAGAGCGAGTCCGGCTTGATGAAATGCACCCGGGCCGTCAAGCTTAAGTTCCTGACATGCAGGTGATGAGGGTCGAAAGACCCATCTAAATCTCCTCTTAAAAGGGAGACATCCTGCTCCGAGGCGTTTTCGCCTTTGCTCTCTCCCTTTAAGGGAGAGCTGGAGAGGGTCTTGTCGAACCGCACTTCGCCACGTCTCACCACCAAGGCTCCGATGGCGAGGTCGAGCGGGGAGGAGGTAGTGTCTTTCTTCGAGAAAGCATCCACGATGAACTGGAAATTGAAGGGCTCGTCGCCGTCCTTGTATATCTTGGCTTTCGCGCCGATGAGCTGCGCCCCGCTAATCCGTATCTTCCTCTCTATCAAAGGCATGAAATCGACTTTCGCGGCGATTCGCGAGGCTCGGAGCATCAGGGTGTCGCGGCGGTCGTAAAGGTGGACGTTGTCCAGGACCACGCGCCCCAGCAGGTTCATCCGCACGTTGCCGATGCTCACCTTGCTCTTGATTTTGTCCTCCAGAAGCTGCGACGCGACCCCAGCTCCCCACTTCTGGAAGGCGGGTAAGGACGTCAGAATCAGCAAGGCCAGGTAAATGCTTGCCAGCAGACCAACGAGGATGCGGAATATGTATTTAAGTGCTTTGATGAGCGGGCTGTGTTATGCGTTTCAATTTGCAAAGATACGAAGAATAAGTGAAAAGTAAGAAGTGAAAAGTGAAAAATTAAGAGTTGATGAACGAAAAATCTCCAATTGCACGCCAAAACGCGTCGCAATTCTCTCAATTATAGCATCCAATCACAAAGACAACGCTTCTCTATTACAAGAAAAACCTTTTACAAAAACGGCTTTTCCAGCATCCAGGAAACGACACAAAATGTTGTAAAGATTTTTCTGAAATGTTGCATTTCCTGCCTCAAAACGAGGCAATTTCCAACGCAACACGTCGCAACTGCCAACGCAACACGTTGCGTTTGCCCTCGCAACACGTCGCGTCAGGCATTTCCTCACGTCAAAATCCTGCATAAAACACGTCAACTTACCCACTTTATGCAGTCATATTCACCCACTCCACTACTTAACTCACTGATTATGAAGCAAACCCTATGCACTCCGAGAATCAATTCTATTCGTCCCTCACTCGTCTCGGTCGCAAACACGCCACTCTCCGAGCGTCATTTTCTGCAGAAATCCTGACAAACAACTTACGATTCGGAGGGAATCATTATTGCCCTTTCCTAACAGCGTTTACCTTTTCTTGAATTTCTTCGTCGAATAGCTGAACATTTTTCGGGCAGGAATTGATGAAGCGCTCAAGTTTGTCCATCCTGACAGCGTCACCATTCATCACCTGTTCGTGGCTCTTCTTCAGAACCTTTACAAGTGCTTCGTTTGCGTCCATACTATCAGAAAGGATTGCCTTCATTTCTGATGAAAAGGTACGTAAAAGCGTCCTTTTTGCCAACTCTCCCAAAGGAAAATCATCGGAAAACGTTCCTTTTCAAGGAAAAACTCGTGTAATCTATGGTTTTCTCCCATTTTTTTTGTACTTTTGCGGCGCGAAATAAAGAATCAGGACGATGGAAGCAACTGCAACAAGAAGAAAACGAACTCGCGAAGAAATCCTTGCGTGGCTGGACGCAGCCCGTCAGCGCAAGGCTGCTTGGCAGGAAAAAGTTAGAGCTGAGTTTGCAAAAAGAGATCGTCTACGCAAGGAAGCAGCCGAATCTGGCTACTATGATTTGGAATGGGTGTAGACTATGGTTAAGCTCAACTCCTGGCAACTCAACATACATTCTCCGTATTGGACGGAATATGACGGGGATGCTTTGACCTTTACCACAGATAATGGCATTAAGTATGCCGTTGATTTTGACGAAGACTCCGACCCTTACTTCAAGGCGTATTGGCTGAATCTGACGAACCTTACAGGCAAACCTTCACCAAGCGACAAGAAGATTGCCCAGACCGTCATCTGTATCATCGAAGAGTTCTTTCGCCAGAATCCGGACATCCTCCTCTATATGTGCAGCACCGAAGGTGGCAAGCAGGCACAGCGTGCCCGTCTCTTCCTTCGCTGGTTCAACGGAGCTGAGCAGCAAAAGCATTATGTGGCACGTTCTGTTGAAGTGCGAGGCGAAGAAGGACGGACTGAATATGTGGCTCTCATAGTCCAGCGCAGCAATCCTCAGCTGGAGGAGATACTTGCAGTCTTCGACGAAGAAGCGGCCATGTTCAACGACATGAAACCTTAAGACTCAATGAGTCGTCAAAAGATATAAGAGAGAAAATAAACATTTTTTTATTAACCCAGATATGGCAAAAGTAATTAAGTTACGCAAAGGCCTCGACGTCAACCTCAAGGGCAAAGCCACGAAGGAGACAGCCAGCGTGAAGTGTCCGGGCGAGTACGCACTCGTGCCAGACGACTTCTATGGCGTGAAACCTAAGGTGGTGGTCAAGGAGGGAGATGCCGTGAAGGCTGGGGATGCCTTGTTTGTTGACAAGCTGCATCCCGAAGTGAAATTCGTTAGCCCTGTCAGCGGAACAGTCAGCATGGTGGAACGCGGCGACCGTCGCAAACTGCTGAGTATCCGCGTGAAGGCTGACGAAAAGCAGGAAGCACGCCAGTTCGACACAAAGGGTGACCTGAAGGCACTCATGATGGAGAGCGGTCTGTTTGCTTTCCTGCGTCAACGTCCCTATGATGTGGTGGCAAATCCTGACGACGCTCCGAAGGCTATCTTTGTGAGCGCGTTCAACAGCATGCCGCTGAGTCAGGACTTCGAGTACGTCCTCCAAGGTCAGGAGGCTGAGTTCCAGGCAGGTCTTACCGCTTTGGCAAAGCTCGCAAAGGTTTATCTTGGCGTGAGCGCCAAGCAGACCGCAAAGGCTCTGACCGAGGCAAAGGACTGCGAAGTGAACATCTTCGACGGTCCCGCTCCTGCAGGTAATGTGGGCGTTCAAATCAATCACGTCAACCCCATCAACAAGGGCGAAGTGGTTTGGACACTCGGAGCCGAGGAAGTTATCTTCCTGGGTCGCCTCTTAAAGACTGGCAAAGTCGATTTCACCCGCACCATCGCGCTTGCTGGTAGCGAGGTAAAGGCGCCCAAGTACTACAAAGTGAAGGTCGGCCAGAAGTTGAGCACGCTCCTCAGCGGCACGATTAATGCTGAGGGTGCTCGCATCATCAGCGGCAACGTGATGACTGGTCTCAAGACCTCGGCCGAAGGTTTCCTCGGTGCTCATGCAACCGAAGTGAACGTCATTCCCGAAGGTGACCACGCCGACGAAATGTTGGGCTGGATCATGCCACGCTTCAACACCTTCTCGACTCATCGCAGCTACTTCAGCTGGCTCTTGGGTAAGAAGAAGGAATACGTCATCGATGCACGCGTGAAAGGCGGCGAACGTCACATGATCATGAGCGGTGAGTACGACAAAGTCTTCCCGATGGACATCTACGCAGGCTATCTTGTGAAGGCCATCATCGCAGGAGACATCGACCGTCAGGAAGCTCTGGGCATCTACGAGGTTGCTCCCGAGGACTTCGCCATCGCAGAGTTCGTGGACTCTTCGAAGCTCGAGTTGCAGCGCATCGTACGCGAAGGGTTGGACATCCTGAGAAAGGAAAACGCTTAATAAATGAAGAATGATGAATGAAGAACGAAGAATTTGCTACCGCTCTGCCAAGGCAGCATCGGAGCATTCTCTCAGTTTCAATCTGTTTTTCTTCGTGCGGTAGCAAATTCTTCATTCTTAATTCTTAACTCTTAATTAATAATGTATAATATGAATCCAATAAAGAAACTATTCGATAACATACATCCCTACGTTGAGGAAGGTGGCAAGTTCCATGCTTTCCGCTCGTTGGTGGACGGTTTCGAGAC
>CACXLY010000066.1 GCA_902768605.1 uncultured Bacteroidales bacterium
TTTGAAATTCGATCGTGCCCTGTACTGGGTAGAGTGTGGCGCACAGCCCACCGACACGGTTCGCAACATCCTGTCCGGCGAAGGTGTTTATCTCATGAAGCACCTGCGTGGTGGCGTCAAGAAGGGCGCTTTTGACGAGGCAGCATGCCAGGCAAAGTTTGATGCTTGGAAGGCTGACAGGCAGAAGGGTCTGAGTCAGGTAACGGCTAAGAACGAAGCCGACAAGAAGGCTGCGGAAGCAGAGAGACTGAAGGCAGAGAAGAAAGCCAACGAAGAGATCGCGAAGAAGGTAGCCGACAAGAAGGCTGCTGAGGCTGTCGCAAAGGCTGAAGCTGAGGCTGCTGCAAAGGCAGAGGAAGCTGCTGAGGCTGCACCGGCTGCTGAGGGTGAAACAACAGAAACTCCCGCAGAAGCTTAACATCAATCACAAACCATTATTTCAATTAGACTTTTTCCAACCAACCAAAACGAAGGGCGTTGCCGTGAGGCAATGCCCTTCATATTTTATATCAAGCCTTGAAACAAAACCTGACGTGTCTAATCGGCTACTTTGACGGGGCCTCAAACGACATAGGCATTCAGCACCTCGATGACGCGGCGGATTTCGTCGTCCGTCATGAGGGGCGACATCGGGAGTGAGAGGATTTCGCGGTGGATGCGCTCGCTGATGGGGAAAGAGAGGGCGTTCCATTCGCTGTAGGCTTGCTGCTGATGCGGCGGGATGGGATAGTGCACCATCGTCGCGATGCCGTGGCGCGACAGGTACTCGCGCAGGTTGTTGCGCTCCGGCGTACGGATGGGATAGACGTGCCAGACGTTTTCCCTGGCATCGGATGGCGCCTGCGGCAACGTAATCAAAGGGTTCACGATGCCTTCGCTATAAGCCCGGGCGACCTTCCGTCGCGCCTCGTTGTCGGCATCCAGGCGCTTCAACTTCAGACACAGCACGGCCGCCTGTATCTCGTCCATGCGGCTGTTGAGCCCCTTCATGCGGTTGACGTACTTCTCTGAGCTGCCGTAGTTCGACATGGCACGAACGTAGTCCGCCAGCGCCTCATCGTCGGTCATGACACAGCCCGCGTCGCCCAACGCACCGAGATTCTTGCCGGGATAGAAGCTGAAGCCAGCCGCATCGCCAAGATGCCCGGCACGAACGCCTTGATACATGGCGCCCTGAGCCTGCGCGACATCCTCGACCACCTTCAGGCCATACTTCCGGGCCACCTCCGCAATCGGCTTCATGTCGCAGACACGTCCGTAGAGGTGCACCACCATGATGGCTTTCGTGCGCTCCGTAATGAGTTCCTCTATGCCATCGGGATTGATGAGGTAGTCCTCCATGCGCGGTTCGCAGAGGACAGGCTGCAGCCCGGCGCGGCTCACCGCCAGGATACTGGCGATGTAGGTGTTGGAGGGCACGATGACTTCTGCATCGTCGCCCCATCCGAACATGTTTTTATAGGCCACGAGTATCATTGTCAGGGCGTCGAGGCAGTTGCCGGTCGGCACGCAATATTTGCAGCCGCAATACTCCGCAAAGGCTTTGCTGAAGCGCTTGTTCTCCTCGCCCAGCAGGTACCATCCGCCCTTAACGACACGCGACACTTCAGCCGTCAGCTCCGGCTCGAAGGAATCAGAGATGCGCTGAAGGTCGAGGTAGGGGACAGGACGTCCAGCCCCCTCCCCGCTCCCCCTTTGGGGGAGTGCCTCAATGCCGCCGCCCCGCTCCGGAGCACTCCCCCGAAGAGGAAGCGTGGAGGGAGCCGTGAGGGGACTTATCTCGTAGGTGTCGTAGCAGACGGCTCTGCCGCCGAAGCCTTCTTTCTGGAAGATGAGCCCTTCGTTCAGGACGCGTCCGCCCTCCTCATTGGATGTACCGAAGTCCACATAGTCGAACTGCTTGTATCGCTCGTTGATGAGATGGCGCAGCAACAGGTCGAGAGCGCCGTAGGCCCTGCCCTCGTCGCCGCTCGCCATGTATTGCACATGCGCCACCTTTCGGCACTCGAAGATGACGATGCCGGCTACGATGCGCTTCTCGTGGCGCACGATGTAGAGCTTGATATTCTTTGGGAACTGGCTCATGAGCAGAGCCATCTCCTGCATTGTATGCGTCGGCGTGGCGTTGTGATGCTTCATGAGGACGTCCTCCAGGAGTGTCCAATACTCCTTCAGCGTCTGCATGTCGCCCTCCGTCATGCGGTCGATGTAGAAGCCGTGGTCAACAGCCTTGCGGGCCTGCTGGATGCGCGACGCCCTCATCTTCATCGGGTTCCGCATCGATACACAGGTGCTGACGAGCCGCCTCGTCAGTCTTGCCCCGGCGCGGAACAAGGCGTAGAGGTCTTCTCCGGAAGGGATGCTACTATATATATAAGGTATAGGCTTATAGACGATACGTGTGACCTGCATCATGTCGCGATAGTACTGCACGATGGCCTGCATCATGTCCAGGACCTCCTTCTGAGTCACCTCCGGCAGCACAATCAGTCCGCCATAGGTCAGTCCCTGATGAGAATAGACCGTCTGCTGCTCCTTGTCCCAGTTTGCGGGGAAGACAGCCACGAGGTCTTTCGTCGTGAGGCGTCTCTCCTTGAATTCCTCGTCGGGCGAGATGCCTGCATAGATCAGGAGAGAACAGTCGAAGAAGCGGTCGGAATGGTAATCCATGAAGTTACGCTTCAAGAGGAAGGTGCCGTTCTTCGACATCTCCACAAACGCGTCCCACGTCTCCTTGCGGTTTATAGAATAAGGTATAATTGTCATCTTAATGTTTTTTTGACAAAGGACTGACGACAACGGACAACGGACCATTGACGGCAGACTTTCCGTTGTCCGCTGTCCGCTGTCCGTTGTCTATTGTGCGTGGTCATTCGTCCGTTGTCTGTTGTCCGTTGTCTTTAGTCAACCTGATAAATTCCTCGTAATCGTGAATGTAGTCCTCTGCCACATACTCCTCCGACGCAAGGCTGATGCAGGCCGCCCCCTTTGTGAAGTTCATCAGCTTGCACCACACCAGTGGCGGGATATATACTCCCCGGCTGGGGTCGTCCATGTGGAGGAGGAGCTGCTGCTCTCCGTCGTCGAGTTCGATGTCGAAACTACCCCCGATGGGAAACAGCACCATCTCGCAAGTGCGGTGTGCGTGGTCGCCCCGCAGACTCTCGTCCTGGATGTCGTACGTCCAGAAGATGCGTCTTATGGGGAACGGTATGTGGCGTTCTGCCTCTCCGAAAGCCAGGCTGCCTCGCTTGTCGGAAACCTTAGGAAGCTGCACTAAGAAGCATCCTTTTGGCAATAAAGATGTGTTAATAGGGCTCATTTATTATGAATTTCTGCACAAAGTTACAAAAAAATCCTGAAATGCTTGCGTGGTTCGCAAAAAAACTCTACCTTTGCAACCGCAACGAGAGAAAGAAGGCGGTTTTTGCACCACTTCAAGCTCTGCGGCATGGAAGGAAGTTTGGGTGAGTGGCTGAAACCACCAGTTTGCTAAACTGACGTGCGGGTTACCGTACCGGGGGTTCGAATCCCCCAGCTTCCGCAAAGCGACGAGACGCTAAGAAGCGAGTTAAATCGTAAACAGTAAATCGTCAGAGGACGAGATGAAGCGAGTTAAATCGTAAACAGTAAATCGTCAGAGGACGAGATGCAGCGAGTTAAATCGTAAATAGTAAATCGTCAAATCGTAAATAATATGGCGCTTTCGTCTAGCGGCTAGGACACATGCCTCTCACGCATGGAACACGGGTTCGATTCCCGTAGGCGCTACAAACGGACGAGGAGAGAAAGAGCGAAGCATCACAAACGATGCCTCGCTCTTTTCTTTTGCATAATATAGCAATTGGCGCGCTGGCCGCCCTATCATCGCCTTGCAAAAAGCACCAAAGGTGCGACAGAACACAGACGGGGGTGTCAACCCCCGGGCCGGTATCATTTACTACATCAAAGCCCTGGAAGGGCGACAGAATATGTGATTTACATGAATTCAACTTGCTTTTGGGTTCTGTCGTCCTTTTCAGGACTTTCTTTTCCGTCGCATCATTACCGGGGGTTGCACCCCCGTCTGTGGTCTTTCGTCTCTTCGAGACTTTAGCAAGCCCTGTCTGCTGCGTTTCATCCGAAATACTGATGTATAAGTTCGTAGAATCCCACAGCAAGCGTCGGCCAACGCTACAGCAAGGAACGGCCTTTCCCACAGCAAGCGTCAGCCAACGCCACAGCAAGGAACGGCCTTTCCCACAGCAAGGAAACGCCAACGCTACAGCAAGCGTCGGCCGACGCCACGTGAAGGGATTGCGCCGGGCTTGTGTCAGGATGCAAACTGCTCCCCTTTACGGGACTCCAACATAGCATAAGTGGGATGCGTCAGAATACTTTGACACATCCCACTTATCGTAAGGAGGCTTTTTGTGGCTCCTGTCTGCTGTCGTCTTACCTTACTTGACCAGCACTTTCTTCATGAAGCCCTCGTCCGTGCGGATGAGGTTGATGCCCTTTTGCGTTGTCGGGAGCTTGCGGCCGCTGAGGTCATAAACCTCCTGCTCACTGGCCGAGGCGCCCTTCACCTGCTCTATTGCCGTGGCAAAGACGATGTTTGACTGCGCGGCATTTACAATCTTGCCCGAGCTTCTGTCAATGAGCAGAGCGATGGCCTTAAGATTTGACTTGTCCTGGATCAAGGAGTTGTTCGAGATGCTGCCTGTGTAGCTGTACTTCTGCGGAGTGCTTGAGTCGATGTTCGGGTCAATAGAGTTGTTGACGCCATTCAGCACGCTCCATCCTGCCACTGCTACGTGGTTGTACTTCACGCCTGTAACCGAAGAGCCTTGGCTGCTCCACCAAGCCATGTCGCCACCCTGGCCGCTGCCGCTGTAGTAGTTTTGCTGAGCCCAGTCGCTGCCGGTGCCGCTCATGCCGTCCTCTGTCAGGACGAAGGCGATGGCGTATTTGTCGTTGTATCCCGTGCTGGCGAAACGGGTCGTCGTATTGAAGATGACGCTCTTCTGGTCAGCACTCTCCCACTCGGCCTCCAGGTCGATGGCTGCTATGGCTACTCTGTCGAAGGACTGGTTCAGGGCACTCTTCAGCGAAGAGAACGAGGGGTCTGCCTCGAACTGACGGTCGGTGATGGAGTTGGGGAAACCAGACGTGTAAGTGTTGATGACGGAGCTGTAGGCATCGATTGCCATGGGGTCGCTGTAGTGAGCTGCAATCTGCACCACCTGGTCGCCATACGCTTCGTGCACCTTCTCCATGCCTACCGTTCCCCTTGGGCACCAACCGCACCACGTACCGGTAAACTCCTCGATGACTGGCGTGATGGACAGCTTCTCGTTTACCGTAATGATGAAGCCCTTGCCGCTATTTGCCACAGCCGTATTCGGCTCGCCGTTGACCTTGGTAACTGTCACGACTTTCTGCGACTGACCAGCCTCTTCGGCTGCCTCGAACGTGATGTCGATAGTCTTTGTGCCGTTAGTGGTCATTGCTGCGAAGGACTTGCTTGTCTCCTCGCTGGGCTCGCCGTCGTCAGAAGTAATCGTGTAGGCAATCGACTTGACAGGGTTGGCGCCCTTGTTCGAGATGGTGATGGGGATTGATTTCTTTTCACCCTTCGCCAGAATGGTTTCGCCGAAGTCCTCCACCGTGACGCAGTTGGTCGGGAATGACTCGGACTCTACCAAGATCTGCAGAGCCAGCCTGCCGTAGTTGTAGCCGTAGAAATCGTTCCATGCACCATAGCTCGTGCCACTGCTCACGCGGTAGAAGAAGCTGTTTGGCATGTCGGAGCCATACGCCATGACAGGGTAAGACTTTCTGCTGATGCTGATGGTGTAGCCCACATAGATGTCCTGATGGTTTATCTCGAAAGGCGTCTCCAGCTCAACCTCGTTGAGTCCGCTCTTGATGCTGTTTTTGGAGACCGTCTGCCTGTAGTCGGCACGGATGCTGCCCTGCGTCGGAAGCGACGTGGATATCCATACCCTCATGGCACTGCTGATGGCAGAAACGTCGTTGCCAAGCCAGAGACGTACGGCCTTAATAGTGGCGCCGCTGACCATCTCTTCGCTGGCAGGAATCTTGATGGCTGCATCAATGGTGATCTTCGAGCTGTAGCCGAGGTGCCCGTCATAGGGCAGGTTGTCTGCGTCGGCCTCATTGAAGTAGCCCCACCATGTTTGGTTTTCACCGACTGTAATGTCTGCTTTGCCGATGATTGCAAAGAAGAAAGAAAGAACGAATAGTAATGTCTTTTTCATTTTATAAGGAATTAATGGTTTGTTTGTCAACGGAGCACGCTCTTGCGCACAGTAAAGGAGCCGTCAGCATACGTGGTCTTCTTCATGAAGACACCGCGGACGGGGCGTTCCACCTTCTGACCGGAGAGGTCGTAATAGGTAACGGAGCAGGCTTTGCTTGCCTTTACGTCACCTATTCCATCAGGATCGGTGGCAAATCTCAACGTGACGGACGGGCCGTCCTCATCGGGGAAGTAGCTGTTTCCCACCTTGCGGAACGTCTGTAGCTGATAGGTGACGATGCACGTCCCATCACCATCGGGGAGGAACTCTGTCTGCATATCTCTCAGCTGTCCAGGCATAAAGGCATCGGCATTCGTCGTGTAGGTTCCTGCCGCGCCTTGCGACATGCAGTTGCTTGGAAAACATGTCTGGAAACGACCTCCCTTGATGACTTGTATTGTGTAAGTGGCGCCGCCGTACACTACGTCGTTACTGACGTTCGTCACCTTCAGCCCGCTTGGCATCAGCATATCGCCAAAGAGCTCGTCGATTTCGATTTCCGTGAGGTTGAGCACCGTGCCATCGGGGATTATCTCACCTGAGGCGTTCACGAATTGAAGTGGGAAGTTGTTTTGTGCCTGCAGAGCAAAGGCCGCAAAGAGGCTAAAGAATAATGTAACGATTTTCTTCATAGGCTATGTTTTTATCTTTGAGTCAATATAATTTCATGGCTTGCAGCACGCCGCCCTCGTTATAGACGAAGGCAACGACACTCAATTCCAGCTTGTTCCAATTGGGTTCGAGGTGCTGTTCGAACGTGCGCTCGACGGTCTCGCCTTCCTTTACGCTGAAGTCTTCGCCCCAAAGGCCGTTGATGGCTGTGCGGAAGACGTGGTTGTGGACATACGTCATGTTGGGTGTTCCGTCGGGCATGAGCTGGAGCGCCGTGATGCCGTCCTCGAGTAGCCAAAGCTGGAGCTTGCCCGAGACGTTGCCATCGGTGCCGTCGGCCCACAGCCGTATCGTCATGACGTCACCCTCGGTGGTGACGATGCCGTCGAGTCGCAGCGGGGCGGGCTTGGCGAGCTCTTCCTTCACGGCTGCTGCCCACTCGGGATAGTTGACGGGTGCGTGGCGGTTGACCAACCCGATGGGCTGATACTCCAGACCCCAATGGTTGTAGTATGCATCGCCTGTCTCGGTGGCGAGCCCTATGTTTTTGGCATTGCCTGCGAAGCCAAGCGGTCCGCCATGGATGCCGACGGCCACGATGGCGTCGCCGTATGTCTCCTGCAACTGCTCGATAACCTCTGTCGCTTTCGGGCAGTTGGAGCAGCGCTGGCCTGTAAAGTCCTCGATGAGCACGACGCGCTGGGCCGGCTCGGGCTTCTCATAGATCAGGCGTTCGTCTTCCGATATGTGGTCGCAAGCCAGCAGCATCATGCAGATGCAACTTATAATATAATATGTATAGCGACGTGACATCATGCGTGCTGTTTCAGAAGTTGTAGTTGTACGAGAGCGTCCATCCCGTCGATGCCGGCACATAGCGGCAGACGCCTCCCGAGCAGTTGTAGCCTGCCCTGGTACGTCCGTAGCCGCCCTGGATGCGGTGCTGGCCGACGTTGTAAGTCACGAGCCCCTGGTAGTAATGCAGATCGGTCTCGCCGCAGTTCCACATGTCGCTGACGGTGAACATCCAGTGGGGAGCGAGGGAGAGCTCAAGCAGGCCGAAGGCCCAGTCGCCCTGGTCCTGCTTGGTGGTCAAATACTGCACTTCGCCTCGCAGAGTCACCTTCGGCGAGAACTGGTACTTGCCGTCGGCGATATAGATATGGGTGTGCACCGTGCCGCCATGTCCTTCGACGACGGTCTGGTTGTATTGCTGATTGAGATACATCAGGCTGAGCTTGAATGCCTTTGAGAGTTTGCGGGTCAGGGTGAAGTCGAAGCTGCGGTAATACGTCTCGTCGCCCCATTTGAAGAATTTCGACGTGTATCCGTTGGTCTGTGCGATGAGGTCGCCTGCCGTGGGGTACGTCTTGTCGATGGCACGGACGTACGAGAGGTTTGCCTTGACGTTCATGCCGTATTTGCCTCCGAGCGCCGTTTTCCTCTTGAAGTTGTAGCCCACCTCTGCCTGATAGGCCCACTCGCCGCCGGCAAGCTGCGTGGCGTACGGGTAGAGGGCGGCCAGCGCGTAAGTCTGGTCCTGCGTGAAGGCGGGCAGATGGTTGATGGCGGACGATATGCCGATGGACTTCGAGATATCGCTGGTGCTCTTGAACGACATGTTTTCCGACCGCTTGGCCTGCAGCAGGACGCTCAGCCCCTTTTCTGAATAAGAGCCTGAGAGCATGACAGCCGAGCCTTTACGATAGATGTGGGAGTTGGCGAAGGATGGGTCAGCGCTCTTCTGCGCATACTCTGCGAGGAGGTTCCACGCGCCTTTGTTGAAGCCGGTCCTGACGTCCCAGGCATTGACGAACTTGGGGAGGTGCAGGCGATAGACGGGCGATATAAAGACGTTCTCGTCGGCTTTCTCGTACTTGTTCACCCAGGAGCCGCCGAGCGTGACGCCCATTCCCTTTGCCTGCCACGCGGGGATGAGCTCTCCGAGGTTGACCTCGGCATCGGTGCCGCTTATGAGCGACTTGTTCCACTCCCAGTAACGGCGCTGCACGCCCGTGAGGGCTTTCAGCGTGATGCCGCTGTAGGGCTTCACCACGATGCGACCTCCGAGCAGGGAATTGTCGATGCCGAGCGAGCGCTCCTCATAGGTGCGGAGGATGAAGCCCGAACCAAACTGCTCGTAGAACGTGCCGGCGGTCAGCTCCGTCTTACCCAACTTGCCCTTCACCCAGAAGTGAGGCACGCCCCAGCCCTCGAAGTCGGCTTCGAAGCCGGGTAGCGGATACTCCAGGAACTCCAGGCGTGCGCCGGCGTCGACGTACTTGCTTTGCATCAAGAGGTCGGCGTATGTGTTGTTGAGGAAACTGCCGGTCTTCTCGGCTCCCGTACGGCTGTCGTGCCGCGGCACAAGCATATCGCTCTGTATGCTGCCGGAAAGGGACACACCCTTCCTTTCCCACGACCATGCCGTGAGGACACAGAGAGAAAGTGACAGATATACGAGGAGTCGCCGCATCACTTCAATAGCTCGCGCACTTTCTCGATAAGCTCCGTCTCAGCCCCGTCGGTGTAGCCGCTGTGCTTATACACGACCTTGCCCTTGGCATCGACGATGAGCGTGTAGGGAATCATCTGTCCGCCTACGGCGCGAAGGAAGTCGCTGTTCGGGTCGAGCAGTACGTCGTACTCCCAGCCGTGGTTGCTCACGAGGGGCTTTACCTTGTTGATGTTCTGCGCCTGGTCGATGCTCACGGCAAAAATCTTGACGCCGGTCTCTTCCTGCCAGTCAGCATAGACCTCGCTGATGGCATCGAGCTCGCGGTTGCAGGGCTTGCACCACGTGGCGAAAAAGTCGATGATGAAGGGCTTGCCGTCATTCGCAAGGGTGTCCGTACGCACTTCCACGCCGCCCATCGTCTTCAGGGTGATGGTCGGCAGCTGAGCCTGCACCTGATGCAGGGAAAGGGCAAAAGCCACAGCAAGAAAAAGCAGTATTCTTTTCATACTTTTAGTGTTTAAACTATTTTTCGGGTGCAAAGGTACGAATAAGCAAGCACAATACAAAATAAAATCAAATATATTTTATTTTTTTTGCCTGGCGCAGCACCTTCCACGCGTGGCACCGCAAAACGCCACAGCAAGGAACGGCCTTTCCCACAGCAAGGAACGGCCAACGCCACAGCAAGGAAAAGCCAACGCCACAGCAAGGATCTTTTGATGCCTCACGTGGCGTTGGAAAATGCTTCATGCTCCGCCCTCTCTTCCCCCCTTTGGCCAGCCGCCTTGTCAGCCGGTCAGTCCCCTCCCCCTTGGGAGAGGACGAGAGGGGAACCGTAGGGGCCTCTACTCCTCCAGCAGCGCTGTGGAGAGGTAGCGTTCGCCAGTATCGGGCAGCAGGACCACGATGTTCTTTCCCGCGAACTCAGGTCTCTGAGCCACCGTTGCAGCAGCATAAGCTGCTGCTCCCGAAGATATTCCCACGAAGATGCCCTCCTCCTTGGCAACGGCCCTCGCTGTGGCGAACGCGTCCTCGTTGCTTACGGGCAGCACCTCGTCGATGAGCGCTGCATCGTAATTCTTCGGAACGAAGCCCGCCCCGATGCCTTGTATCTTATGCGCGCCGGAGGGCTGGCCGGAGAGTACTGCGCTGCTGGCAGGCTCTACGGCAACGACATACACGCCCGGGTTGTGGGCCTTGAGGGCCTTCGCCGTGCCCGAGACCGTGCCACCCGTGCCGACGCCTGCCACGAAGACATCCACCTTGCCCTGGCTGTCCTGCCAAATCTCCTCGCCCGTCGTCTTGACGTGGATGGCGGGATTGGCGGGATTCTCGAACTGCTGAAGGATGACGGCGCCCGGGGTGCTGTCCCGCAGCTCCTCTGCCTTGCGGATGGCGCCCTTCATGCCTTCGCTGCCGGGCGTCAACACGATTTCCGTGCCGTAGGCTTGTGCCAGCTTGCGGCGCTCGACGCTCATCGTTTCGGGCATCGTCAGGATGACTTTGTAGCCGCGTACAGCGCCGACGAGCGACAGCCCGACGCCCGTGTTGCCGCTGGTCGGCTCGATGATGGTGCCGCCTTGCTTGAGGATGCCTTTCTCCTCGGCATCGAGTATCATGCTGAGGGCGATGCGGTCCTTGACGCTGCCACCGGGGTTGAAGAACTCTACCTTAGCTATCACGTTAGCTTTCAGGTTACGATTTGCCGCAAAAGTGCTGAGCTGCACCAACGGCGTGCGACCGATCAGGTCGGTGATTGACTTGTAGATTGCCATGATATTTATTATTTAATGATGTACTATTTGCTGCTTAAATTGGCTCCAAAGCCAGCGGGCAGGGGCTCCAAAGCACTCCCCCAAAGGGGGAGCGGGGAGGGGGTCTGTATTATTAACGTAATTCCTTCCTATTTTATTGCCTCAAACGCCTGTTCCAGGTCAGCGATGATGTCGTCGATATGCTCTACGCCGACGCTCAGACGTACAGTTGCGGGCGTGATATGCTGCTCGGCAAGCTCCTCGGGCGATAATTGAGAGTGCGTGGTAGTAGCAGGGTGAATGACGAGGCTCTTGACGTCGGCGACGTTGGCAAGCAATGTGAAGACCTTCAGCGCATCAATGAACTGCCAGGCTGCCTCTTGGCCGCCCTTGATCTCGAAGGTGAAGATGCTGGCGCCACCCTGTGGGAAGTAGCGCTGGTAGAGGGCGTGGTCGGGGTGCGATGCGAGGGCAGGATGGTTCACCTTCGCCACCTGCGGGTGCTTCGACAGGTAATCGACCACCTTCAGCGCGTTCTCGGTGTGGCGCTCGATGCGCAGGGGCAGCGACTCGACGCCCTGCAGCAGAATCCAGGCATTGAAAGGCGAGATGGCAGCCCCCGTGTCGCGAAGGATGACGGCACGGATGCGGGTCGCGAACGCCGCCGGACCGGCCACGTCGGCAAACACGACACCATGGTAGCTGGCATCGGGTTGGGCGATGCTCGGATAGCGGTCAGCATTGGCTTTCCAGTCGAAGCGTCCGCCGTCCACTATCACGCCGCCAAGCGTCGTCCCGTGTCCGCCGATGAACTTCGTCGCGGAGTGAACCACGATGTCTGCACCGTGCTCGAGCGGCCTAATGAGGAGCGGGGCAAAGGTATTATCCACGATGAAGACGATGCCATGCCTGTGGGCGACTTCGGCCACGCCTTCGATGTTCAGCACGTCGCTGTTGGGATTGCCAAGGGTTTCTGCATAGATGACTTTCGTGTTAGGTCGGATGGCCGCTTCCAGCGCGTCAAGATCGTTGATTTTTACGATGGAATGGGCAATTTTTGACGCAGCGAGGGTGTGCGTAATGAGGTTGTAGGAGCCACCGTAAAGGTTGTCGGCTGCCACGATATGGTCGCCCGCCTGCAGGATATTCTGCAGGGAATAGGTGATGGCTGCTGCGCCCGAAGCGACGGCAAGACCAGCCACGCCGCCTTCCAGCGCAGCGATGCGGTCCTCCAACACGCCCTGTGTGGAGTTCGTCAGGCGTCCGTAGATGTTTCCCGCATCACGCAGGCCAAAGCGGTCCGCAGCGTGCTGGGCGTTGTGAAACACATAGCTTGCGGTCTGATAGATAGGCACGGCACAAGCGTCCGTCGTGGGGTCTGCAACTTGTCCTGCATGCAGGGCGATTGTCTCAAGATGTTGTTTCTGTGTACTCATAACGATATTTACTATTTAACGATTTACAATTTACGATTTATTTACTATTTAATTATTTAATAATGTATGGAATTGTCGTTCTCTTTGTCGTTTTGACGGTGCAAAGTTACGACAAGATGAAATTTCTTCCAAGAAGAATGGAAAGTTCAGAAATAATTACTAACTTTGCATCGGCAAATAGAAAGATTTGCCTAACACAAGTCATAAAACGACCTAAAAGCAGGTAAAACATTCTTTCTTAATTTTTAACTCTTAAACCATAACTTTACATGAGTTCACTCGACGAGACCGACCTGCGGATTCTAAGTCTTCTGCAGGACGATTCCAGGCTGACAAACAAGGAGTTAGCCGCAAAGATTCACCTCTCCCCCACTCCCACGTTCGAACGCGTGAAACGTCTGGAGCGCGAGGGCTACATCCGGAAATACATGGCGGTGCTGGATGCGGAGAAGATTAACCGCGGCTTCATCGCCTTCTGCAACCTCAGGATGAAGCAGCACTCCTACGAGAACGCACAGCGCATCATACAGGCCGTGCAGCACATCCCCGAGATTGTGGAGTGCTACAATATCAGCGGCGACTACGACTTCATGCTCAAGATTTACGTTTCCGACATGAAGGCTTACCAGGAGTTCGTGCTCCGCATCCTCGGCGACCTCGATTGCATCGGCTCGCTCAACTCCTTCTTCGTCCTCGGCGAAGTGAAGAACTCGCACCAGCTCCCACTAAATCACTGAAAACGCCGCAGGAACTGGCATGTCAGATTCAATCTTTCTTCTTGGCATCCAAATGGTATGCGAAGCTGATGCCAATGTAGTGATGGCGGAAGTCATTCCAAGTCGTTGTCTGCTGATAAGCGGACTGCTGGCTCCTACGTCCGTCCTCGTTGTTCAAGATGTCGTCAAACTCCAGCATGAGGCGCGCTTTGTTCTTCAGTATCTTCCAGCCAATGGCAGCGTTCCAGACAAGAATGTCGCGGTTCATGCTCTCCATGGTGTAGCCGCGGCTTGTGCGTTCGGTAAGGCTTGAATAGAATACAAAGTGGCGGTACGTAGCCTCGAAGGACAGCCCGAAACTGTTGTTCCAATGCGTGGTGTTCTGTTCGGGCGAGGCTGTGTAGCGCAGGCGGTCAGCGTTGATTTCGGCGAAAGCAGAGGCTTTGAGCCAATTGTAATCGAGCGAGAAGGTGAGTCTCTCGCTTGGGTTAAGGCTACTCTGTCGGTTCACGACGCGTTCGGATTGAGAGGGAAGGAGGGTGAGGAAGCCATAGCGTCTGCCGACATTCATGCGAAAGTCGTTTTGCAAGCGGAAATAGTCACCGAGACCTTGGTCGTAGTTCAGTCGGAAATTCCATGACTTACTGCCTCGGATGTTTTCGGGGCGGCTGACATAAACGGCGGTCGCAGGGTTGTAGCTGAGCGCATCTATTGCCTCGCGGTCTTTGTGATTGTAGTTGAATGTAGCGCTGAATGAGGTCTGACTGCGGGCGAGCACCATATTGTACGTCAGCTTCACGTCGTGGGTGTGGGTGCTCCGCAGATTGGGATTTCCTTCGGTAATGAAGAGCGGGTCGGTGAGGTCGCGATAGCC
>CACXLY010000067.1 GCA_902768605.1 uncultured Bacteroidales bacterium
GAGAACCGTCTCGCCACGAAGCAGGCTTTCGAAGATGTCCTGACAGACATCCTCGCTCTCCTGCACGTCGTAGAGCAGGGTGCGCGCCACCCTCTGCATACGTGCGTAGTGCTGCATGAACAGCCTCTTTACGGCCTCGCGTTCCATCACGTCTTTACTTATAATACCCCTCAAAGGCAGAAAAAGCTAACCCCAAAGGAAAAAAATCATGCAAAAATACGAAATTTTGAGGAAAATGACGGGCTCCCTGGCTCTATTTCTGCTTCTCGGTAAGGAAAGTTAAAGCAATGATATGGCAATTGGCACGCTTTTCAGATTAGTGAAGGAACTGAGGCGAGGGAAAATAAAGGCTGAACCGAAGGTCGACGGCCGAAGGCTGAAGGCCGAAGGGAAAGTCAAAGCCTGATAAGAACACAGACGGGGGTGTAACCCCCGAGCCTGTGTCGTTCACTATATCAAAGCCCTGGAGGGGCGACAGAATATGTAATCTGTTTTATTTCAACTTGCTTTAGTGTTCTGTCGTCCCTTTAGGACTTCCTATTCCATCGCATCATTACCGGGGGTTAACACCCCCGTCTGTGGTCTTTCGTCTCTTCGAGACTTTAGTAAGCCCAATATGCTGCCTTACGGGCGAAGGAGCCGATAGCAACTACGAAGATGAAGTGATGGGCTACGTTCCCGCATCTCTCGCAGGCGCTTCCTACGCCTTTGGCGGCGGCCGCTATACGAACTATACTGCAGTAGAGGTAACCGAAGGCACGCTTACCTTGGGCGTTCGCAACCTCGGAACTGGCTTAAGCGGTGACTGGCTGCCATTCGGAGGCTTGAGAGTCGTCTATCTTGGCAATGCTGAAGAGGCAAGCGAATCACTCACCAATGTGCAGAAGAGCTATCAGGACAGGGCCGAGACAATCCTGAACTTCGTAACGAGCGACGGAGATGACTATGATAAGTATCCCAACATGTCCCAAGCCCTGAAGGCAGACCTGGAGAGCACGCTGACAGAGAGCAAGAATGAACTCACCGGCGAGCAGAAGATGACCTTCATCAACAAGTTCTCCCTGCTGCTCAATGACGTTTATAACTGTCGAGGGGGCATACGTGGCTGTGGCTAAGGCCTCAGCGAATCTGGCAGACCAAGCCTCCTTGCTGATGGATAAAGACCTGACCCCCCCGGACGATTTCCAAGAAGCTTATGACGCTTCAAACGACGCTTGGTTAGCATATCTGGCAGGCACAATGACCACAGAAGAGGCTTTGGCAAAGGTTGCCGAACTGGAAGACATGTGCGACAATCTCGGTGGCCTGCAAAAGGACGAGGATGGCTTCTATCTCATCACCGACGCTCACGACCTGATGCTCTTCTCTGTTATTGTGAATGCAGGCGAGGATGAAGGCTGAACCGAAGGTCGATGGCTGAAGGGAAAGTCAAAGACTGATAGAACACAGACGGGGATGTGAAGTTACACCCCCGTCTGTGTTCTATTGCTCCTGAACTACCGTCGTCCTTTTGCTTCGGTGCTTTTGCCAGGCGCCAATATATATAATAATATGTGTCTCGTTTAGAAACCGAGCTTCTGACGAATGTCGGCAGGAACGGCGTTCTTATTGATGACGATGTTCATCGTCTTGTAGGCTGCATAGGCCGGGCTGACGTACCAGAAGCCCTTGAAGGGACCGCTCTCGCCCCACGAGTTCTTCATCATGAAGTATTCCTTGCCGTACTGGTCCTTTGCCAGGCCGTAGATCTGCATGCCGTGGTCGTCGGTCGTCTCCCAGTTGTCGTAAGCCTCCTGTCGCATCTCGGGCGTGATGGTCTTCTCGGCATTGGCCTTGACGATTTCCACCTTCTCCGACACCTGCTCGCCCGTCCAGCGTGCCTGGTCGCTGCCTACGCCGGCCTTGAACTTCGTGTCGGGCACCATGGCCACGCTCTTGTTCTTGCCGTTACGACGGCTGAAGCCGTCCTCGCTCACGTCGGCGCCCCATGCAAACGTCCAGCCGTTCTTCACGGCATCGTACATGACGCGCATGAAGTCGTCGAGAGGCAGGTTGTAGCTGCTTGCCCAGCGCCAGTTGTCCTCAATCTCGAGGATGAAGCTGGTCCAATAGGGATGGTGCGTATAGCTTGTGAGGCTGACATAGTCGTTGGGGTCGAGGGTGAGGTATTCCTTAACGAAGCTCTGCGGCGTATAGCGCTTGCCCTTGTACTCGAACTCGGTGGGGCACTTGCCGAAGTAGCTGTCGAGCATGGCCTGCAAAGCGGACTTCCAAGCCTTCGGATAAATCTTCTTGGCGCCGCTCTTGCTGATGCTCTGCAGGTAGGCTGTCATGGGCGGGAAGAGCTGGCCGAAGTTGAAGAGCGAGTCGCCGTATTCGGTGATGGGATACGGCATGATGCCTTCGGGGATGAGTCCGTAGTGCTCCATGCAGTAGAGGGCGTCCTCGAACGAGCCGCCCTGGCTGAAGCTGGCGTCGCCGTGGGTGCGGACGTGCTTGTCGGCGCGGTCCACGTAGGTCTTGCTGATGAGGAACGACTCGCAGAGGTCAAGGTCGTTCTTCAGCTCGGGGTGCTTCTTGATGGCTTCGCTCTCGAGGAAAGCCAGCGAGGAATACGCCCAGCAGGTGCCCGAGCTGTTCTGGTTCTTGATGCTTGTCACGGGGTGCTCGATGATAGTCGTGAAGATAAGCGAGTCTTTGTCTGCTTCTTTCTTCTCTTTCTTGTCTTTTGCTGCGGCTGGCAAGATGAGCGCTGCAGCCGCTACCATTAGTAAAATCTTCTTCATTAGTTTATGGGGTTAATAGGTTTAATGAACTTCATAGGTTAATGACTCAGTATGGGATTCTGTCTTTCCCGAGGAAACGGCAACCGTCGGCGGTGATGAGGATGTCGTCTTCGATGCGGATGCCGCCGAAGTCCTTGTAGGTCTCGAGAAGGTCGAAGTTGAGGAACTCGGCGCAATGCTTCTTGCTTCTCCACTCGTCGATGAGGGCGGGGATGAAGTAGATGCCGGGCTCGTCGGTCATGACGAATCCTTCCTGCAAGCGGCGGCCGCAGCGCAGGCAATTCGTGCCGAACTGCTCCAGATTGGGTCGCACCTCATCGTCGAAGCCGACGTAGGTCTGACCCAACCCTTCCATGTCGTGGACGTCAAGGCCCATCATGTGACCGAGTCCGTGGGGCATGAACATGGCATGCGCGCCAGCCCAGACGGCCTCGTCCGTGTCGCCCTTCATGAGGCCGAGTTCCTTGAGGCGCTCGGTCATGAGGCGGCAGACGCCGAAGTGCACGTCCCACCACTTCACACCGGGAGCGGCGAGCGTCAGAGCATAGTCGTGACACTCTTTTACGATGCTGTAAATCTCGCTTTGCCGCTGAGTGAACGTGCCGCTGACGGGCGTGGTGCGGGTGTTGTCGCTGCAGTAGTTCTCGTTCGTTTCGGCTCCGGCGTCGCAGAGGAAGAGCCGGCCTGCCTCGAGCTTCCGCGGGCTGGGATAGCCGTGCATGATTTCGCCGTGCTGAGTGACGATAGGCGGGAAGCTGACCATGCAGCCGCGGCTGCTGGCGATACCGCTGATGCGGCCTGCTATCTCCTGTTCCGTCACACCCTCGCGGCACATCTGCATGGCGGCGATATGCATCTCGTAGCCGATGGCGCAAGCACGCTCTATCTCGGCTATCTCGCCGGCGCTCTTCACGGCTCGCTGGTCGACGACGGCCTTGATGAGTTCCACGCTGGCTGCCTCCTTTTGCTGAGAGGGATGGATGCCGAGCATGTCCATGAGCTGAATCTGATGGTCGTGGCGATAGGGCGGCAGGAAGTGGATGCGCTGACCTGCGGCCTTGGCCTTTTTGATGAATTCCGAGAGGTTCTTCATCGGCAGGGTGTTGGCCACGCCGGACTCGGCGGCCATGTCGGCCACGCTATCCACGGAGCCGAACCAAACGATGTCGTCGATGTCGATATCGTCGCCCACAAGGTACTCCTTGTCGCCGTCCACGTCGATGACACCAGCCAAGCCCTCGCGGTGCTGACCATAGAAGTAGAGAAACGTGCTGTCCTGACGGAAGCGGTAAACGTTGGCCGGGTAGTTGGCGGGCGAGTCGTTGTTGCCCAGAAGCAGGATGATGCCCGAGCCAATCCTTTGCTTGAGCAGCTTGCGCCGCTCAATATAAGTCTGTTTGTCGAATAACAACATGGTATTATTTACGATTTGACGATTTACGATTTACGATTTATTTACGATTTAGCTATTTAGCTATTTATTCTCCCCTCCTTTGGAGGGGTTGGGGGAGGCTGTTATTTACGATTTGGCTATTTATTTCCCCTCCTTTGGAGGGGTCGGGGGAGGCTATTCCTTTGGAGAGGGATGGGGTGAGGCTATTGGGTAAGGCTGTCATTTAGAGCTTTTGCGAGGCACGACGGATGAGGTTGAGTGTTGTCGTGTCGCGAGCGAAGACGGCATTCAGTCCCTGTTCCTCCTGTGCCGGGTCGCCTACGTAATCGTCCCAGCGCTGCCAGCGGACATGCTTCGGCTCTGCATAGCCGCCCCAAGCCCAGAAGCAGCAACCGGCGAGCTTACCGCTACCGTTGAGCAACTGGAAGATATGGGCATAGTAGCCGTCACGCCCCAAAGTGGACGAGCCCGGCTGTATGAGGTAGTAGTCGCGCGGATAGCCGAACTCCTCCAGCACCATCGGTTTGCCCAGGTCCTTCACGATATCCCAGCAGGTGTCGAGGTAGTCGGTGGTGTTCTTGCAGGCATTCATCAGGCTGTCGACGGTGGAGCGCGGTCCGTTCTTTGCCGAACCTACCTCGAGGGGTCCGCTTGCCGGGCCGAGCCAGTGCCAGTTGTAGGGCCAGATGTGAATGCAGACGTAGTCTATCTCGGGGAATGCGTGGACCTTGCGGAAGAGTTCGGGGTCATACTCACAGCCTTCGAGGCCTTCGCTGCCTGTCGTCACCATGTGATTGCCATCGAGACTCTTGATGAGCTTCGCCTGCTGCTCTACCCACTCGGCAAAGCAAGCCTTCGTCACGGAATCGCGGGCAAAGGCGCGCGGCTCATTGGCCAGCTCCCATGCCATGATGGCTGGCGACTGGCTATAGGGCTCGCCGGTGACGGTGTTGGTGCGCGAGACGATGAAGCGGACATGGTTTGCGGCCATCTCCTTCGCCTTGTCGTTCTTGACGAACTGGCAGTGGTAAGCCTGTGCGATGCCCCAATCCGACCAGTCGGGCACCGGCCCGCATCCTGCCCATTCAAGGTAGGCGCCGTAGCCCCCACTCCATTCCCAAGCGTTGTTGAGGAAGAGGACGGCCGTCATCTCTCGCTTCTCGAGCTCAGCGATGAGGTAGTCCAAGCCCTTGAGAATGGTGTCGTTATAGACTCCGGGTTCTGGCTGAAGGACTGGCACGACATGCGAGGCGACGGTGTCCGGGCCTTCGCCGCCGACGAGGACACGCACATTAGTGATGCCCACCTCCTGCATCAGGTCGAGCTCCTTCTGCAGGCGTTCGCGGTCGCCTCCCTGGCCCTCGCTGCCCAAGACAGCACCATACCAGAAGTTTGCGCCGATGAATTTGTACTCGGCATCGCCGCGATAGAACTTGCCATCGCGAGCCGTCACGAATGTCTTGCTGACGACGGTCTTCTCGCCCTGACAGGCAAAGAGACCTGCCAAGCAGACCGCACAAAATAGATACAGTATGCGCCTCATAACTATGAACTATGAACTATGATTTATGAACTAAATGATGATTTTGCTCTTATGGTAGTTGTCGCGGAATGCCGTCGGCGAGCAGCCCTTCTTCTTCTTGAAGATGCGGTTGAAGTTGCTGATGTTGTTGAAGCCGCAGCTGTAGCAGATTTCGGCCACGCTGGTGTGGGTATCGACGAGCAGACGGGCTGCATAGCCCAGGCGGATGTCTATGATGTAGTCGCTCACCGTCTTGCCCGTCCTTGTGCGGAAGAAGCGGGAGAAGGCAGCTGGCGTCATGCCGGCGATGTCGGCCAGCGTCTTCAGGCGAATCTCCTTCTTGAAGTTCTGGTCGATATGCTCCTCGACAGCCCGCACACGACGGCTCTCGGGCTGATTCTTCACGTTGGCAAACGACTTGCTCGCCAGCAGGTGGTAGTTGTCCTGCAGAGAGAGCTCGTAGAGAATCTCGAGCAGCGAGAGCATCCGGTAGAAGCCGGGCTGCGCGGAGGTGATGTTCGTGATTTTGCCGTACAGCTCCATGATGGCTGGCAACTCGAAGGCGATGCCGCGCTTTGCATTCTCGAAGAGGGCGCGAAGGCTGCTCAGCTGGTTCTTCTGGAGGAACTGCTCGCCGAGCAAATCGGACGGGAACTGGATGGTAATCTCATGGATGGAGTGGCTCTCGCAGTCGTACTGGTCCCACATATGCTCCAGGCCGCTGCCCACGAGCACAAGGTCGTACTTGCCCAGCACCTCGATGCTGTCGCCCACGATGCGACGGGCGCCATCGCAATGCTCCACGAAGTTCAGCTCCATCTCCTCGTGCTTGTGGAGGGGATAGGTGAACGAGTCTTTGTCACGGTCAACCATCAGGAAGCAATCCTTCTCGCCCAATGGCGTGACTTCGGTGATTACTTTGTCTGTCATAAATATAAAAAGTTAGGCTTTAAGGTTAATAACAGTTGTTTTCTGTGTCAAATTCTATACTTTCACTTCAAATGCGCCGCAAAGATACGCTTTTTTTATCAATTTTCCACATATTACAAGCGAAAATTCTCTTAAATGATATTTATATGTAACTATTTGGAAAGAATATGCTATTAGAACGGATGAAAGCATGCATCAAGTCGTATCTCAGAAAAATCCTGACAGAAAAAGCTGCTCTTTGCGAGGCAAGAGAGGGCGCGACAGGAGGCATGGCACGTTCCTACACGTGGGAAAGGCCCTTCCCTCGTGTTGCGAGCGCCTTTGCAACACGTGGCAAGACCCATAGCATCACGACGAATTTCGCCCCAAATTGTGACTTGTTTGTCAGCATATCGCATAGAGTCAGTACTTTCTTGACATAAAGTTGAATTTTACGACATCGCAACCGATTGATTATCAATGCAGATTAAATTTGAGCCATTTTCTCGCCTCCTGGGCTCCAAAGCGCCACAAAGCCAAAAACAAGCCGTCAGAAACGGCTTTGTTTCAAAAATATTGACAAAATTGATTGATTTTGTAGGACAAAAAGAACACCGAGCCAAAGGTCAGCTGAAATCAAAGTTCGAATGAATATTATTGTTGTTTGGTATAATAGCACCCCGAGCCAAAGGTCAGCCGAAATCAAAGTTCGAATGAATATTATTGTTGTCCCGCAAAACAGCACCGTAGGTGCGACAGAACACAGACGGGGGTGTTAACCCCCGGGACAGCATAATCGGCAATCTCCAAGCCCTGAAAGGGCGGCAGAATAAACTATTCGCGTCAATTCTTTAACTTAAAACACAAAAGCCGCCTCTTCTTATCAGATGCTATTATCCAAAATATACTTTTCTATCTTCGCTATGAGTTGACGTGTGGGCTCTATCTTTGGAGCTGCGTCTTTCTCCTGGGCATTGAAGGAGCAATTATAGTCAGCCTTCTCACGCAATCCTTGCAGACGAGAGTAGTGCCTTCCATCTTCGATAGTAAAAATGCCCCCTTAGTGACATAGTACTGACCGAAGGCACCTACTGCTCCACGATGCGAACCTACATTATAACCATCGTTAATGAGCAGGGCAGATACGGCGTGAAACAAGGAATAATAAAGGCGGTTTACAACATTATCCCAATACCCTGCCTCGCACAACAAGGGAATTTGGTCGAAAATGGCATGAGCTTTCTCTATCTGCAAGCGAACCACAGCCCGGCGCTCCTCATCATTAAGACTCATACTAATACAATCTTTTCTTGTTCAACATTCTTGTAGAAAGGAAGAAAAGAAAGAGAATCCCATTCCTTCTTTGTGTACATTTGCGGACTGATAAGCTCGCCCAAATTCCAGCCTAACATGGTGAAAGGAAACGACACGTTATCGTAGTCGTCGTCGGTCAATTCGGGCTTATCAAGCAGAATAAGCAAATCCCAGTCACTACTTTTATGGGCATCGCCACGTGCCTGCGAACCGTACAGAAGAAGTGAACTCCCCTTAGGTAATGCCGTCTTGGCCACCTGCCGAATACTGTCGATGACTTGGTTCTTATCCATACAATATTATATTTATATATGGTGCAAAGGTAGGACAAATAATTCGAACCGCCAAGCGATTCGGTTAATTTCTTTGCAAATGATGCGCTGTTGCTTTTAGAAGAGCTGCATCACTCCGCTGGCGGGGCGACCTGCGAGGAGTTCCTGCTTCATGTAATCCATATAGGGTGCGACGTGTTGGAAGAAGATTTTGTAGCCGGCGCAGAGGTAGTTGAGACCGGGCTCGCCGTCGGCTGTCTTGAGGAAACGCAGGCGGGGGCACTCGCCGTGGCAGGCCTTGAGCCACGGGCACTCGCGGCATTGGCGGGGAAGGGCCTCCTTCTTCATGCGGCTGAAGCGGTTCTGCTTCGTGCCATAAAGCATCTGCGGAAGGCCATGAGTGCGGATGTTGCCAAGCTTGTACTCGGGAAAGACAAAGTGGTCGCAGGAATAGACATCGCCATTGTGCTCCATGACTGCCGCGTGGCCGCACTCCTCGGCATAGACGCAAACGCCGGGCTCCATGCCCATCCAGCCAGCGAGGGTGGCATCGAAAAGCTGCACGAAAACCTCGCCCACATCGCTCTTCACCCATTCGTCGAAGATGGCACACATGAAGCGCCCCCACTCCTCCGGACGGATGCTGAAGGGGGCGACGGGACAGTCCTCGTCGAAGAGCTGGGCGAGATGGCGGCCGTCGCTGTGCTCCTTGATGCGCTCCACCACAGGACTGATTTGCAGATACTTGCAATGCAACTCGTCGCGAAAGAAATGGTAGAAGGCCAGCGGGTCTTGGGCATTATGGTGATTGGCCGTTGCCATCGCGTTCCACTCCACGCCGTACTCATCCAGCAAGCGGATGCCGTCCATCACCCTTTGCCACGTGCCTCTGCCCTGAGCATCAAGGCGATAGGCATCGTGCTGCTCCTGTGTGCCGTCGATGCTGATGCCCACGAGCCAGCCTTCGTCGTGAAGGAACTGGCACCACTCGGGGGTGAGGTAGATGCCGTTGGTCTGAATGCTGTTGCTGATGCGTTTGCCACGCCCATAGAAGCGCTGCAGACGGACCGCCTGCTGGTAGAAGCTGAGGGGCTTGAGCATGGGCTCGCCTCCGTGCCAGGTGAAGAGCACATCAGGCATCTGCTGGACTTGGATGTAGTCACGGATATACTGCTCCAAAAGAGAAGAGTTCATCCCCCAAGACCCACCTCTGCCCTCCCCTGAAGGGAGGGAATTAGAAAGGTGTTGCTTCTCTAAATAATAGCAATACTGGCAGCGCAGGTTGCACTTCGGCCCTGCAGGCTTGGCCATCACATAAAGCGGACGAGCGAAAGGATAAGCGGTTTGCATGAGTCTGGGATTGAGGATTAGGGATTGGAGACTAAGGTTTCGTTGTCTGAGCTATCGAAAGGCATCTGTATTGGACTCTTGTTCTAATATCTTTCATCTCTGTTCCGATATCTTCTTGCCAAGGGACTGAAGCAAACAGCTTTAATCTTTAATCCTTAATCATTAATCCAATATCTTGCCCGCAAGATACTTCACCGGATACCATATCGCGAGCCAGCCGACGACGAGCACGGTGACGAGGACAAGCAGGATATCCGTCCAATAGACGCTCACGGGGTAAGTCTCGATGATGAAGCTGCCCTCGCTGTCGCCCATCGAAACAAGGCCGTACCTCTGCTGAATCCAACAGAGCACACCGCCCAAGACCAGGCCGAGCAAGGCTCCAGCCAGGCTGATGATGTGGCCCTCGAGGCGGAAGATGGTGCATATCTGCGAGTCGTTGGCGCCGAGGCTGCGGAGGGTCTGGATGTCCTGCCGCTTGTCTATCATCAGCATCGAGAGCGAACCGATGATGTTGAAGCAGGCCACTAATAATATAAAGGAAAGGAAGAGGTAGGAGATGAGCTTCTCGATGCGCATCACGCGAAAGACATCGTTCTGCTGCTCATAGCGGTCCTCCACCTTGAAGCGGTCGCCAAGCTGTGCCCTCAGCTGCTCCTTGACCTTGTCAGCCTTGAGGCCGTCCTTGAGCCTCAGTTCGATGGCCGACACCCTGCCCTCGCGGTCGAAAATCCTCTGGGCAAACGGCAGGCTGGTGAGGATGTAGTTGGCGTCGTACTTGGCTTGGCGCACCATGAAGACCACGCCCGGACTCTGCAGCTCGTCGTGGTTGAAGGAGGACAGCGGGTTGCCGATATTGACGCGCTCACCGGGCTTGGGGGCATAGACCTGCAGCGGCTCCTCGAAGTTCGCGGGCAGGCCGAGCTGCTGGGCAAGTTGGATGCCGAGGATGCCGTACTCCAGGACATCGGCATGCAGGCAGAAGTGTCCGTCGCCATAAAGGATGTCCTCGATGTGGCCTTGCTCTGTAACATTGTCGGCCACGCCCTTGAGGGTCACCACCTGCTGCCTGCCCTCGCGAACGACAAGCGCCTGCCCTTCGAGGACAGGCGTATAGACAGCCACCGCATCACTCTTCCTGAGAGCCAGCAGGGCAGCATCATTGGCGCTGACAGTCTGCCCGTCCTTTGGGGTGACAAGCAGTTCGGGGTCGAACGCCGTAAAGAGGTCGGCCACAAGGTCTTGGAAGCCGTTGAAGACGCTCAGCGTGACCACCATCGCCATCGTTGCCACAGCCACACCAAGCACCGAGATGCCGCTGATGATGTTAATGGCATGGTGGCTCTTCTTGGCAAAGAGGTAACGGCGAGCTATGAACAATTCATAATTCATAATTCACAATTCACAATTCATAATTCACAATTCATAATTCACAATAATCCTTTGTAGCTGTCCATTTCACTTATTACATTTCCCAATTATGAATAGTGAATAATTCAAAACAATCCTTTGTAGCTGTCCATTTCACTTATTACACTTCCCTATTATGAATTGTGAATTGTGAATTATGAATTATGAATTGCGAAGGAGTTCGTCGATGTGCTCCACATAGTCCAAGCTGTCGTCCACGAAGAACTTGAGTTCGGGGATGATGCGGAGCTGTTTGCCGACGCGGGTGCCAAGCTCATAGCGGACCTGCCGCACATTGGTGTTGACGTTTTGCACTATCTCCTCGGCCCTCTCGCTTGGGAAGACGCTGAGGTAGCAGCGGCACACGCTCATGTCGGGACTGATGCGGCAAGCACTCACACTCACCAGCACCCCTCGCATCGCACTTGTCTGCTTCTGGAAGATGTCGCTCAACTCCTTCTGAATGAGGCGCGCTATCTTGTTCTGTCTGGTTGTTTCCATAATTTATTGATGAAGAATGGGGAATGAGGAATTATCTACCGCCGTAATAATTTTTTTACAATGACAAAGAATGATGAATGAAGACTCTGTCCCGAGCTGTTCTGCGCGGTAGCAAATTCTTCATTCTTCACTCTTCATTCTTCATTTTGAAACATGGGGTCCCATGCCGGCAAGCGGACTGGCTTCTGCTTGAGGGTTTCGAGCACGGAGGCGGGGCAGTACTTGCGGTTGACCACCACGCGGAACATGTACTCGCGGAACCACTCGTCGGTCATGATGATGTAGCCGTTTGCGCCGCTGGCCGAGCCCCAGCTGTTCTCCACCTTCCACTTCTTCGGCTTGCCTGCGCCGTCGAGGTCAACAGCCATCAAGGTCATGGCATGCGTGCTGCCGCTGTCGAAGGTCTCGATGCGCTGCTTCTTGTTCATGCCGAAGGTGGTGCCGAGGAGGCTTCCGTAGTCGAAGTTGGCCAAGTCGGCAATGCCAGTGGTGCGGTCGAGGCACTTGTTCACGTCGCAGCTGAAATACATCTGGCAGCTGTCCTTGAGGGAGGCGATGGCGATGCTCTCCAGCTCCTCGATGGGCAGGTTGACATAGAGCCAGTTGTGTCCGTCGTAGACATGGCGGTCGTAGTCAATCTCATAGACTTTACCGAAGGGCCGACTGGGGTCGTTCATCAGCATCACATAGTCCTTGTTGAGGTCCTCGCCATCGCTGATGCAGTAGGTCTTGAAGAACTCCTGCGGAGTGTAGGTCTTGTTCTTCCAAGTAAACTGGGTGGGAGGCACGCCGTAGGCCATCACGAGCATGCGATAGACCGTGCCGAGCTGCTCCACCTTGAGCGCCTGCAACTGCTTCACGCTCATGCCTGCCTCGCTCTTCTCGCGCAGTGTGATACCGAACTCGCGCAGCTTCCTCTTTAGGTGGCCACAGAACTCGCTGGTGCTGTTGCTGACGTAGGTCTCGGGCATGATGTCGGCAGGAATGACGCCGTACTTTGTGGCAAGGTCAGCCACGCCGGTGTAGGTGCCGCCGTCGGAGAGCGGATGCTGGAAGAGCCAGCGCACCATCTCGCTGTCGATGGGCTGCTTGCGAGTGTCGATGATGCCCTGCAGGAAGAGGTTGCTCTTCTCGAGCTGGTCATAGAAGAAGAGGTAGCACTGGCTGAGGACGAAGTCCTTCGTGCCAAGCTTCTTCATCGCCCTGCCCCTCAACACGTTGAGCCCCGTAAAGAGCCAGCAACGGCCACTGCCCTTCTGGTCAGTGATGCCCGTGTTCTTCACCTCGATATCGAAGTGGCTGTCCTTGGCACCGGCATTCTCCTGATTGATGGCCATCTTCTGCAGGCCGACGTTGCTGATGGCATTGCGGAGAGCCTTCTCGGCGGGCGTGCCAGTATAGCTGCCCTCCAGCTGCTTGAGCACCTCAGGAGTAATGCTCGTCTGCGCACCTACCAGCATGCAGAACAACATTGCCAATGTGTAGATAATTGTTTTTTTCATGTTCGGTTTACTTATGTTTATATTTTCGAGTGCAAAGATACAACATTTTTTTCGAATTTCCAAATTTTTTGGCAATTATAAAAATATTTTTATAGGGGCTGAAACAGAGGGAATTCTGAGAGACCGCAACAACCGCAACAACCGCAACAACCGCAACAAGCATTTTCGAGAGAGATTGTCTGCTAATAATAAATTATTATAATAATTATCTCATATTATTAGCGAATACAGCGAAAATCACTTATCTCTTTTTTTGCCTGTTGCGCTTGTTGCGCTTGTTGCGGTCGCTCGTTAAATGGTTATTTTCAAGTTATTAAATCATTTTTGACATGCAAAAGGATGCCGCCGGCTAACTTGGCACACCAAATCTGCTAACTTAACACGACAAATCTGCTAACTTGGCACGTCAAGTCTGTTTGCTTCACTGCCTGCGAAGGAAGACTCATCTCACCGGGCAGGACCCCCCCCTCCGACCAAGCCCTACGACACCCCCAAAAGTGCAAAAATTGCCCATTCCATCGAAAAAAAATCGGGCTTCATGACGCACTAATTTTCGCCTAAAGATGACCTAAAAAAGTGTATTTATTTATTGCTGTCTGGTAAAAATCTTTCCGTGTTTTCCGTGTTATCTGTGCAATATAAAACAGGAGCCATTATACTTCTGCGGGACAAAAATATATCTTGCCGCGATTAGCGTCAGAACACTATCGAATGCAGAAAATGCCCATTCCATCGAAAAATTCGGGCCTCACTCTGCACTTTTTGCCTGACTCATTTTCGTCAGTTCTACATAAAAACAGCCTGCTCCCAACACTAAAAGCTACGTGAATTCGACGAAATTAATGGTAATTATTGAGCAATTATATGGTAATTATATGTCCATTAGTGTCCCGTTAAAATTGGGACGAGTTAAATATTAATCAAACAACCCCGGAATAAGGGGACCAAGTTGCTCTTTGACATCATTGGAATAAGTCTT
>CACXLY010000068.1 GCA_902768605.1 uncultured Bacteroidales bacterium
GCAACAGAGCGAATAAAAAAGGCTGTGATATCATTGCTGTCGGGGAAAAGCACCGAACCAAAGGTCGACGATAGTCAAGGTGCGAAAGACCACAGGCGGAGAACACCCCCGTCTGTGGTCTGTCGTCTCTTCGAGACTTTTGGCAAGCTCCCATAAGCTGCTATTCGTCAGAAACACCGACGGGAAAGGACCTAAATGGAAGAGGGGGTAATTATCCCCGGACACTAATATTTTTTTTTATAGAGTGCCCAACTTTTCTCCTTCATCTCTTGCAGGTGAGGGAGTTTTTTTGTAATTTTGTCCCACAGAATGCACGGAAAGCACTGAAACCTCATGCTTCGACCGCCCGAACACTATTATCTAACCCCCCAATAGCTGCTATGAAAAAGTTCCTCTTTCTGTTCCTACTCCTTCAATTTTCAATCTTCAATTTACAATCTTCAAAGGCCTTTGCGCAGAACCCCGACAGCCTGACGTTCGCCGTGCTGGGCAATTCCATCTCGACGTATTATGACTATATCCCAGACGGTTACGCCATCTACTATACTGCCGACCGCGAGAAGAACTACGGCATCCAGGTGGGCGACACGTGGTGGATGCAGCTGAGCCGCTTCTCGGGCCTGACGTTCCTGGCCAACGCCTCGTGGAGCGGCTCGCGCGTGGCCTGCGACGTGCTGGGCAGTAACGCGCCGTTCCTCAGCAACCATCGCATGAAGGCGCTTGGCCAAGCCGGTGCGCCCGACTTCGTGTTCATCGCAGGCGGCACGAACGACTGGAACACGTCGAAGGTGCCCCTGGGGCAGTACCGCACGGAGAACTTCACCGACTCCGTCTCGTTCCGCGGAGCCTACCAGCGTCTGCTCTGGAAGCTCACCACCTGGTATCCGCAGACGAAGGTGATTTGCCTGAGCATCTTCCCGCGCGGAAACGGCATAAACGACAAGAATTCGCAAGGCTGGAGCCAAGCCGACGCCAATGCCAGCATACGCCACATCGCCCAGCAGTTCGGGCAGTACTTCATCGACTGCACGACCGTCCCGTGGAGCAGCAACTGGAATGAATACACGCTCGACAGGGCGCTACGCTGTTGGCTACGCACATCTACAATAAGATGGTGTCGCAGGGCATCATCACGAGAGACCTGAAACGCGACTCCGAGGTGGAAGAGGCAGAGCGCCTGCTCGACCTGAGCTTCACGGCCGACGGCATCGTCAATCAGGGCACTTACGAAGCCAAGGTGGGCAAGCACGGCATGGCCACGACCTACTACGATGCCGAGCGCGACACCTACTATGGCTGCTCGAAGGCAAAGGCCTCGGACTATTTCTATGCCACCTACGACGAGAATACGCCCCTGACCGATGCCTTCAACAGCAGCGTGACCTGGGAGATGCTCGTGCGGCTGGACGGACTGGCCGACGAGTCGAACGGCATCAGCCGGACTTGTTTCCTGGGCAACGAGGAGAAAGGCGGCTGGGCCTTCTACAACTCAGCCTTGGCAAGCACTTTCTGCTATCAGAACAAGAGCGGCGTGAAGAGCACAGTCAAGAGTATCTCTGGCGACTCAATCCTCGCAGCCGGCAAGTTCTACCATCTGGTCTTGACGATGGACAGGACGAGCCACATCATCCGCTACTTCATCAACGGCAAGCTCGCCTGCACGGGGACGCGCGCCGGCACGGACATGACGATGCCGCAATGTGGCTCGACCCGCGGACGCAAGGGCATGTGGATATGCCTGGGCGGAGATGCCACGTCGGGCAACTACAACCGAGGCGCGGAGAACTCGGCTGCCTGCAGCTTCGTCTTCGCCCGCATTTATAATGGTGCGCTCTCGCAGAATGCCGCCACCGCTCTCTACAACGACGACGTGAAGCGATTCACGGAGCCTCGCCCCTCGCATGGCGCGGAACTCCTTCTCGACCTGCAGTTTATGCCCGACAGCGCCCTCAATCTCGCGCCCTCATATCGCAACAAACCCGTCGAGATGACAGGCGAGGTGCCCATGGACTTCAATCCCGACATCAACCTCTATGAGGCTCAGTTCGACGGCACGAAGACGCAGTTCTTCAAGTATAACGCAGGCAACGACCCGCTGCTGATGAACACGCTCTCGGAGGCCTACAGCGTCGAGGTCTTCTGCCGAAACAATGACGCCTTGCCGCCAGTCAACACGCGTCCGCTCGGCTTCCTTAACGGCTTTGGCTTTAGTATGCAGATGAACAGCAGAGGTAATGTGGGTTATGCCACCGTGACGCAAGGCAGCAAGGCCGACGGCTCATCGTCCAAGACGCTATGGAGCTGGACGCAGGACGGCATCCTCACACCCGACTACACGCACTATGTCCTTGTCTTCGACCGCCCGCACTTCACGTCGAGGCTCTACATCAATGGCGAGCTGGCAGGCACGCGCTGGCTGACCTTCAAGGAATGCCCCGTATATGAGTGGTCGCCAACGACTTGGCTCGCGATAGGTGGTGACGCAAAGGGGACGTACGAAGCTGCTACCACGCTGGGCAACTATCCCTTCAATGGCAGCATAGCCATGGTGCGCATCTATGGCAGGGCGCTCAAGATGACCGAGGTGAAGAGCCTGGCCAACATCCTCAGTACGAGGGAGAAGAGCTATACGCTGGGCAGCAACGGCTATGTGGCTGTCTGCCTGCCCTTCGCGTGGAAAGTGCCAGAGGGCTGCACGGCCTATATCGCCTCAGAGATAGTATCGACCTCAGTCATGCTCCGTCCAATTGCACAGGAAGGCGAGATGGTGCCTTACGGAACACCCGTCATCATAAAGGGAGAACCGAGAGCGACAGTCACGCTGACGGCCTTGCCCCTCACGGAACTGGAGAACATGGCAAGTACGCAATTTGAGAATTTGTTGATTGGCTTATTCCCAGGCAAGACGCTCGCCACCAACGAAGGCTACTACATGAAGACGACCGGCCAGAACATCTATCGAGCCACAGGCAACGTGACGCTGGCTCCCTTCAGCTGCTATCTGCCCTCCGATGAGACTCGCTCATACTATAAGCTCGTGGAGATTGACCCAACTGGGATAAAAGGAATCTCCGAGAACTCCGAGAACTCCGGGAACTCTGAGTCAATCTTCGACCTGAGCGGCCGCAGAGTCAGCAAGCCTCAACAAGGCATTTATATTAAGGGGAATAAAAAAGTGGTAGTGAAGTAAGGCTACTCCTTCTCCCGCTGCAAGGTTTCCCAGCCGCTGCGGTCTTGCCATTGGACGTAGAGCGTCTTGAAGTTGTCGCCCTGCAGCCGTTTCTTTCCCAGCGAGATGCGGGCAAAGGTGGAGGACCACTCTTCGAGACCCTGCTCGTGAGTGTAATCCCATGCGCTGTACTTCCGGCGCAGCTGCTTGCGTATCTGCTTGGTTTTCATCAGCAAGCCAATCTCGTTCCCTTTTATCTCTACGAAATAGACTGTGACAAGATGCACGGTGTGTGACAGGGGAGTGGCTTGCACTTCAATTCTTGCCCCGACACCATCGAAGAGGCCAGACAAAGTGGTGCATTCGTCATCCTCTTCCTCAAACTCAAAGCCCATGTCCTCGAGCGCTTCAACAAAGTCGTCCCTGTTGCCGCCAAGTTCCAGGCCGAGGAAGACAGAATGTTCCTGCGCAGATAAGCGCAAGAACATTCCCATGAGTATGACGAATAAAGTGTGCCTCACTTATTTGATGAATTTCTTCCCTTTCTTTACGAAGACGCCTTTCGCTTTACTGTTTGCGACTTGCTGTCCTGCGAGGTTGTAGAGCTTTGCCTCTGCTCCGTCGCCAAAAGGGCGGCGAACCGTCTCTATCCCGTTCGGGTCTTCGTAGTCGATGGTCACGATGTCGCCTTCCTTTACATTATTAATAATATAGACAGCCCCTTCGCTCTCGGGCGTCACTCTCTCTCCGTTCAGGCGGAAGGCATAGCCGCCGTCCTTCAGCTTGTCGTAGCGGACGCGCAGAGGCTGGCCCGCGTGGCTCGTGATGGCGATATGCGTGGCTTTGCTGTCCTGCCAGGTCTCATCGACGGTGAAGTTGCCTTGCGCCTTCAAGCCCGTCACGCTGCCTTCCGTCCAGGCTGAGGGTAGGGCAGGGAGCACGGTGATGATGTCGTCGTACGACTGCAGGAGCATCTCGGCGATACCGCTTGTGCAGCCGTAGTTGCCGTCAATCTGGAAAGGCGAGTGGGCGTCGAAGAGGTTGTAGTAGCAGCCGCCGTAGTTGCCCATCTCGATGACGTAGCTGCCCGAGTGGCGCAGGGCGAGCGAGAGGTTCTTGCGGGCACGGTCGCCGTCGAGGCAACGGCTGTAGGTGTTCGTCTGCCAGCCCATCGACCATCCCGTCACGTCGCCATTGCGGGCTATCTGTCCGTTGTAGGCAGCCTGGAAGAGCCGCTTGCCCTCTGTGCTCTCGTCGAAAGCGCTGACCTGCGAGAAGGGATAGAGGCACATGAGGTGCGAGAGGTGGCGATGCCCCGGGTCGGAAAGCCGATTGTTCTTCCACTCCGAGATGCACGTCTTGCCGTTGTACGTCTCAGTCCACAGGCCGCGGTCGAAGTTGTCGTAAAGGTCCTGGATGGCCGCAATCTGCGCGTCCGTCAGGGGCGACTCGCTGCCCAGCTCTGCGTGTCCCTTCATCACCTCGTCCAGCACCTCGTAGCTCGTCTGCTGACCGAAGGCCGTCACGTCGATAGGCCCGTGCTCTGGGCTGAACTCGCCTTTAATCTCGTAGCGCCCGTTGCTGTCCTTTGTGGCGATTGACTTGGTGAAAAGCGCGTTCTGGTACATCACGGGCAGAGCCTTCTTCAGGAACTCCCTGTCCATCGTGTACTTGTAGTAGCGCCAGAGATGTGTGCAGTACCAGGCGCCGAGTGTCTTCATCGAGTTGTTGCTCCACGTCGATGTGCCGCCGAAGATATTGTTCTCCACGGCCACCGTCCAGCCTTGTGCACCACTCTTCAGCTGCTTGGCGAACAGATACCAGGGCGAGTTCGAGCCGGGAGCGCCAAGGTCGAGGATGTGGTTGAGGAACGGCAGATGCATCTCCGAGAGGTTTGTCGGGTCGGCCGGCCAGTAGTTCATCTGCACGTTGATGTCCGCGTGGATGTCACAATGCCAGAACGACGTGTTGCTGCGGTCGTTCCAGATGCCTTGCAGGTTCGACGGGGCATGGATGCTTGTGTCGAGGTTCGCTCCGATGGTGAAGTATCGTCCGTACTGGAAATAGAGAGCCTCGAGGAAGAGTCCGTCGCTGCTCGTCTTGTTCTGCGTGGAAGCGTTGTAGAACTTGATGAGGTCTTCTGTCGTCATCGTGGAGGAGCCTCCGAGCTGCAGGTTGACGCGGTTCATCAGGGCGCTGTGCGCGGCTTTGTGGTCGGCGAGGAGTGTCGTGTAGCCCTTCCCGACAGCCTCGTTGATGCGCGAAAGGACAGTTGCCGAGAGGTCGGATGCCGTCGCGCCGCTCTTGCAGCCAGCCTTGCTCGCGTCATAGTCTGTGGCGGCGGCCATGATGATGTCCGTCCACGAGGCACCTGTCACGCTGATGCCCTCGCTGCCTACGCTCATCGTGCCGTCCGTCTTTACCTTGAAGCGCGTGTCGTAGCTCACGATTTGCATCTTGCCGTTGAACGTAGCCGAAGCCGTCCCGTCGCTTTCTGCTGTGTAGGTCACGCCGCCCGCATTAATCTGTTTGTCAGGCGCATAGCTGATGTTGAGCGCCAGCGGTTCGTTGCCTTCTGCCTCATAATGTGCCACGAAGACCTTGTCGGTGGCCGAGGCGAAGTAGCGGCGATGGAAAGCTGTCTGCCCGTCGGCTGCCTCGAAGTTCACGCCGGCCACGCCGTCGATGATGTCGAGGAAACGGTTGTACTTCTCGACGGGCTTGTTTTCGGAATCGACGGCAGAGAACGTGCCGCTCTTGTCCTTGACGAGTATCGAGCCGAAGTTCTGGAAGTAGCCTTGGTTGGCAGAGTTCGTGGCTGTTGCGCTCCAGAGCGTCTTTTCGTTGAACTGAATGTCGTCGCACATGATGCCGCCTCGGATGGTGGCGCCTATCTGTCCGTTGCCCATCGGCAAAGCGTACTCCATCCAGGTGTCGGCTACGCCTGTGGCCGTGGCTGGCGTGTCGTACCAAAGCGAGAAGTCGTGGATGTCGGTCGGCTTTGTGCCTTTCTCTCCGACGCAGAACTCATTGGGCAGCACGTCGGCCTGGGCAATGAGGTAGAGGATGTTGTTCACGTCGGCAGCCATCCAGAGGCCGATTTCCTTGCCGACGCCCGTGCCGCCCCATTGGTTGAGGTAGCGGCTGCTTTGGCCCGCGGCTCCGTTCCAAGCTATCTCGTATTTGCCGACGTAGTTCGTGTTGGTTGTTGCCTCGATGGTAAAGCCATTGGCATCAGCGGCCTGACGCGTCTTCAGTCGGCTTCCGTCGTAGTATGCATAGCGCCCCGAGCCCTTGTTGACGAGTTGGAAGTTCCCTTCGCTGCCGACGAGCTTCCACAGTTGCGACTGCTCGCCGTACTTGCGGCCCTGTGTCGTGATGTTGTTCGACGCGCCCATATCCTGCAGCACGAGGTCGGAGTTGGCGAAGGTGATGTAGTAGAAGTTCTCCTGCGTGTCGTTGGAGAAGAAGTCGTCGGGAATGCCCTGGATGGTGAAGATGAAGCGCGAGCCGGTGTCCGAGCTGCCCGAAGCGTTGTCCCAGTAGGCGAGGTAGTTGCCGCGCTTGTTCCAGTACTTGTTGGCCGAGCCGTGGTCTTTTATCCAGAAGCCCTCGCCGTTCTTGCCCATGTCGAACTTCGTGACGTTTGTGGCATTGTCTTCTTTCACCATCTTGGCGCGGCCGTTTGCTTCCGTGCCGCTCATGCCGAGCACGTAGTTCTCGCCTCGGGCCTTATTGTAGAACGAGTAGCCATCCGTCTCGTTGCCGATGAAAGTCCAGAGTCCAGAGTCTTCTGTGTCTTCAACTGTCCTGCTGAGCAGGAGATAGACGCCGTCCCTGTAGCTTGTCTTGGTGCTGAGGTAGCCGCCGTTGCCCACTTTGATTGTGTACCATCTTGCGTTCGTCAGGTCTGCAGCACCAGCCAAACCGACGAGCAGCGAAAGGAGGAAAGTAAATGTGAAGTTTTTCATGCTATATACTTTTTTATGTTACAAGTAGAGAAAATCATTTATCTCAAAACCTGTTATTAGCAATTCTATTGTTTGTTAGCAGATTTCTTTAGTGTTGTTACTTTTTGTCGCATCTCAGCGTATCTATTGAAGAATGCAGACTGAGCAGAATCAAGCAGATTATTTGGTTTGTAAAGCGGTTCTGCTTCCCGGAACAGAATTAGCCCATCCATTGCGGCACCAGGCATCTGCCAACAGAACTGTTTGTCCGTATAATTACTCCCAGTACATCTCAACTGGCAAACTTGCATATGTGGCGAAGCATTCATGTCAAAATAAACCTCATCCTGTCTGAATCTACTCAGCTGATACTCAATACTTGAAACAGGAGCCTTTTGTAAGGGCAAAATTTTTGACATGCCCCCATTACTAAAATGTGCAGAACCCTGAAATGCCGACAAAGCAATGCAGGCATAAGCATCAGCATATCTATTCTTCAGAATTTCTCCCATGGAATGATAATTAAAACCGTATATAATATAGCTGGAACGGTATCCAACATGGCCAAAGTGTGCATAGAACGTTGCCGTCTCACCCGATGAGAGAAAACCGTCAACTGACAATTCAGCAACTTCCGCCATTAAACTGTCTCGAATAGAAGAACGGTCTCCCCCCCACCCTTCTATGCTATAGCGTATCAGGGTACGCTCTGGAAGAAGTAACATTTCTTTTAATTCCTCATTCTTTTCAAATATGGGAAGAATATCCTTTCCAGCCATATCCGTATCCATGATTTTCACACACAATGTATCAACGGACGGATAATGTTTGACATTCAGATTGCAAAGCAATTTGCATAAACATACTCTTTTATCGAAAGGGAAATGCTCTTTCGGGTCAAAACCCAATAACGTAACTTTATCCTTGTTTCTCTCGTTGAAATCCCTAAGCCACTGTATAAAAGATATGAAAGGGCTTGACTGTAGCGATGTCGTCTGTATGAATTCCGATATATCTGCTATACTGAAATGTTCATCACCTTGTACGTATCTGTTTACAAGGAGAGAGTATTCCATCGGGAACTCCATCATCACCAGCCTGCAGTTGTGTTTTATGATACGCTCTTGCATCAGAGAGAACACCTTCTGCGACAGAGTTTCTGTTCCGTGTGATGTCTCGCCCAATGCAAGTATCCGCTTGCCCATTATGGGCAAATCCAACATTCCTAATGAGGAAATAACACTAGATGAATCTATTTGTTCTACCAGTACATCATCAATGTCTGGCTTCAATAAGGTTTCACCGTTCAAAAGTTGGAGGTTTGATATATACAATTGACCGTAGGGAGCCTGGCATTCCCCTTCTGTTTGTATATTTATATTCAAGAATGCAGCATCCTTCGCATAGACTGAAAGAGAGATATCTGTCCATTCATCCTTTAGGGGTAGATTAAGTGTGTCAGCTTTCACAACAATCTGGGCACTATTATACGTAAATACGACAACCCATGCATATTTACACATATCTACCTTATATCTTAATTTCAGCGTCAGACTATCATTATTTTCCACAAGACGAAATATTGGATAGTTCCTTCCAACTATTCCTTTATATGTTCCCCTAGTAACAAACTTTAGTACATCAGGAATACCAGAGAGGGTATCCAATTCCACTTTAAAAAAACCATAATCCGGATGTATTTGAAACTTTTCATCATACCATCTTGAATATAAGTTAAAAGAACAGCAAAATGATATTATTACCAACAGAATAATGTATTTCATATCTAATGAATTTTTGTTTTTAGCGAATAGAGAATCATACATAATTATTTTGGTTATAGCTGACGGCTAATAATGTCAAAATATTTACAAAGATACAATATTTGAGGTGTTTGTTTAACTCCATTAATTAAGAATTAAGAATTAAGAATTAAGAATTGAGGATTGTGAATTATGAATTGTGAATTATGAATTGTGAATTATGAATTGTGAGTTGTGAATTATGAATTGAAGCTAAGGAAGTCGAGCATCTCGAATATCTCGTCCTTCGAGGCTTGCTGGTTGATGCGGATGTCGCCGATGTCAGCGAGCAGGGTGAAGTTGATGATGCCTGCCTCGTTCTTCTTGTCGTGCTTCATGAACTCGAAGAGGCGGTCGTACTGCTTGCAGTCGAGCGGGAAGTTGCCGTAATGGCTGCGGATGAACTGGACGGTTTGCCTAAATCTGTCCTTCGGGAAGCCGCACTTCACGACGCTCAGGTACAGTTCGCAGATGAGGCCCCAGGCGACGGCATAGCCGTGCAGGACAGGCTTTCCGCGTTCCAAGGCAAGGCTTTCGAGCGCATGGCCGGCAGTATGCCCGAGGTTGAGAGCTTTGCGGATGCCCTTCTCCGTCGGGTCTTCTTCCACGATACGCTCTTTCACTTCTACGCTCTTTGCAACCAAAGTGCCAAGAAGATTGTAGTCAATTGATTCGAGGTCAAACCTCAGCAGTTCCATAAAACTTTCTGCGTCGCTGATGAGGCCGTGCTTGAGCATCTCGGCGTAGCCGCTGAGCAGGTTCTGCATGTCGAGCGAACGCAGGAAGTCGGTTGATAGGATGACCGTCTGTGCGCTATTGAAGACCCCAATCTCGTTCTTCAGGCCGCCGAAGTTGATGCCCGTCTTGCCTCCCACGCTTGCATCCACCTGGCTCAGGAGCGTCGTGGGGATGTTGATGTAGGCCAGTCCGCGCTTGAAGGTGCTTGCGGCAAAGCCGCCGAGGTCCGTCACCATGCCGCCGCCCACGTTTACGAGCAGCGAGTGGCGCGAGGCTCCGCCCTCCTGAAGTGCCCTCCAGACGTGGGCCAGCGACTCCAGCGTCTTGTTCTCGTCCGTCGCGCCGATGGTAATCAACTGTGCCGTCTCGAAACAAGAAAGAGGTTTCACGAGCGGCCAGCACAGCTCGACCGTCGTCGTGTCGGTCAGCACGAACAGGCGGTCGTGCGGACAGCGCCTGATGGCATCCTCCACATCCTGCTTCAGCTCCTTACTTATGACTATATCGTAGTTCATAGTTCATTATTCATGGTCCATAGTGCTCTTCCCCGTCTGCGGGAGAGGCTAATTATGTGCAAAGATACGATTTATATGTATATATATAAGGTAAAAGGAATAAAAAAGCTTGGAAAGAGAAAATTTTTTCACTTTTCACTTTTCACTTTAAATATTTTGTTGTATCTTTGCACCCGCAAAACGAGAGAAGGTGACATGCTCTGTACTTCGGGAGCGCTCATTTCTCAAGTTGGTTTGGCGGGATAGCTCAGCTGGTTAGAGCGTCGGATTCATAATCCGGAGGTCGTGGGATCGTGACCCACTCCCGCTACAGAAACCGTCAAGGGCTTACGACTAAGGTTGCGAGCCCTTTTATTTTTGCCCAATTTTGCCCAATTTGACCAGTCGCGCCACCACGATTGAGGTGCTTCGCTGCTCCACTTAACACTTCTAATAGTTTGCAACTACATGTACATGCAATTGAATGTACATGAACTTGCAATTGAATGTACATGAATATTCAACCAACATGACGTGTTAAGTCGATTGAGTTAACATGAGAAGTCGTGCAAGTTAACGTGAGAAGTTGTTTCTTGCATCATTTCGAGTGAGACCTCTCAAAGATATGCATATTTTATCATTTCGACCCATTATTATGCGATAATTCTGTCGAATTAATTATTATTTTGTTAAAAAGTTTGTTGTATAACATAAAAAACAATATCTTTGCAACCGTTTTTGCGCATGTGTATGTACGCGTGCACGCATAAAGGCATTATATATAGGAATAAAAATATATAAGTATAGAAAAAAGAGAATAGTTAACCAATAACAAAAACAAAACAAAAAATGAAAAAGAATTACTTATTCCGTCTCGCTATGCTGCTATTCGCAGTAACCCTGGGACACAGCGTGAAAGCACAAGATTTTCCCCAATTGGCAGAAGAAGGCGACTTCTACCTGATTCAAAGCGTTGCCGACTGGAATGCTCTTGCTGATTTTATTGCAGCAGGTGGCGATACTAATGAAATGTCCTTCAAGCTGACTGCCGACATTGGTCCTATCACAAAGACTATGGGTTGCCAATTGACAGCAGGCAATGCCAACTCAAGAAGACGTTTCGCTGGTACATTCGACGGCGGCATATACAACGATGACGGCGAACTAACGGGGTTTCACACAATCAACGTGAACCTGACCTCTGCTGAGACTAATCCCAACTACACCGCTCCCTTCGCTTACACCTATGATGCAACCATCAAGAACCTGAAGGTTACTGGTGACATTTCTACTACAGGTACTTTTGCTGGCGGCTTGGTTGGTTCAACTGGTCCTGGTACATATGACGGTAAAGTCACCATTGAAAACGTTGAGGTTGCAGTTAACATGAATTGCAATTATCTTTCTGGCGACCAAGGCAGTGGTAAATATGCTAATCAGGCTGGTTTCGTAGGTATTGCAGAAAACGGTGCCACCATTACCAATTGCGTGTTCAGCGGCAAGCTCACGGGTGCTGACTTCGCATACTCTGGGGGCTTCATTGGTCTGGATAAGGGAAAGGGCGATAATCTTACCAAACTTACCAATTGTTTCTTCGTCCCCTCCGAGGTTAATGCAGCTAATCTCTTTGGCTCCAGCGAGTTTGTACACAAAGATAATGCTGGCGGTAATGCGAATCTGACAAATTGCTATTACACCGTTTCCTTCAGCGAACCGGAAAGCGCGCAGGGAACAAAGGTCGTTGCCGAACAACCTGACCCCAGTGAGTTTGTTTATGAGACTGTAAATGGTCCTCTCTACAACAATACCTATTATAAGAATATCAGAAACATCATATGGGCAAACATTCAGGAAGCTATCAATGGAGAAGCTACTTCCTTTACACTGTCAAAGAGCCTAACTGCTGGCACAGAGGACGTAGCTATTAGCGTTCCTGCAGGCAAGACATTTACTCTCGACTTAGGCGGCTTCACTCTCGACCGTGCCAAGGATATCGTAGGAGCTGTAACAAATGGCTATGTAATCTCGAATGCAGGAACATTGACCATTAAGAACGGTACAATTCGCGGCGGTCACAACACAAATAACGGCGGAGGTGTCTTCAATAACGGCACGCTGACACTCGAAGGTGTCATCGTTACCGGCAACTATGCAAAAGCTGGTGCCGGCGTATATAACACAGGTACTCTCAATGTTCAGGGCGATGTGAAGGTTACAGGTAACAAGACAGGCAATGTTTATACTAATAATGCAATTAACGTAACTGGTGCCTTGGCTGCAACAGCTTCTATTGGTGTCACCACTGCAGCTAAAACCGCAGGAACAATCGTTGCCGTTAACGGTGAGAACGGAAGCTTCGATGCTACTAACTTCGCCAGCGATAACACAGCATTCCATATTGCTGTTTATACAGAAGGTGAAAACGCAGGTAAAGCATATCTGAGCGATGCTCCTGCAGTGGAGGTTTCACTCGCAAACCTTGGCGACAATTCCGCCATTCTCAGTGGAAACAATGGTGCTTATGCTAATGTAACCCTCGATGGCCGCAGCATTAATGCCAATTACTGGAACACTCTCTGCCTGCCTTTCGATGTAACTGTCGCACAGTTGAAGAAGGCTATTGGCAATAGCGTTCAGGTTAATGAACTAGCCGACGCATCTTGCACGAGCAGCACCTTGACCATCAACTTCGCTCCGCTGGTTGCCGATACAAAGAGCATCCCTGCAGGCACACCATTCCTCGTAAAGGGCGCTACTAAGACAAGTCCCAAGTTTGAAGGCGTAACCATCAAGAACATTACGAATGATGTCGTATCCAGCAACGTTACCTTCAAGGGCACATACTCAAGCACATCTCTGGGAGCAAACAACCAGAACATCCGCTTCTTTGGTTCAAACAACAAGCTTTACTATCCTGGAAGCAATGGCTTCACACTCGGCGCGAACCGTGCTTACTTCGTGATTGACAACGGCACAGAAGTCAAGGACTTCATCGTGATCTTCGGCGATGAAGACGATGCAACAGCAATCATGACTATTGACAACGGACAACTGACGACAGAAGGTGCTATCTACAACCTCGCTGGCCAGCGTCTCCAGAAGATGCAGAAGGGCATCAACATCGTGAACGGTAAGAAGATTCTCTTCTAATCCTTATTTCTTAATTATTAATTCTTAATTTAGAAGAAGCAATGAAAAAGACATATATTCAGCCCGAAATGCTTGCAGTAGTTCTGCAGCACAGCCAAATCATAGCTGTCAGCCAAGTAGATGGTAATACAGGAGTGTCAGACGGTGGCAGCAGTGACGGTTACCAAGGTCCTGAAGGCGGTGCTGCCAAAGGCTCAGTCAATGTTTGGGACGAAGAATGGTAAGGTATAAACCATCCTGATACGAAATCCTCGCTGTAAAACAACAACAGCGAGGATTTTTTTTCTCTTTTAGGAATGAAGTTTAAGAATAAATGCTTATCTTTGCAGCAAGTAAATGGCTAAATTGTACATAAATTGTACCTTGTAAATGGCTAAATTGTACATTAAGTAATTGTTAAGTGTAAGATGAAAAGATTGTGTTTGTGCCTTGTGGCAATGTTGGGCTTGCTCTCTCTCGCTGCCCAGAATGAGTTCGATAACGAAGTGATGCAGACGATTATGGCGCGTCGCTCTGTGCGCAAGTACCTCGACAAACCCGTCGAGCACAACAAGTTGGAAGCTATTGCCCGAGCCGGTATCAATGCTCCGAGCGCGAGAAACTGGCAGTATTGGGCTGTCAGGATTATCGAAGACCAGAAGCTGATTGCCGAGGTGAGCGAGGTCTATAAGCAGGCGAACCCTGATGCGGTGAACAACGACCCCAACTTCAAGAACATGTTTCGCGGGGCTCCAAACCTGATTTGCGTCTGCGCTCCGAAGGATGGCGGCTTCGACCTCGATGCAGGGCTGATGGGAGAGAATATGATGCTGGCTGCTCAGTCGCTCGGCCTCGGCACTTGCATCCAGACAGGTCCCGTGCGTTTCCTGCTCACGAACGAGAAGGCGAAGTTCTTCCTCGAACGCCTCGACATCCCGGAAGGCTATAAGTTGCTCTATGTCATTGCTGTCGGCTATCCCGATGAGACGCCCGACGCTAAGCCTCGCGACGCTTCGAAAGTGAAGTTTATCGGTGGCGAAATTTCGAAGGAAGCAAGCGATGATGACGGACTATTTATTGATTATTTCGAGAATGCA
>CACXLY010000069.1 GCA_902768605.1 uncultured Bacteroidales bacterium
AGCAAGTTGGCAGAATTGGGTGCGAGTCCTCGCGGCCAGTTGTTGCCGCCTCGCGCGGTGGCATGGGTGTGCAGGGAGTACGGCATCGATTTGTAAAATTCGGAAGCTGCTGGAATCCAGCGAGTAAAATATAGAATAAATTGAACAAACACTTTAAACATTGTTTAGCGGGACACATGGGGTTTGCTATATATATAAATCAATAATTACATAATGGTATTAATAATAAAGTAATATATAGTCTTGCTCCCTTTCTCAAAAAACAATGTTTAAAGTGTTTGTTTAAAAAGTTTTTTGATTGTTTGCTGATGAAAAGCCCCAAGTGACACACAAAATCAGCCTGCAAATTCACATTTTGTATGGTAATGATATAGAAGTTGGCACGTTTTCGGATGGGTTAAAGAGCTGTGATGGGTAAGGATGAAGGCTGTAAGCCTGATAAGAACATAGGCGGGGGTGAAACCCCCGTAAGGAAGACATCACAACATCAGAAATCTCTCCACCCTTTCAGGGTTCCGTTTACCGCTCGCATCTGTTACGGGGGTTCCACCCCCGCCTGTATTCTTTCCAGCCTTTCAGGCTTCCATCGTGCCAACTGCTTTATCATTGCCTTTTGTGTTGCGGCGGGGAGAATGCGGAGGCGCCCGCACGAGCAGATGCCCTCTATTTCGCCCGCAAATGCCCCTAAAATCGATTTTCTCCCCTTCGGTGGGTTTTGGTAGTCCCGGAGCGAGAAACGCGCTCAGAGAAGCCTTAAAACGCGAAATTAAAATTCAAAGAATTTTAACCAAGATGTTTTATGTCACACAGAAGTTGATTTTATGTCACACGGAAATCACGGAAATCACAGAAAGTTATATTTCTGCGAGACATAAAGCCAGTCGTTTCCTATGTGAAAAGAATCTTTTCCGTGTTTTCTGTGATTTCTGTGTGACATAGCGCGTTTGCCTTCGTTTTTCGGGCAATTAATGCGAGAAAATGGTCATCTTTGATGCCCCGACACCCCATTTCACTTCAAAAATGCTATAATAAGGGGAAAAAAGTTAAAATAATTTGGTTCATTGCGGAGATAATCGTAAATTTGATGCGAAATCCTAAGTATTAACCCCTAAAATAGAGAATTATGAAAAAGAAAACTCTACTCATGATGCTTTTGATGCTGACATGTTTCGGCTCAACAAAGGCAAACATCGTCGAGATTGGCGACGGCACGGACGACGTGACCTCCGACGTCCTCCCGACTCGTGCGCGTTTCGAGTACTCGCTGACGCAGCAAATCTACACCGGCGCGGAAATCGGCATGTCCGGTACCATCAACTCCATCGCCTTCTACAAGGCCTCCGAGGGCACCGCGACGCGCGTCCTCGACATCTACATGTCGCCGACCGACAAGACCTCGTACCCCGGTTCGCTCGACTGGGAGCGCGTCACGGCCGACTATATGGTCTTCAGCGGCGAGGTGACCTTCGAGCCGAACGCCTGGACGTCAATCCCCCTCTCCGTCCCCTATGAGTATTACGACAAGCAGAACCTCGTGGTCACGGTGAACGACCGAACGGGCGAATACACTGCAGCCAAGGCGTCCTTCCGAGCCCTCTCGGCTCCCGGGGCATCCCTCTGTATCAACAACGAGTCCATGATGTACAAGCCCGAAGAGGACATGGATATGTACGTTGCTACGGTAGGCGACCAGAAGTGCAGCATCCAGCTCGACATCATGCCCGTGAAGGCAGGGAACGTCAAGGTGGGTGGCGGCCTGAAATCTTCCTACATGCTCCCCGCTAACCGGGACGCCAAGTACGCCCTTACGCAGCAAATCTACACCGCCAGCGAGCTGGGCACGGCGGGCACCATCAAGAAAATCTCCTTCAAGACCTCGAACAAGCCATTTAGCTCGAACGGCGGCAGCAACAACGTGGATATCTACATGGTGCACACCGCAAACAGCTCTTTCAGCAACGCATACGACTGGATTGACTTCACGGAAGCCGACATGGTCTATTCGGGCTACATCTCCCATTACCGTAACAATACGATTGCGACCGTAACCCTGCATACGCCCTTCGAATACGACGGCAGCAGCAACATCGCTCTCATCATGGTACAGCACAACGGCGCGATGGTAAGCGGCCCCTATGCGGAATGCCTCACCTTCGACGCTCCAAACCAGGCGCTCGTCAGCTTCAGCTACGACACGCCGTACGTCCCCACATTGCTTTCCACCTACGAGGGCACTTTGCTGGGCGAAAAGAACCAGGTTTGGTTCAACATCGTTCCGTCCGTAGTGATAGGCGACTCCTACACTACAGGAAATGCTCCCATCTATACGGCAAGCAAGTATGGCTTCTCGGAGCAGGTTTACTCCAAGGAGCAGGTGGGGCAGTCGGGCGTCATTAACAGCCTGAGCTTCTTCTGTAAGAATCAGGCCAGCGACCCCGGCGAAAGGACTCGACAGATTGACGTTTATCTGCAGAACACGAACGTCAGTCAGTTGTCGTATGCAACCGGCTGGATTGTGGACAACTGGCAGCAAGTCGACGAAGAAGACAAGGTGTTCAGCGGGAGCGTGACGCTCGAAGAAGGCTGGAACAAGATTACGCTCGACAAGCCCTTCCGCTATCAAGGGTACGACAGCAACCTCCTCATAGCCATTAAGGACAACACGGGCTCGGCCGTGACAAACTACAGCGACGGCGCATCGTCCACCTTGTTCGGCTCGTTCGACACCGGCTCCGGCAGGGAACAAGTCCTCTATATCTATGGCGACAACGACATCGACATCGCTTCTCTGGGCGAGGGCGACGGCATCCTCAGCAAATCAAAACCGAGACTGCGCATCGGCTTCGGCGACACATGGCAGATAGGCGAAGGCACGGAGACGACCGACAAGCTGCCGTATGAGGGCAAAAGTCTGGCCGCCTACGTCACGCAGCAAATCTACACGCCCGACGAGATAGGCGAAGACGTGGTCGACATCACCAGCCTTTCCTTCAAGTACGTCGGCAACTACCTGGCATCCGCACGCACACTCGACATCTATCTGACTGACCCGACATACAAGGAGTCCTACGAAAACGAGACCGACTGGGCTCCCGTCAGGGAAGAAGACATGGTCTTCAGCGGAAAAGTAGAGTTCACAAATAACGAGTGGACCGACATCCCGCTGAGCAGACCGTTCCGATACAGCAGAAATGGCGGCGGACTGCACTACCTCGCCGTCACCATCGTGGACAAGCCTCTCAATTTCTTTGAGAGTACCGACTCGAAGTTCCTCTGCTTCGAGGCTGAGGGACAGGCTATTTATGCTACCCGCTCATATCATGAGGGCTACTATACTCCCGAGGAATTGGGCAGCAGCACAAGCGGCACCGTGCTGAACTACAAGAACCAAATCCAGTTCAACAACGTTCCGCTCGCCATCAGACCCATCAACTTACGTGTCGAAGACGTCACCCTCACCACAGCAAGCTTCAAGTGGAACGCACCCACGACAGAAGTCAGCAGCTACAACATGCAGTACAAGGCAAATGATGCAACCGACTGGACGACAGTGGCCATCAACAATCCCGCTGCCACAAGCTATACCCTGACCGGCCTCGCTGCAAAGACAGAATACACCTGCCGCCTGCAAATTGTGAATGGCTCTGACCTTGGCGATTGGGCTGAGATACCATTCTCCACTGACCTTAAAGTCAATAATATAGAATATGAAGCCACCTACAACTCTGCTGTCGTGACGTGGGACGGCCCGGGCACGATGTGGGACTTCCAGTACAAGCGCTATGAGGACACGACATGGAAGGGCGAGTTCAACCTTACCGAAAAGTCTTACACCATGACTGGTCTCGAAGAGGGCGGATATTACTATGTTCGCATTCGCATAACGGATGGTAATGACCATTTCGGCAACTGGTCGGAAGAGAGCTTCATTGTACCTGTTCGTTATCCGCGGCCTAACGACTTCAATGTAGGGACTGTCACCATGTACTCCGCAGAGTTAACTTGGGAAGAGACGGGCACCGCAAAGGCTTGGCAGATTTGCGTAAACGATGATATGGAGCACCTCATCGAAGTCGATGAGAAGTACTGCCCAGACGGCTATTGTGCCCGATACATCCTGGCAGGACTTGAGTCGGGAAAGCATTACGATGTCAAGGTGCGCTCCGTTTACCCGGAAGACGACGCTTATAGCGAATGGAGCTACACCGCGAGCATTGAGACGATGACTCCCAATCCCGTTCCTTCTGATATTACGATTGCAGCCCTCGCTAACTCGGCAACCCTCTCTTGGAAGGGCGAGAGCGACAGCTATGAGGTGCGCTACAGAAAAGCAGCCGAGTTCCTCTACCAAGACTTCGAGAATGGCTGGGGCTATTGGTCTTCGCTGGATTTGTCGCCCAATTCCGGTATCAACTATAGCCACGAGTTCTGTTTCTCTTACTATTATTCCGGCTACCAGTACCTCATTTCTCCCGAGCTGAAGGACTTGCCCTCAGGCGCTACATTCTCCTTCCGCCATCATAGCTGGGGCGTAAAGAATTCCTTCAAGGTAGGCTATTCCACGACATCTTCCGACGTGACTGACCCCACCGCCTTTACTTGGACCGACGAGATGGGCACCGACGATTGGGATTGGCACGACTTCTCCATGACGTTGCCCGCAGGCGTGAAATACATCGCCTTCGAAAACTATGCCGACATAAACAATAGTTACGCATCGCTCTATCTTGACGACATCTCCATCATCTTGCCCGGTGCAGAACCGGGAGAATGGATGTCCGTCGAATCAACGAAGAGGAATGCGACGCTCACCGACTTGCAGGCAGAAACGGTATATCAGTACCAAATCATCGGCCGCATGGCAGATTACCCCGATGCCGAAACAGACATCAGATACTTCATGACCAATTCGGATGTCATTCCCAGCATCTTTGGTGACCTCACCGTAGAAACGACGCCTACCACGGCGCAGTTCGACTGGAAGGGCAACTACGACATGTACAAGCTGGAATACAGGACAGCCGAAAAGGGCGTCACCATCGAACAAGATAACATCTACTTCAAGGAAGACTTCGAAAGCACGTTCACGTGGACAACAGTCGATACGTACGTCAATAGCGGCGTCATCAGCAACATTGGTGTCGACGGAGGCGCTGGGTTCATCTTCGAAACAGGAGGCATGTATCCCTCGCAATACATCCTGCAAGCCGTCGGAACCACCTACGCTCCGGGCTCTGAGTTGAAGTTCGTCTATAAGGGTGATGCCTTCTATATGGGTGATGGCCTCTCAGTAGGTTATTCCACGACGGACTCCAACATCGGCAGCTTCGTTTGGGAGCCCGTTTCAGACCTTGAGCCCTCGACAGATTGGAAGACCTATTCATTGGTACTGCCCGACGACGTGCAGTACATCGCATTCCAGTGGTCAGGAGCTTCGGGCTCCGTCACCATCGACGACGTCATGATTTCCTATTACGAGATAATCGGTTACATGGAGCCTGCAGGTCCATGGCAGACGGTATGGACGAACGAGCCCACAGCTCTGCTTACTGGTCTCGAGAAGGGTACGACGTACGACTATCGCATGACATGCATCTACCTCGGCGGCGGCGAGTCAACAACTGGCATCTGGCAGTTCACCACTCCGAACGAAGCCATCGACATCGCACTGGATGCCAAGGGCCTCAACGAGAGTATCATCCAAGCTAATGCTGAAGTCTATGCCGACGTCACCATTCAAAACATGACCCTCAAGAAGGATGGTCAGTGGCAATCCATCTGCCTGCCCTTCAACCTCAACATCGAAGGCAGCGTGCTCGATGGTGCAGAAGTGAGAACGTACGAGGATGCTAAGCTCTATATCGCTTCAGGCTTCGCCACTCTGGACTTCCTGACGCCCGTCACGAAGATTAAGGCCGGCCAGCCCTACATCATCAAGTGGAACAGCGGCGCGGACATCGTAGATCCCACCTTCGAGGGAGTGACCATCCGCAACAATACGTTTAACCTCACCTTCGGCAATGAAGTAAGTTTCGTACCCAACTACGATGTTTACACGACAGTTTGGTGGCCAAGGCATTATGTCCTCGAGGGCGGTTCTGTGCTCAAGCGGCTTGAAGAGGGTGCTGAGGTGAATGCCTTCGGGTGCTACTTCACATCTGAGAATAATTACTCATATTATTCCAACACCTTCGTTCTGAACACAGGCGAGGATGAAGACCTGATAACTAAGATTGCTTCGCCCAGCACGCAGACGGAGCAGGGAGACATCTACAACGTATCCGGTCAGCGCCTCGGCAAGATGCAGAAGGGCATCAACATCGTGAACGGCAAGAAGATTTTGGTTAAGTAAATAGCATCTAAGGTCTCTAAGGTCCTTAAGGTCCTTAAGGTCCCTAAAGTCTTTAAGGTCTGATACATCAGGGCTCACGCATGTACAAAGCATGTGTGGGCCCTTTTTAGATAAAAGAGCAAGCCCCGTAGTGTTAACTACTAATAAACGGCAAGTCTGAACTAAATAAATATGTTAAAAGGCGGCATTCGTTGCTGCCTTTTTTTGTCTTTCTCTTGCTGTCTTGACGTAAACTCCGTTCCTTTGCAGTAGAAAAAGCCTTTTGGCATGGAATCATCAGATTGTTGAACCGTCAAAACGTCAAAACTATGAAATTGTCAAATGATAAGATGAAGCCCTTGACTCGCGCAGAGATGGACGTGATGAACGTGCTGTGGGATGCTCAGCGCGCCCTCACGGTAAGCGAGATAGTGGAAGGTTATGCCGAGCCCCGGCCTGCTTATACCACCGTTGCGACCTTCCTGAAGATACTCGAAGCGAAGGGTTACGTGGAGCACAAGCGCAAGGAAGAGACGGGCCGCACCTTTTACTTTTCGCCTATGCTCTCGCGCGAGAAGTACATCGCCCATGTTGTGAACGACGTGAAGGACACGCTCTTCGGCAGCTCAGCCAAAAGCTTCTGCTCCTTCCTCATACAGAACGAGGAGCTCACGGACGAAGAACTGCAGGAGATACTGGCCCTAATTCATAATTCATAATTCATAATTCAAGTTTTGGAAGTTATGATGTGGAGTTATAAAGGGCCAAGTGTATCGGCTCCTCTTAACTTCTCCTCTTAACTCCTCTTCATAATACATAGTTAACGATGTTAGCCTATATTATAAAATCTGCTTTGTTGCTGGCGGTCCTTTACGGGAGCTTTGCCTTGCTGCTGAGTCGCGAGACGTTCCACCGCTTCAATCGCGTGGCGCTGCTCCTTGTGCTTGTTGTCTCTCTCATATTGCCAGCTGTGCAGTTGAGCGTTAAGAAGCCAAGCTACCTCAACTATGAAGAAGTCCAAATTCCACATGTCGAAGTGATTGCATCCCCAGTCCAGAACGAGGTGCAGGACATCGAAACGCCTCAGTCAACCTCTCCTGCAATAGAAGAGTCAATGCAGGAACCGACCTTCCGCGTTGGTATGATGCAGGTTGTACAATATCTCTATATTATAGGATTGATTGCTTCCCTCGCCATCTTCTTCGTGCAGCTCTTCCGCCTCTTCCGTGAGATAAGGGGCGGCGTACACACAAAAGACGAGCTGGGCAACACGGTCGTCATCCACGGCGGCAACTTCGCGCCCTATAGTTTCCTACATTATATAATAATAAGCGCTTCGGACTACGAGCATCTGCGCCGCCCTATCTTGACGCACGAGCAGGCTCACATCCACCTCGGACACACCTACGACCTCCTGCTGCTCGAGCTGGTGAAGGCGCTCCAATGGTTCAATCCCTTCGTCTATCTCCTTGGTCGCGACCTCAAGGCCGTGCACGAATACGAGGCCGACAACGCCGTACTTTCCTTTGGCATCGATGCAAAGACATATCAACTCTTACTCGTGACGAAAGCTGTAGGCAGCCGACTGCAGACGGTCTGCAACAACCTGAGTCACCATTCACTTAAGAAAAGAATCAAGATGATGCACAAACACAATTCCAACCGCTGGCTGATGGGCAAGGCTCTCATCCTGCCGGCACTCATGGCGCTTGCCCTCGTTGTCTGGGCAAAGCCAACAGACTCAGCCGCCCCCTCTGAAGGAAGCGAGCACAGCAGGGAAACTGCATTAAAAGACAATAACCAAGTACAAGACGGCAGTCCCGTCACGGTGGCTGTGCCCGGCATGGGACTCGTCATGACGGATGAGGTAAAGGGGTTCTCCACTGGGAAGATGCTGAACGCCTTTATCCCGAAGGACAACGCAAAAGACTTTATCAAGAAGCATGGCCCGGCAATTACGGTCTTCTGGCTCAAGGGCACTTGGGTGGTGAAGGGAGATGCCTCTTACATCGAGGAGCATCCCGACTGCCAGTATCCGTGGGCGTTCCATACGAAGTACTACGACGTCATGCTCGACGGCAAACTGCTCGACATCAACAACCTGCCCGACCTTCCTGCCTCGGCTCTGAAGAAGGTGGAGATGGAGATGAAGTCCAAAGAAGGTAAACTAAAGGTGAACCTCATCACGAAACCTGTGCAGATTCCTGCTGGCGTGAAGGGCAACATCAACCCTGAGCTGACCATCCTCTTGACGGGAAGACCTCCGAAGGATAGTGGCTCCAAGACGACCATCTGGGAACGGCGAGGCGACTACGACGGCTTCAGCTGGAAGAACTACACCATCTGCTCGTGGAAGTGGGACGTCGATGACATCAGCGTCCACCTGAAGGAAGTGGCCATCCGTAGCGACCACAGCGTCCGCATCAACGTCTGCAAGGGCGTTCCGCAGGAGCACATCGACCGCATCAAACGCATCATGAGCGAGTGCGGCGTGACGAACTACAGGTTCGTAAAGCAGTAATCCGGGGCACTACTCACGTGTAGTTTGCCAACGACACACTAGTAAATTGTAGTCCCTACACTAGTGGACTGCAGTCCACGCACTAGTAAACTGCAGTCCACACACTAGTAAACTGCCAACGACACACTAGTAGTTTGCAAACTGTCCACTGGTTAATCTAAATTTAACAACGTGTAGCTGGCCATCCAGCAACGTGATGTCAGCCATCCAGCAACGTGATGTCAGCCATCCAGCGACGTGATGTCAGCCATCCAGCGACGTGATGTCAGCCATCCAGCAACGTGTTGTCAGCCATCCAACAACGTGATGTCAGCCATCCAGCAACGTGATGCCAGCCATCCAGCCTCGTGTCGCTGGCCTGCTGCCGACGTGTCCCATGATACAGCACCAGTGCTTTTATTAGTTTTAGGTTTTAGTTATTAAATGGAATTCCGAGGGCTCCGATGCGCTGCGATAGTGCGTCGGAGCGTTCTTTATACGGGGCAAATCAAAAAGTGACATGATTAAATCATTATATCGCCATATTTGTGAAGGTAATTTACTACTTTTGCAAAGCAAAAAACCATAATAAGCAGTCAAATCGTATAATTATCAAATCTTCAAATTATGAGGTTCCTAAATCGTGCACTTATGCTCTGCCTCCTTTCGGCGGCGTTTCTCTTTACCCCTCTTTGCGCTTTTGCCTGGACCAATCCTATGGTGCTGCCCGGCTTGCAAAACCGTAGCCTCGGCGACCCCTACATGATGAAGTACCGAGGTTACTACTACCTGTACGTCAGCGCAGGCGACCGCAACATCTACTGCTGGCGGACAAAAGACCTCGTCGAGTGGTCGCAACCCTTCATTTGCTGTACCGACGAGACGACGGCTGTTGCCTACGCCCCCGAAGTCATCTATTGGAACGGGCTCTTCTACATGTGCACCTCGCCCCGCGGAGGCGGTCACTACCTGCTCACCAGCGACAGTCCGACAGGTCCCTTCACGCACCAGACGGGCAATCTGGGGCGCGACATCGACGGCTCGATGTTTGTCAACGACGACGGCAAGTGGTACTTCTACCACGCCAACAACGGCGGGATTCGCGGTTGCACGATGCCTACGCACCTCAGCTTCGGCGAGGACGTCAACCTGGGCTGCTGCATGTCGGGCCAATGGACGGAAGGGCCTTGCGTCTTCAAGCGCAACAGCCTCTTCTACCTTATCTATACAGGCAATCACGTCTGGACTAACGGCTACCGCATCGACTACGCCATGTCCAACTCAGGTCCCCTCGCAGGTTTCCATCCGCAAAGCGAGCAGAACCCCATCCTCGTCGACACCGAAACGCCGACTCACAAGGCGCTGGGGCACGGCACGGCTTTCGTGGGGCCCGACCTCGACACCTATTTCTTCTGCTATCACAACCTGCAGGACAACAAGTCGCGGCGTCTGCTCAACTTCGAACGTATCGCCTGGAACGGCGACAAGCTGATGATGACCGGCCCGACGAATTGGGAACAAGACCGCCCGCTGGTGGCTGAGAACGATTACTTCGAGCGTACGGAAGTAGGGGAGCGTTGGAACATGCTGGGCGACGGCAACTGGCAGATTGAGGAAGGCGACCGCCTCGTGCAAACAGGCAGCTCCGACACGTGCCTTGCCATCTTCCAGACGGAAGCCCTCGACAGCTATACGGCCGAGTTCACTTTGGCGACCTCCACGGGTAAAGCAGGCGCCGTTTTCTCCTATCGCGACGAGGACAACTACTGCCTCGCAGCCATCAATGCCTCGACGGGCAAGCTTGAAATCATCACCATTGCCGATGGGGAAGAGAAGTCGACGAAAAGCATCAGTCTGCCAGCCGATTTCAATCCCGACTGCTGGCACGCGATACGCATCGAGAAGAACACCACGCGCATCCGCGTCTATATCGACGGCATGCGCAAGTCGCAGTTCTCGCTCGATGTTCCGGCCGGTCGCGTCGGCTATGCCACGCTGGACGGCCCGGCTCGCTTCGGCTACATTGCCGTGAGCCCCTACGTCGATGGCAGCGCCTCGTTGCAAGTCAGCCAGCCCCTGCCCGGCATGATGGCCGCCAATCTTTGCGTCGAGAAGAACGAACAGGTGGCTGCCACCTCCATCAACATGACGGTTGGAAAGCAAAGCGCCATGCGTCTTGACCCGGGAGCAGCGATGACCTACAACGTCAACATCCAGCGCGCCGGCCTCTACAACATCGGGCTCCGCTACCGTTCCGCAGCGGCCACGCAAGCGCGGCTTCTGCTCGACGGCGACGTCATGATGGACAACATCGAGCTGCCCGGCACACGTTCCGCCTACGCCGTCATGACGCTCAACGACATCGCGTTGCCGGGCGGACATCATCGCCTTACTTTCGAGCAGACGAGCGGCAGAATCTTCCTCATGGAGTACAACGTCAAGCGTGGCGTGGAGCATCCGCATCAGATGGCCGATGACTTCGACGACGGCTTCAGCAGCGAGTGGGGCTATCGCGAAGGCAACTGGAACATCGTGGACGGGCAGCTGGAATCGACCGGTCGTTACGGCAAGATGCTGATGGGCGGATTCGAAGACATTCACCTGACGGACTATACCGTGGAGTGCGACGTCGTCTATGGCTCGGGCGGCACGAACGGCGGCCTCCTCTTCCGCACCACGAACGCCAGCACGGGCGGAGCAGACGACAATCCCGTCCTCGGCACCGACTTCCTGCAGGGCTACATCTTCATCGCCAGCGGCTCTTCGTCCACTTTGGGCAAACACAACTTCGGCTGGCAGGCACTCTCAACCGTCAGCCACTCCATCGACATCTCCAAGCCCCACCACATGAAGGTGGAGGTCGAGGGCGCCACTATCCGCTGCTACCTCGACGACATGGAGAAACCCCTCATCACGTACACCGACCCCGTGCCCTTCATCACCGGTCGCGCCGGCTTCCGAGCCCACGACAGCGTGCTGCGGTTCGACAACTTCGTGGTGACGCCGAAGGGGTGTGACCCCACCGGCATCGACGTCCCCCGCGCCGTGCCCTCCGATGCCGACAACGCTTCGGCTCCAGTCCGATACTATAACCTGATGGGGCAGCCCATCGTAGCTGGCAAAGCCGCGCAGCAAGGCCTTTACATCCGCGTCCAGGGCGCAGAAAGCAAAGTCGTGGCAGGCTCTCATCAATAACAAACGGCATTAACCTATGAAAAGACTACTCTTTTCAGTTTACGCCCTGTGCTTGCTGTTTTCATTAGAAGTGCAGGCCGCTGACTGGGAACGCTTCACTGAGGTCTACATCAACGACGGCACGGGCGAGAAGTTCGTGCGCACCTTTTGGGGACTGGACAACCCATCGGTCTATAACGGCGGGCTGGCCGTGGCCGACTTCACGGGCGACGGCATTCTCGACGTCTATGTGAGCGGCGACGGCGGCTTTTTCCCGGGGACACCACAAGCCATCGAACTGACCGGCAGCGACAGCGAGGGCTATTGGGAGCATTCGATGATTTGTCAGGGCGACGGCACGGGGCACTTCTCGCCCCTCCCCATCGAGCGCTTCGACCGATATAAAGTGCGAGGACTCAACTCCGTAGCCAGCGTTGCCAATGCCTATGATTGGGACGGTGACGGGAAGAAAGACATCCTCTCGACGGGCTTTTGCGAGAACCAGCAGTTCGTTGACCACAACTACAGCGCGGGACGCACCTTCATCGTCACGCAATCAGCCGAAAAACTCACCGAAGCGCCAGCCGCTCCCAAAAGTGTCAACATTGAACAAGCCGAGCCGGGAAAGGTGAAAGTCACGTGGACGCCTGCCGACGGCGCACCCCTCAGCACCACCTACGAGATGTATATCCGGACGGAGGACGGGCGTTTGCTCGGCAACTGCCGTGCCTTCACCGACGAAGAGCATCAGGGACAGCGGAAGGTGGAGGAGGCGGGCAATCGTGGCACGGCAACCTCCGCGTTGCTTTCCCTGAGCGATGGAGCCTACACCATCGGCGTGCAGGCCGTCGACGGGCGTCGTCAGGGCTCTCCCTTTTGCACTTGCCAGTTCGCGATGATCGACGGCACGCCCACCGCCATTCGGAGCATCGGCCGACAGGATGCCGACGTTCATTATTATAATTTTATTGCTGTCCGGGGAAAAGCACCGAAGGTGCGAAAGAACACAGACGGGGGTGTTAACCCCCGGGACAGGTTAGCCTGACAATAATAAGCCCCGAAGG
>CACXLY010000070.1 GCA_902768605.1 uncultured Bacteroidales bacterium
TGGAAAAGACAAAATTATCGTTAGTGGTAAAGGCTTTGCGTAAGGAATATGGCCTTACACAGGAAGATCTGGCTATGAAGTCTGGCGTTGGCTTATGTTTTGTACGTAATCTAGAACAAGGAAAGCCAACGTTAAGGATGGATAAAGTCAACCAGTTACTTGATTTGTTTAACTACGAACTGACAGCAACTAAAAAGCAATGAGACAAGCAGAGATATATCGAAAGAAAATCCTTGCAGGCGTCCTCACAGAAGACGGTGGCGAATACCACTTCTGCTATGAAGATGGGGCAAACATAAAAGGCAAGGGAGGTAACCGTAGGTGAAAGCCCTGGTTATTCTGTTTAGGGGTTAGGGGTTAAGGGTTATAGAGAGGTTGAAAAAGAAAAGCACTTACGAGTCCGTAAGACACGGCTGGGCATCATGGCTTCAATTGTGGCCTGTGACGGACGGCCATAGAGAAATGTGGGGTAGTCGCACACGAACTCACTCTCAAACGAGAACCACGTGATATGCGCCTTGTCATCGCTCATTCCATATTTTACATATTTGAAACATCCTTCAGTGACAAAAGCGAACCACCGTGCAGGGTCACCCTCGCGTTCCAACTGGTCACCCTTGCGGTAAGCAATCTCCTCACCCTCCCGCTCGCAAAACTCCCGCAATATCTGCAAATCTAAGCGATTATTGTTGAATTTCTGTTCCATTGTCGTCGAATTTGTTGGCAAAGGTAATGAATTTTACCAAGAAATCGTTTCTTTTTGTTATAAGTAGGGCTTACTTTAGACAAAATTTGCTTAAATTACGCGCGAAATGATGAACAAACTCCTTACTTTCGGAAAAAAAGAGTACCTTTGCAAGGTAATATGCCAGAATTTATATAGAATGGAATTAAAGACTCTGATAGCGGAATGTACAGCATACGACTTCAAGGTGATGCTTGAAGAGAAGAAACCTAAGAGTTGGTTGAAGAGCGTAAGCGCTTTTGCCAATGGCTTGGGTGGCTCCCTTTTCTTTGGCATTGATAATGACGGCATCGTCAAAGGACTTGATGATGTGCAGCATGTATGCGAGGCCATCAGTAGCAGGATTCGTGACTATATGGATCCCCTGCCAGAGGTGGAGATGATTCCTCATGATATAGATGGTTTACATATCTTGCAACTCAAAATCAAAACAGGGCATTATACCCCATATTACTACGTTGGGGATGGCCAGCGCATTGCCTTTGTCCGCATCGGTGATGAGAGCGTACCAGCTACGGCAGAGCAGATGGTACGCTTGGTGCTGAAAGGCTCTAACAAAACTTTTGATTCCCTTCACACAGACTATAAAGCGGAGGACTATTCCTTTACGATATTGGCGAATGCCTTTAAAGACCGTACCAAACAAGAATGGGACAAGAAATATCTCTTGTCGTTTGGACTTGTAACTGGCACAGGGAACCTAACGAATGCTGGTGCATTGTTCGCCGATGATTGTCCTTTATGGCAGTCTCGCCTTTATTGTACCAAATGGGATGGAAAAGAAAAGGGCGATGCCATCAACGATGCAGAGTTTACAGGCAATGTCCTCATGCTACTCCGTGAAGCGATGAACTTTGTGAAGTCAAACACCAAGCGAGGTTGGGAGAAATTGCCTGATGGGCGAAAGAATAAACCAGAGTATGCAGAACGTGCTGTTCTGGAAGCAGATGACCGACTCACCGTTACATCCCCTGGAGGAATGTACAATGGTATGCTGATTCAAGACTTAGACATCGCTGACGTTTCTTCTGAAAGACGCAATCCCATTCTTGCAAACGTAATGGCTCAACTTGACTATATGGAGAAGCGAGGAAGTGGACTCACACGTATTTGTAATGAGACCAAAGCATTGGATGGCTATAAAGACGAACTGAAGCCTGTGTTCAAATCTACTCCGACTCAATTCCAGACCATCATCTTCGCCTCTTCCGACACTCCGAATGTCGGAGACCATGACGGAGACATGTCGGAGACGAAACTCACTGAGCGTCAGCAGAAAATACTGAATCTCATCAAAGAGTCTCCGACAATCACCGGCAAACAAATGTCAGAGACTTTGTCGGTGAGCCAACGCACCATAGAACGTGACCTCTCAGCATTGCAGAAGATAGGTGTTCTGAAACGTGAAGGCAAGGATAATGATGGTAAGTGGGTTATAATTTCTGTTAGTCACTGATTTGATTTAGCCCAATTCCATGATGAAAGCTTTCAGATGGCTTACGATTGCTGCTTCCAAATCACCCTCATCTATTGCATCTTTGGAAGAAAGACCCAGGAATTCAAAGTAATAAGGGGATTTGACATCCTGCTCGGGTGGTTGGTCGCTCGGCTGTTCCATTTATCTTTTTACTGAGCAATTCAGGCTTCTTACTCCACCCACTACGGGCATAGTAGTTGGTGTCTATCTGTCGCTGTAATTCTCTTACGCTCCAAGGTCCACGCACCAGCCTCAATAGCATAAAATGCTCGCTGCATGGAATCTTCGACATGGAGAAGCCAGTAGTGCATCGTTGCTGGAAAAATTATAAGAATAACAAGAATCTATATATAATAGTTCGCTGAATGAAACTGGCGGTTCGTTGAATAGATTTGGTGAGTTGGTCGTTAAACGCGTATCTTTGCAGCAGAAATGTATTTAATCACTATAAAAATATCTGCGTTATGAAGAAAATCGTGTTATTACATTTTATAGCATTTTGCTTGCTTCTGCTGTCGGGAAACTTGATGGCACAGGAGCAAAAAACACAATTCTTGGACGAGCCAAGCGGCAAAACCGAGCATAACGGCCAGCACCCAATGGGGCAGGACGGCAGACCTAAAGGCAGACCAGGAATGCCTCCTGGCGGCTTTGGCGGTCCAGGCTCGCGGCAAAAGGACATCAAGTATACAGGGGCAACGTCCCTGACAGCTGCGCAGGCAGAAACCGGCAAAACTTACGAGAGCAGTAAGTCCGACGAAAGTGCATTGCTGATTTCGACCAAGGAAGCGGTGACCATTTCACAACCCACCATCAACAAGACCGGCCATTCTGACGGTGGCGACAATTGCAGTTTCTACGGTGTGAATGCGGCGCTACTTGTAAAGGGCGGCGGTACAACAACCATTAAGGGTGGTACTATAATCACTAATGGAACGGGGGCCAACGGTGTATTCTCATATGGTGGAAATGGTGGCAGGAACGGTGGCGAGGGTGATGGTACAACGGTCATCATCGAGGACACAAAGATTACCACCACGGGCGGCGGCTCCGGCGGCATCATGACCACTGGCGGTGGCGTGACGAAGGCCAAGAACCTGACGGTGAACACCAGCGGACGCTCGTCGGCTCCGATACGTTCGGACCGAGGTGGCGGTGTGGTAACCGTCGAGGGTGGCAACTATACCACTGGCGGCCTGGGCTCACCTGTCATCTACTCTACGGCCGACGTTACAGTGAGCGATGCAGTACTTGCTTCGAATATGTCAGAAGGAGCAGTCATCGAGGGCAAGAACAGTATTACGCTGAACAACTGCCGCTTGACCGTCAGCAACACCCACCGCAACGGCCACGCACAGTTTCAGGATGCCGTCATGATATACCAGTCTTTCTCGGGCGATGCTGACCGCGGCAATTCGCATTTCACCATGAACGGCGGAACGCTGACTAACCGCCATGGCCATCTGTTCCACGTCACCAATACCAATGCCATCATCACCCTCAACGGCGTCAAGCTGGTGAACGATGACCCCGCCAGTGTGCTCCTTTCCGTATGTGCCGACGGGTGGCACGGGGCAACAAACAAGGCTACGCTCAATGCCGTACGCCAGCAGATGGAAGGCACCATCCTCGTGGGCAGCGACTCTGAGCTGACGCTGACATTCTCCGATGGTTCCACCTTCATCGGCGGCATCGGCGGCAACATCACCAATGCCGTCGGCGACACCATATCGACCGAGACAGGCAAGGTAGATGTCACATTGGGCGACGACTGCACATGGACTCTCACCGCCGACACACACATCACCTCGCTGAAAGGCAATGCCCACCACATCAGGTCCAACGGTCACCGCCTGTATGTGAATGGCAAGGAAATAAGTATTAAATAACTGAAGTTTCTGAAGTAGTTAAGTAGACAGTAGTTAAGTAGTTAAGCCAATACATAAATCGCCCCAAATTGCAGCTTCCCAAACATTCGGCTTCTCCGCCTGCGCCTGAGCACCTACGGAGCGCAAGAACTACTGTCCGAAGGACGACTACTTAACTACTTAACTACAAAACATAGAGAACTTCCGAAACTTAAATTTAATAATAAATTAATAAGGAGAAGAATATGAAAAAGAATCATATTGTGGCAATCTGGGCAATGTCTGTCCTGATGCTGACGGGCTGCTCGGCAGACCCGTTTGAGGAATTGGGCAACAATAATAGTTGGAACAATGGCGCTTCAACCACGGGCGGCAGTTCGGCCATCACGGGCGAACTAGCGACGTTTGATGTCGTCATCGACAAGACGACGGCAGAACCTACTGACGTTGCCACAGCGTATTACCCCAACGAGGAGGACGTGCTGGAGAACAACGTTTTCACGACGGAGGTTGCGATTGATATGTCAAACCCCGTGGCGAAGACGGAGAACGGCATCGAGGTGACGGTCAATGGCGGTCACGTGACGGCCAACCACGGCTCGACGAAGAAGGTTTGCTACGTGGTGAGCGGTGCCACGACGAATGGCTCTTTCACGGTCGTAGGCGAAAAGAAGTACGCCGTGAAACTGAATGGTGTGAACATCACCAACCCCGACTCGGCGGCACTGAACCTGCTGAGCGGCAAGCGCGCCTTCATCATCCTGGCCGACGGCACCACGAACACGCTTTCCGACGACACGGGCGGAGCGCAGAAGGGAGCACTCTACTGCAAAGGCAAGCTGCTCTTCAACGGCAGCGGACAGCTCAGCGTGACAGGCTACACGAACAACGGCATCCACTCTGCCGACTACATCACCTTCAATGAAGGCAATAACATCTATGTCCGCTCGACCTCCAATCACGGCATCAAGGCCAACGACGGCATCTACATCAACGGCGGCATTCTGAACGTCGAGGTGTCGGCAGCGGCAGCCAAAGGCATCAACTGCGAGAGCCACATCATCGTGAACGGAGGTCGCACCACCGTGCTGACCACAGGCAACGGCACCTTCGACACGGACGACCAGGAGGCAAAGGGTGCGGCAGGCATCAAGGCCGACTCCACCTTCACCATCAATGGCGGCGAACTCTGGCTGAAGAGTACGGGCTCGGGTGGCAAAGGCATCAATGCCGACGGCGATGCGACGTTCAACGGCGGCAGCGTCTATGTGGTCACCACGGGCGGACAATTCTCGAGTAACAACGACACTGCGTCGCCCAAGGGCATCAAGGCCGACGGCAACCTGACAGTCACGGGCGGCAGAATCTGGGTACGTACCAGCGGCACCAACGGCGAAGGCATCGAGACGAAGAGCACACTCAGCATCACGGGCGGCGAAGTGGCTTCGTATGCCTATGACGATGCCATCAACTCGAAAGGCGACATGAACATCAGCAACGGCTACGTCTATGCCCAAGGCAAAAACAACGACGGACTGGATGCCAACGGCAACTGCTACATCAAGGGCGGCACGGTCTATGCCATCTGCAGCGGACAGCCCGAGGTGGCCATCGATGCCAACAGCGAGGGCGGCAAGAAGCTCTACCTCACGGGCGGCACCGTCGTCGCCATCGGTGGCCTGGAGAGCGGCAGCAGCCTCTCACAGTCTTGCTATCAAGCATCGTGGTCGCCAAATACATGGTATGCGCTGACCGCAGGCGACAACACCTTCTCGTTCCAAACCCCGTCGGGCGGTGGCTCCGGGCTTGTCGTCAGCGGTGCTTCCCAGCCTGCGTTGCAGTCAGGCGTCAGTGTCAGCGTCAGTGGCGGCACATCCTACTTTGGCGGCCTCGCCATCGTGGGTGGTTCCATAAGCGGAGGCAACAGCGTCAGCCTCTCGTCCTACAGCGGCGCGGGCAGCATGGGCGGCGGCCCCGGAGGTGGAGGCCAGGGCTGGCACTGAGACAATATTTTTCTGATTCTTGCGTTATATATATGATAAGAATAAACAAGATGAAGCAGTCGCGTCAGGAGAATATCATCTACTTGATTGTGTGGAGCATGCTTTTTGCGGCCCCGCTGCTGAGCCTGTATGTGCGCTCCGTCAGCGACCCGGGCGTCACTTTCGAGTGGACAAAGGCTTTTGTCGTATGGCCTAAGTTTGCCATCTATCTCGCTCTGTTCCTTGTCCATAACTTCCTGCTGGCACCGCTGCTGATACATGGACACAGACGCATAGCGTATTTCTCCATCGTGGCCGTTGTCATTGCGGCATTCACGCTCTACCAGTGCAGCAGCCGTCCGCCTGTCGAAAAGCCGATGGGTGAAAAGCCGCATACGGAACGAGGGGAAAGGCGACGGGACGGCACGTCGGAAATGATGCCCCGACCACCCCACGACAAACGCCTCATGCCCCCTCCCTTTATCGGCGAGCGCGACATCATGGTCATTGTGGTGCTCATCCTGATACTTGGCGCCAACCTTGGCATCAAATACTACTTCAAGACGCGCGACGACCGCAAGCGGCTGGCCGAGCTGGAGCGCGAGAACCTGGAGCAGCAGTTGGAGTACCTGCGCTATCAGATCAGCCCGCACTTCTTCATGAACACGCTCAACAACATCCACGCGCTCGTGGACATCGACCCCGAGAAGGCGAAGGACACCATTCTGGAACTGTCGAAGATGATGCGCTTCGTGCTCTACGAGGGCAACAAGCAGGGTGTGCCGCTCTCGCGCGAGATGGACTTCATCCGCCACTACGTCACGCTGATGCAGCTGCGCTATACCGACAAGGTGCGCATCACGCTCGACCTGCCCACAGAGGTGCCCGACCGCCAGATACCGCCGCTCATTCTCATCACTTTCATCGAGAACGCCTTCAAGCACGGTGTCTCATATCAGCACGAGTCGTTCATAGAAGTCAAGGTCGTGGTGAGTGGCAATGAACTGCGGTTCTGTTGTCGCAACTCTATTGCCGACACACCAAACGAGGAGCATGGCGGCGTAGGCCTTGCCAACGTCCGTAAGCGCCTCAATCTCCTGTATGGACATGACTACTCGCTTCGCATCCACAATGTTGCCAACAATTATTCTGCCGAACTAAACATACCCTTATCATGATACGCTGTCTTGCCATCGATGATGAACCGCTGGCTCTGCAACAACTCGTTGCCTATATCAGCAAAGTGCCGTTCCTCGAACTCGCCGCCCAGTGCCAGAGTGCCTTGGAGGCGCGTGCGTTCTTGGAACACGACACGGTGGATGCCATCTTCTGCGACATCAACATGCCCGACCTCAACGGCATGGACTTCGTGAAGTCGCTCGCCGTTCCGCCCCTCGTCGTCTTCACCACCGCCTACTCAGAGTACGCCGTCGAGGGCTTCCGTGTGAATGCCGTAGATTACCTGTTGAAACCTTTCGGCCTGCAAGACTTCCGGCGGGCAGCAAACCGCCTGAAGGAACGGCTGGAGAACAATGCACCTGTGGTCAGCGGTTCTGCTGTCGGCAGTTTACCCGCCGATGATACGCTTTTCCTCAAGACTGATTCCCGCATCGTAAAAGTCAGCATTCCCGACATCCGCTATGTTGAGGGCATGAGTGAGTATCTGAAGGTCTGGATAGAGGGCGAGGCGAAACCCATCATCACACTCCTGTCGATGAAGAAGATGGAGGAGCGCCTGCCCGACTATTTCATGCGCATCCACCGCTCCTATATTGTCAACCTCACAAAGATTCAAGAGGTCAACAAGAACCGCGTCATCATGGATGCCAACACCTACCTCCCCATCGGCGACCTTTACAAAGAAGCATTCCAAGCCTACCTGAATACCAAATTTCTGGGTAAGTGACGATGTTGAAGAGGTGATGCCGCGGATGCGGGCGTTGGGACTGAATACGGTGCTCGTGCCGGCATATTGGGAACTGATGGAGTAATATTTCTTGTTTTCACAAAGAATGTTGCATAAAGGACAGTTTTGGACCTCTTATTTTGGAATACTGGTGTCCGGTAGAAAAAGCATCAACATATAATGAGGAAGCCCCGCTGCCGAGAAGGTCAGCGGGGCTTCTTACGTTAATCCCTTGTATTATTCGTCTTGCCGACGAGCGGGGTTGTTTCTCCTCAATACTTTACCTTGAGGAACTTGACGCCGTGGGTGGGGATGAAGTAGTTGACGTCGGAGGTGCTGAGGTCTTTCTGGCGCCAGAGGTCGCGGGCGGCTTTCAGGCTGCTGATGCCCATCTGGCTGAAGTACTTCTTGAAGTCGACGCGGGCGTCCGTCGTGCCCACGTTGAAGATGCCGACGGCATAGGCTCCGTCGCTGAGGGGACGTGCCCAGATCTGTATGGCTCCGTCCTGCACGACGCGCTGTGCCTGCTTGCCGAGGATGTCCTGGTTGACGGCGTTCACCTCGTTGTTGCAGAGCACGTTGATGGTGAAGTCGTCAATCTGTGCGATGTCGCAGCCGATGAGCATATTGCTGGCCAGCAGCGACCAGAGGCTAATGTGGGCGTACTGCTCGTCGGGCGTGAGGCGGCTGTCGCGGAGGTTGTTGCTCCAACCCACCTTGCCGACAATCAGCATATCGGGGTCGTTCCAGTGGCCGGGCTTCGCGTAGGGATAGAGCTCGACCTGCTGCTCGAAGCCGATGCTGTAGAGGCTCTCCCAGGTGTCGGTGATGTCGCCCGTGGTGCGCCAGGAGTTGGCATCGACCGATTCGCCCCACTTCCAGACGTCCGCCATGCCGTATTGGCAAAGGCTGTAGAAGATGTCGCGAGGCTGCTGACGGAGATAGCCCTCCATGAGGAGATAGGGACGGACGTAGCTGGCGACGGTCTGCCTGTCGGGCTCCTTGGCGTGCTTACGGCCGTAGCCGCACCAGTCGTATTTGAGGTAGTCGATGCCCCAGCTGTTGTAGCTCTCGGCGTCCTGCAGCTCGTGGTCGATGGAGCCGAGGTAGCCGCCGCAGGTGAGGTCGCCGGGGGAGGAGTATATGCCGAACTTCAGGCCTTCGCTATGCAGCCAGTCGCCGAGGTCCTTCATGCTGGGGAACTTCTCGTTGACGGCAATCGTGCCGTCGGCATTGCGCTTCGGAGCCTCCCAGCCGTCGTCGATGTTCATGTAGCAGTAGCCGTAGTCGGCGAGGCCCTTTTCGATGAGCGCCTTGGCGCTGCTGATGACCTTGTCCTGCGTAACGCTCAGCCCCCAGCAGTTCCAGCTGTTCCATCCCATCGGGGGCGTCAGGCCTATCTTGCTGCCGCAGCGTATCGTGAATTTCTGCGTCTGCTCGCCCTTGGCGTTCTTTGCCTTGACGGTAAAGGTGTAGGAGCCTGGCTTCTCGAGCGAGCCGCTGAGGGCGCCGTTGTCGGGATTGATGGCGAGGCCTGCGGGCAGGTCGTCGGACGTAATCTTCATGGGACGGTCGCCGCTGACGCCAAAGCGGAAGTGTATGGGCGAGCCGGGGCGGACGCCATAGAGCGGCGTGGTGTTGAAGCGCGGCTCAGCCGGAGCGGCGGGCGTCAGGATGTACTTCGGGATGTACTTCGACTCGATGCTCAGTCCCGTCTTGCTTTCCGTGAAGGTGGAGACGATGCGGACCATCTGGTGGTTGTCGTAGGGGATGCTGATGACGCGGTTCTTCTTCTCGTTGACAGACACCTTCATTGTCTTCTCGCTCAGCACCTTGCCGGTCTCGGGGTCTTCCACCTTGACGGCGAAGTCGCCGCTCTTCGTGGCCTGCATCTTGCTGTCGAGGGTGACGACGCCCTGGCTGCCTGCTGCCTCCTTGATGCTGATGCTGAGGTTATCGATGGTATTTGGCACGCGCACCTTGATGGGGCCTGCGAACATGCCGCCCGGGTCGCCTGCGTTATAGCAACGGACGGCAATCACGTTGTCGGCATCCCACTTTATCAGGCTGCTATTGGCCTTCACGCGATAGATGCGCTGGGCGTTCCAGTTGCTGTGATAGCCGTTCGGGTCCTTCGGGAAGGAGCCCGTCTTGCCGATGAGCTTGCCGTTGAGGTACACCTCGTCGGCGTCGTCAATCTTAGCCATGTTGAAGTCGACGGTCTCCTTGAGGTCCGACTTCTCGAGCATCGACTTGGGGATGGTGACGTGGTAGCGGTACCAGCCGAAGCCGTTCTCGATCTTGATGCCCTGCGCGGTCCACGTCATCGTGTTCTTGATGTCGCGCCAACCGCTTTCATCGACGTTCTCGCCTGCCCACGACATGTCGTCGCCGGCATGGAACTTAGCGTTCTCCAAACTGACGTCCTGAGCGAAGGACGAGAGAGACATTGTGCCGGCCAATGCCAGCATGAAAAGAGTCTGTTTCATCATAATTATTAGTTTTAGGATATGATTTGCGCCTACAAAGGTACGAAAAATAATTAAAAAATGAATAATTAAAAGTGAAAAAATATAAGAATAATAAAATAACTATGAACTATGAACCGTGAACTATGAACTTTTTCATATCTTTGTGACCGAAACACAATGACCATGTCATGACTGCAGCCAACCTCAAAGCCATTGGCATTGCCACCTTTCTCCACTTCCTGGTGGACGGGCTTTGCGTGTGCAGTTTGTATCTGATGGCAGGAACAGCCACCACGACAGACATGCTGGCATTCTTCCTTACCTACAATATCTTGGCTTTCATGACGCAACCGCTGACAGGCTGGTGGGTCGACCGTCTTTACCAAAAGCAAGCCGCATTACGCATAGCAACAAGTTTGCTGGCGACAGCCATCATCTTGCTGATAGCTGCAACTCTATGGTGGGGACTCAATTCTTGCTCGAAGATAGCCGTCGCTATCCTGCTGGGCTTGGGAAACTCCATGTTTCACGTTTGGGGAGGCAAACTGACAGCCATACTGACAGATAGCGACTTAAGGGCTTTGGGCATCTTCGTCTCGACAGGCGTCTTAGGCCTGACCATTGGCGTTCTCTACGCCTCTTGGTGGCTCCTGCTGGTCATGCTGCTGCTCATTATTCTCTTGGGAATCATACACCCCCGTACCTCGACCCCAATAGCAGATTTTAGCAGTCCTCCGCCAGCAGCACTCCGTCATGGGGGAGCAGGGATGGAGCTTCTCCTCCTCATCAGCATCCTTGCCTTCGTCATGTTGAGGTCGTTCGTGGGTGAGGTGGTGCCAAGCGAAACCGAGAAGACGCCGGACTTTCTGCTGCTTTTGGCCGTAACAGCCATGGCGGGAAAAGCTTGCGGCGGTTGGATAGCACGTTTATGGCGCATCAGCCATGCAATCGTGGTTTGCGTAGGCGTCACGGCAGCATGCATGATATGGAAAGGGACAGCCAGCATCCCATTGCTACCGGTTTTTATAGGCATCTTTGCCATCAACCTCACCATGCCCATGACGCTCTATCTGGCAAACCGGCTGCTGCCCCGACGCGAAGGACTTTCCTTCGGGCTGCTGGCTGCCGTGCTGATACCAGGCTACTTCCTGGCGCACAATACCAGCCTGACCTTCAATCACCATTTCATGCTGTCGGCGCTACTGCTCACCATCTCAATCGAAGAGGGCATGCTGCTCCTGATGGGCGAGAAGAGCAAAAGCGTGCTGATGGGAGCCGTAGCAGTCAACATACTGACCAACGTGCCGCTGAACTACTTTCTGTTGACCTGCGGGGGCAGCACAGAGCGCCTCATAGCAGGCGAACTCATAGTGGTGGCGGTCGAAGCGCTTTGGTACTTCCTCTTCACCCGTCAGTGGCGAAAGGCCGCAGTTTACAGCTTGCTTTGCAATGCCACGAGTTTTCTCGTCGGCATCCTGATACAATACCTCGTTTATTATTCACTTTAACACCAATCCTTTCAGGAGTGAAAAAAGAAAAGAGAAAAATTCAAGGCTTCAATAACCAATAACCCATAACCAATAACCAATAACCCAAAAGCTTATGGTTCTTTACTTATTAGACGTTGCCCCTATTTCCTCATGGGAACAAGTCCAAAGGGCAGAAGCTCGCAAGAAAGCCGAGCTGGAGAAAAAGCAGTACGAGAAAATACAGAAGGAGAAAAAGCAGCAGGAGGAATTGCAGAAGCAGCAGGAAAAGGCTGAAAAGCAAGCCGAGAAAGCCCATAAGGCAAAGAAGAAGGCCGAGAAGGCAAAGAAGAAAGCCGAAAAAGCTAAAAAGAAAGCCGAAAAGGCAGAAAAGAAAGCCAAGAAAGCAGAGAAACAAGCAATCAAGAACGTGAAGAACTTGTCCTCGGCCGCCTTGGGTCAAACAACGGTCGAGGTTCCTGCAGGCCAGCCCTGCGAGACTACCTGTGCCGCCATGCCCACAGGAGTCGTCCTGACCGTCTGCGCATCTCTCCTGATATGCTGCGGCTCAGCATGGTTCTTCCGCCGCTTCAACTCGGACTCGGGCCGCCTCAAAGTGAAAGCACATTGACTCCTCACGGATTCATGACAGAGGACAATAAGAGAAAGCCCAAAATTTGCATGGGGCTTTCTCTTATTGTGCCTAGTCTTGATTATTGTCGCTACACTTTCAGGAAGATGCGTTTCTTGTAGAGGAAATAGAGGAAGAGCCAGCAGACGGCAATGTACGCCACTTGGGTGAAGAAGGCCTGCGACGTCTCGGGCATCAGCTTCACCAGTCCGCCGAAGAGTTTCTCGGAGGTGTAGGAGAAGCGGATGAAGCGCTGCGCCAGATAGATGGTGATGGAGTTCATGCCGATGACCGTGAAGAAGAGCGTCCACCGACGCCACTGCAATACATCTATAATATAATAGAAGAGGGCGAACATCAGTACGGAATAGGCGCCGACTACCAGCACGAACGAGCTGGTCCACATCTTCTTGTTGATGGGGAACACTTCGTTCCAAAGCAGTCCGACGACCAGCATGACGATGCCGGCAAGGACCATCCCTATGACAAGCCGTAGTCCGTTGTCTTTAGTCCGTTGTCCTTTCACCCACTCTCCCGTAAACATGCCGAGCAGGGCTGTGCCGATGGCGGGGATGACACCGAGGATGCCTTCGGGGTCGATGTTGCCGTAATAGATGCGCCCGGGCAGGAGGATGCGGTCCACGTAGCCTATGATGCTGCCCTGAGCGGAGAAGATGTCCTCTCCGCCTCCGTCGGGTGCAGGGATGAAGCCTGCCACAAGCCAGTAGCCGACGAGCAGCACGGCGGTGATGACTGCCCTTGCCTTCCAGCCGGTATGTATGAAGATGAGGGCCGCGAACATCCAGGCGAGGCCGATGCGACCGAGGACGCTGGCGTAGCGAAGATTCTCGAAGTTGAAGTCGAGCAAGCCATTATAGACGACTCCCAAGAAGACGAGCATCAGGCCGCGCACGATGACTTTCCTGTGAATCTGCCACGATGTCTTTCCGTTTGCTCTTTGCTTTGCCAGGGAGAACGGGAAGGAGATGCCGGCGATGAAGAGGAACAGCGGGAAGATGGTGTCGTGGTGCCGCAGGCCGTGCCACTCGACGTGGTCCATCTGCTCGGCAATGGCCCCCGTGAAGCCACAGGGGAACCACTCGGCAAATGCCGCAAGCAGCGCAGCACCGCCCATGATGAACAACATGTCGAAGCCTCGAAGGGCATCGATGGACATCAAGCGAAGCCCCCCTCCAACCTCCCCCCGAGGAGGGAGGCTTTTTGTTTTGTTTGAACTTTTAGTCATATTCTCCTTATTTATTAAGTTTTGTGTTTTCATTGGAGGGGGCTGTCAGTACTTGAACGAGCTTCCTCCGGCGAACTCTCTCAGCAGGCTGGAAGGCGGCACTTGGTCGCCCGGGATGCCGCGGAAGTAGGCCAGGAACTTGCGGAGGCGGCTCGACTCGGCATACTCGACGGCCCGCTCCGGCACTTGCTCCAGGATGGGCATCACCTGGTCGCGTATTACGCCCAGCTCGTAGAGCAAAGCGCTGTTGAACGTCGCATCGGCAAGGCCCTGGAAGGGGAAGATCCATTTCTCCTCGCCGGCACTGACGCTCGGGGCGCGCTTGATGGTCTCCACGGCAGAGTAGCCGCGGTGCTTGTAGTCGCGAAGGATGCGGCGAAGCAGGCGGATGTCGGCCGTCGGGATGTGGTTGTGGTTGTCGAGCTGGATGGTGGTGAGCGTCGAGACGTAGATGCGGTACTTCTTCTCATCGGGAATCTGTTGCGTCAGGATGGGATTGAGGGCGTGGTTGCCTTCGAGGATGATGACGTCCTCGGCCCCTATCTTCAGCTTCCTACCCTCGAAGACGCGCTCGCCCCGCTTGAAGTCATAGCGCGGCAGCTCCACCTCCTCGCCCATCAGCAAGGCGTTCATCTGCCTGTTGAAGAACGTGGTATCGACGGCCCCGATGCACTCGAAGTCGTACTCGCCATTGGCATCCTTAGGCGTATCGACGCGATTGACGAAGTAGTCGTCGGTGCTGATGGTATGTGGCCGCAAGCCGCAAGCCATCACGAGGACCGCCAGCCGCTTGGCCGTCGTGGTCTTGCCGCTGCTGCTCGGTCCTGCCAGCAGGACGATGCGGGCGCCCCGCTCTGCTATCTCGTCGGCAATATCGCTGAGCTTCTTCGATTGCAGAGCCTCGCTGACGTTGATGAGGTCGGTGGCATGGCCCTCCTGGATGGCGGCATTGAGTTCGCCGACAGTCCGCACGCCAAGGATGTTCTGCCATTTGTGGTGCTCGAGGATGACTTCGAACATCTTCTTGTTCGGCTCCATTATCTCCTCGAGCTGCGACGGGTCCTTTCGCGACGGAGCACGAAGGAGCATGCCGTCGTAGAACTTGATGAGGTCGAACAGATGCAGCTGGCTGGTGCGGGTAAGCAGGCAACTGTAGAAGTAGTCGACGGTGCCAGCCAGCTTATAGTAATAGGTATAGAGGTCGTCCTGGCTTTCCAGCAGCTGCACCTTGCTCTTCATGCCTCGCTTCTCGAACATCTCGATGGCCTCCTCGATGGGGCACTGGATGCGATGGATAGGCATGTCGGCATCAATGATTTCCTGCATGCGCTGCTTGATGCGGCCGACGTCCTCTTCTTTTACATGGCGACCCAGTCGAAGCTCGCAGTAATAGCCGCGGCAGACGGAGCCGCCGATGAGGAGCTGCGCCTCGGGAAAGGTGTCCTCCACGGCTTTCGCCAAGATGAAGAAGAGGGTGCGCGTATAGGTGCGCATGCCGCTTTCGTCGGAGAGCGACAGGAACTCCACATCCTTGTTGTTGTAGAAGCGGTAGTTCATGCCCTGCACCTTGTTGTTGACGCGAGCCGCCACCGGCCCGTAGTCCATGTGGAAGTCCGCCTTCTTGAAGGCCTCATAAAGGTTGCTGCCAAAAGGCAGACTTATTCTCTTGCCCGTATTGCGGCAACGAATCCTTAGTTCACTCATCTTCAATTTTCAATATTCAATCTTCAATATTCAATCTTCAATATCTTCAATTTTCAATATTCAATATAGTCAGGAGTTCTTTCATGCCTTCGCTTGCGCCCTTCATGATGTGGTGGACAGGCACGTCGCTGTTCCAGGCGACAGGTTTCGGGTCGATGAGGTAGATGGGAGTGCCTGGCGGGACGCAGCGGGTCAGTCCGGCGGCGGGATAGACGTTGAGGCTCGTGCCGATGACGATAAGCATGTCCGCCTTTGCGCATTCCTCGGCGGCGCGTTCTATCTCGGGCACCGCCTCGCCGAACCAGACGATAAACGGCCGCAGCTGGCTCCCGTCGTCGGCAAGGTCACCGATTTTCACCTCGAGATGCTCCGCGTCGAGCGTCTTGATGTATCGCGGGTCGTTGGGCGAGCGGCTGCTCGTCACCTTCATCAGTTCGCCATGCAGATGAATGACGTAGCTGCTGCCGGCCCGCTCGTGCAGGTCGTCAACATTCTGCGTCACGACCGTCACCGCATGTTCTTCTTCAAGCTTTGCCACGAGCTCGTGTCCGAGGCAAGGCTTCACCTCGAGCAACTGCTTGCGCCGTATGTTGTAGAACTCCGTCACGAGCTTCGGGTCGCGCGCCCAGCCTTCCGGCGTCGCCACGTCTTCTACGTTGTACTGGTCCCACAGACCACCATTGTCGCGAAAGGTACTGATGCCGCTTTCGGCGCTCATACCCGCTCCACTCAACACTACTATTCTCATAATTGCCCCTTTTTTGATTAAAGATACGCAAATATAGGAAAAAAAACGATGCGAGAGTGCGAAGAGTGAAGAAAATATGTTAATTTTGCGGCGCATTTATAATAATATATAGTTTATATGGACAAAATAAGCTATGCTTTGGGCCTCGGAATAGGCCAACAGATAAAGAGCATGAACATAGAAAACTTCAGCATCGAGGACTTCGCGAAAAGCATCTCGGACGTGATGGAGGGAAAGGAGACTGCCTTCTCCGCTCGCGAGGCGCAGATGATGCTGCAAGAGTATTTCACCAAGAAGCAGAAAGAGGAGGCGCAGGCGCACATTGCGGAAGGCAAGGCTTACCTGGACGCCAATGCGAAGAAGGCCGGCGTCACCGTGACGAAGAGCGGTCTGCAGTACGAGGTCTTGCAGGAAGGCACGGGCAAGAGCCCGAAGGCGACGGATACGGTTCGCTGCCACTACGAGGGTCGCCTGCTCGACGGCACCATCTTCGATAGCAGCTACAAGCGCGGCGAGCCTGCCGACTTCGGCCTCAACCAGGTCATCCCGGGCTGGACGGAAGGCGTGCAGCTGATGAAGGAAGGCGCGAAGTTCCGCTTCACCATCCCCTACCTCCTGGCTTACGGAGAGCAGGGAGCCGGCGCAAGCATACCGCCCTTCAGCACGCTCATCTTCGACGTGGAGCTCATCAAAGTGCTTTGACAAATTCAACAAACAAAATTAATAAATTCAAATTTCAACAAACAACATGAAAAAGTTTTCAATTCTCGCAGCCATTGCAGTGGCTGCAATCATGGGAAGTTGCACAAACAGCACTCCCACCGCTAACTTGAAGAACGACATCGACACGCTGAGCTATGCTTTCGGCATTGCTCAGACACAAGGTCTCAAGGAGTACCTGACCATGCGCATGGACGTCGACACAACCTACATTGATGAGTTCATCAAGGGTTTGAACGAAGCCGCCAACGCAGGCGACAACAAGAAAAAGGCCGCTTACTACGCAGGTCTGCAGATTGGTCAGCAGATCAGCCAGCAGATGATTAAGGGCATCAACTACGAAATCTTCGGCGAGGACAGCACTCAGAGCATCAGCCTGAAGAACTTCATGGCAGGCTTCATCTCCGGCACCACGGGCAAGAACGCCCTGATGACTGTCGACGAGGCTTCCAACACCGCTCAGACCATGATGCAGACCGTGAAGGCTCGCGTGATGCAAGACAAATACGGCGACTGGAAGAAGCAGTGTGAGGACTACATGGCCAACATTGCCAAGAAGGACGGCATCAAGGAGCTCGGCGACGGCATCTACTACGAAGTGCTCACCGAAGGCAAGGGCGCCATTCCTGCCGACACTTGCCGCGTCAGCGTCAACTACGAGGGCAAGCTCCTCAACGACACCATCTTCGACAGCTCATACCAGCGCGGCGAGCCTGCCAAGTTCATGGTTAAGCAGGTCATCCCCGGATGGCAGAAAGCTCTCACCAATATGCCCGTCGGCTCCACATGGATGGTTTACATTCCTCAGGAGCAGGCTTACGGCGAGCGCGACGGCGGCAAGATTCCTCCTTTCTCCTGCCTCATCTTTAAGATTGAAATGCTCGGCATCGAGAAATAAGTAAGAACGATGAAGAAATTTATCCTGTTTGCACTCTGCGCTTGCATCACGTTGGGCGCAGGTGCTGCCAAGAAGAATACTGGCAAGAAGAAGAAAGGCAAGGAGCCTGTAGAAGTAGTCGATACGCTGTGCGTTGACAGTTTCAGCTACTTCTTCGGCCGCGCCAATTCCAACGGTCTGAAGGGCTACCTGTCCCAGCGCATGGGCATCGACACGACCTATATCGCCGACTTCCTGAAGGGCTTCGAGCAGATGACGCTCACCGACGCCGACAAGCGCGAGAAGGCTCGCCTGGCCGGCATCGAGATACGTCAGCAGGTCGAGGAACAAGTCTATCCCAACGCCTCCAAGCAGGTGAACGACAGCATCGACATCCTGAACAAGGCTCTCTTCGTGAAGGGCTTCCGCGACAACTTCGAGGGCGTGAACAACATCATCTCGATGGACAGCACCCAGAAGGTCGTCAAGAAGCAGATGGAGTACTATCACAAGGTCAACATGGAGAAGAAGTACGGCGCCAACCGTATTGCAGGCGAGGAGTTCCTCAAGGCTAACGCCAAGAAGGACAGCGTGAAGGTCACGCCCAGCGGCCTGCAGTACAAGGTGCTGACTCAGGGCACGGGCGAGATTCCCACAAAGGAATCCAAGGTGAAGGTGAACTACGAAGGCCACCTCATCGACGGCACGGAGTTCGACAGCTCCTATAAGAGGAACAAACCCGTCACGTTCCCCGTGGGCGGCGTCATCCCGGGATGGACAGAGGCACTCTGCATGATGCCCGTCGGCAGCAAGTGGATGCTCTACGTCCCGCAGGAGCTCGCCTACAAGGACCGCGAGCAGGCCAAGATTCCTCCCTTCTCCTGCCTCATCTTCACCGTTGAGCTCCTGGACATAGAAAAGGAACCAGCCAAAAAGTAAAAAAGAGAGGTCAGCCAACGCCACACGTGGCATCATCGATTCCCACACGTGGCGTTGGCTTTTCCTTCACGTGGCGTCGGCAGTTCCCACAGCAAGCGTTGGACTCTCCCACAGCAAGCGTCGGGCTTTCCCACAGCAAGCGTCGGGCTTTCCCACAGCAAGCGTCGGGCTCTCCCACAGCAAGCGTTGGCGATTCCCTCACGTGGCATTTTCAGGCCCCTCCTCAAAAGAACACCATTAACTTAAGCTAACAATATGAAGAAGTCACTTTTCCTCGCGGCCCTGCTCCTCTCGAGTTTTGCCGCCAACGCGCAGAAACAAGTCAGCGCAACAAGTCCCGACGGACAGACGAAGGTCACGGTCACCGTCTCCGACCGCATCTACTACGACGTGGAGAGCCACGGCGAACAGCTGTTCAAGCAGAACCACATCGGCATGACGCTCAGCGACCGCACCCTCGGCGAGAAACCCGCCCTCAAGGGCAACAAGGTTACGAAGGTCAGCGAGACCATTACGCCCATACATCCCCTCAAGTTCAGCAAGGTCGAGAATAACTATACCCTGCTCACCCTCACCTTCGGCGGAGGCTACAAGGTGGAGTGGCGCGTCTATGACGACGGCGTGGCCTACCGCTTCATCACTGCTCTGAAGGGCGACATCGAGGTGATGAGCGAGGACGGCACATGGCAGCTGGCCAGCCCCGCAAAGCTCGTCCTGCAGCAGCCCGGCGGCTTCAAGACAAGCTGCGAAGAGAACTACTCAGTCGTGGCCAGCAATGAATGGAAGGCCGACGACAAGATGAGCGAACTGCCCATCCTCGTCATGGGCGACAAGCAGAAAGTGCTCATCTCCGAGTTCGACCTGTTCGACTACGCAGGCGTCTTCCTCAAGTCCGTCGGCGAAGGCACAAACGCCTTCTCCATCATCCAGCCCAAGTGTCCGACCGAATACGAAGACGACGGCGACCGCAGGCACAAGATCCTCAAGGAAGCCAGCTACGTGGCCAAGACTTCAGGCACGCGCTCCTTCCCCTGGCGCTATATGCTCATCACTCAGCAGGACGGGCAACTCGTCGAGAGCACTATGCCCGTACGCCTCGCTCCCGCAAACGCCATCGGCGAGACCAGTTGGATCAAGGTCGGCCAGACGTGCTGGGACTGGCTCAATGGTATCCCCTTCGGTCCCGACGTGACATTCAAGTCCGGCATCAACCTCGATACTTACAAGTACTTTATCGATTTCGCAGCCCGCAACGGTGTAGGCTACATCCTCATCGACGAGGGTTGGGCGCTCAACACACGCAATCCCTTCGAGACTAATCCTGAAGTGCATCTGCCCGAGATTATCTCGTACGGCAAGAGCAAAGGCGTGGGCGTCATCCTCTGGTTGCCCTGGCTCACCGTAGAGCACCACATGGACCTCTTCGAGAAATTCGAGGAGTGGGGCATCAAGGGCACAAAGATCGACTTCATGGACCGCCAGGACCAGTGGATGATTAACTTCTACGAGCGCGTGGCCAAAGAGGCAGCCAAGCACCACATCTTCGTCGACTTCCACGGCGCATTCCATCCCAGCGGCCTGGACTACAAGTATCCCAACGTCCTGACTTACGAAGGCGTGCGCGGCATGGAGTATAACGGCAGCTGCAAGCCCGACAACAGCGTATGGCTTCCCTTCATTCGCAACGCCGTCGGCCCCATGGACTATACGCCCGGCTCTATGCTCAACTACCAGCCCGAGCGCCATCACGGCGGCCGTCCCATCTGCGCCGGCGTGGGCACGAAAGCCTTCAACCTGGCCATCTTCGTACTTGCCGAGAGCAACCTCCAGATGTTGATGGACAACCCCTGCCGCTACGACCAGTGGCCCGATTGCCGCGACTTCCTCACCAGCGTCCCCGTCAATTGGGATGAGACACGCGTTGTGGCAGCCGAGGCAGGCCAGTACTGCGTGGTGGCCAAGCGCAAGGGCGACAAGTGGTTTATCGGCGGCATCACCAACAGCACCGAACGCGACCTGAAGCTCAACTTCGACTTCCTGCCCGCAGGAAAGCAGTACAAGATGACGAGCTTCAAGGACGGCGTCAATGCCCACATCATCGCCATGGACTACCTCCGCGAGGAAAGCAGAGTCAGCAGCACCTCCGTCCTGCCCGTCCACATGGCCCGCAACGGCGGCTGGTGCGCAAGCCTCGAACCCGGCAGGTAATGCATCGCCTCATCTACAAGCAGGCATCGCTTAACTCAAAAGCGGACATCGCTTAACATAAAAGCTTACATCGCTTAACCTACAAGCGGGCGAAGACGGATACGACCGCCTCCGCCCGCTTTTTTCATACTTCTTCGCATTTTTTTCATCATCAGCGGGAACATTATCCCCACTTATGCGTCTTCATATCAGAGCAACGACACAATGGAGAAAGAAGCGTTCTGCACATTGGCACGTCAGCTGAGGCCCGACATCCTGTCCATCAGCCGCCGCTTTCTTAGGGAGGAGAGCGAGGCCGAGGATAACGTGCAGGACACGCTGCTCAGGCTGTGGACCATCAGGGCTAAGCTCGACGAAGTCCGCTCCGTCCAGGCACTGACGTTCGCCATCTGCCGCAATCTCTGCATCTCCAAGCTGCGCAAAAGGCACACCGTACCGATGGAACTGAGCGACGAGATACGGCTCGTCAGCACACACGACTCCGAGTGGATGCTCGAGGAAAAGGAAAACGCCGAGTGGCTCGAAGACAAGATAGCGGGACTCCCTGCGGCACAGATGCAAATCCTCAGGATGAGCCAGCAGGACGGCCTCGAGAACAATGAGATTGCGGAACTGCTCGGCATCAGCGAGACGACCGTTCGCACGGCACTCTGCAAGGCAAGAAAGAACCTCTTGGAAAAGCTCATGAAGCGCTACCAAGGCTAAGACACAATATCATGAATAAGGTAACAACGGAAAACGTACGCGAACTGCTCCGCCGCTACATGGAGGGGGAAAGCACGCAGGCAGAGCAGAAGATGCTCAGGGAATACTTCGACGGCGGGCAAGACCTGCCGGACGACTTGGCGCCCTTCGCCCAAATGTTCGCCATCATCGACGAGGCAACGCCTACGCCAAGTGTTGAAGCTTTGGACCGCTTCGCTTCCCAAACCGAAGGCAAGCGGAAGCGTTTCCTTATCTGGCCGTTCATCGCTGCCGCCTGCATCGCTGCCTTCGCCTTCGTCCTGCTGGCACCGCCTCAGCAGAAAGAAGAGAGCATGGCCATCGCATACGTTGACGGCAAGATGCTCAACAACGAGGTTCAGGCCATGCAAATGGGGCAGGAAGCCCTGCAAGAGATATTCAGCAACGGAAACCACGAACAGCAACTCAGCGAATTATTCAACGAACCATGAAACGTTTACTTATCATACTATTGATGTTTGCCGGCATCACTCTTTGCGCCACGGCACAGGAAGGGCTCCGCATCAACGAGGTCTTCGAAGGGCATGTCGTCAGCAAGCAGTTCATTCAGGAAAGCCTCGTCAAGGGCGACAACCTTGCGCCCTACAACCTTAAGGTGCTCCACACGGCCAAATGCACAGCAAACGCCAAAGAACGCATCACGATAGAGCAGCTCTTTGCCGAAGACATGAAGGGACGCATCTCCGACGACGACAGCAACTTGGAGATGGAGAGCCGCGACGGTCACCTTTACTACGCCATCGTTCAACTTAAGAACAATGCGAGAGGCACGCACCGATACATCTGCTATCAGTGCAGGGACAGGTCGTCGCACTACGACATCACCCTCGTCTATATGGAAGGCAAGGCCAGCCTCGCAGATTTGAGGAAGACGTTCAAGAAGAAGTAACACATAATATAATATAATGTATAAGACAATGAAAAAGGTTTTAGCAGCCATCTTGATGGCAGTAATGGGAGTGACAAGCGTAATGGCAGATGACATCTTCGACGACGAGAACCCTGGAGGTTGGGATTTCGAGTTGCCGATGATTAAAGTTGGGAAGAACAATTCGAGAAGTACTGTGGAGGTAAATCTGAGCAGCAGTCTCTCGTTCGGTTTCATCGGAGGCATCAACCAGGCAGAAGGCGTCAGCATCGACATGGGGCAGTCCTTCGAGATTTCGGCAAGAAAGACTTCATGCGCATCGGCATGGGTTTCGATTGGAGGAACTATCGCGTGACAGGCTTCAAGATGTTCTCGAAGGACGAACGCGGCATCATTACCATGCAGGACTATCCCGAAGGCACAGAGCCCAAGTTCAGCCGCATCCATACTTTCAGCCTCTCATTCCCTCTAAAATACTACCACTACTTTAACAAGAAGGTGTATTTCGCCGTAGGACCTGAATTGTATTTCACGCCGTGGGGCTCGCTCAAGACACGCTACTACGAAGGCGATGAGAAGAGGAAGATAACGGCAGGCAACGTCCACCAGAACCGATTCTCAGTCGGCGTGGGAGCTGAGGTCATAGTGCACCACGTCGGTGTCTATTACAAATACAATCCCTTCAATGTCCTCAGCAGCTCCTACGGCCCGAAGTTCAGCACCATGACCGTCGGACTGAAAGTCGCTTTCTAAACGAGAGGCACATCCAACGACAGGGAAAAGGATGTGCCACACCTAACGCCCACGGATTGTACAGATTGGACTGACGGGGGTTAAAGGACATGTCAGGTTGCAGAAAAGCATTTCGCACGCATTGCCACAGCGCTTCAAAAGGCCTAAAACTGCAAAAATGCGAAAATAATTGTGAATCTGATTAATGATTTATGATTTATTTCGTATCTTTGTAGGGCAATATCGAAATTACAACTATTACTGACATGAATACTTCACAACAATCGGGCAGTAAGGCCTATCTGTACTCCGTGGTTCTTGTTGCAGTTCTCGGAGGACTGCTTTTCGGCTATGACACGGCCGTCATTTCAGGTGCAGAGAAGGGTTTGCAGGCTTTCTTCATGGAGGCCAACGACTTCGAGTACACCGACATTTGGCATGGCTTCACCTCTGCCAGCGCACTCATCGGCTGCATCATTGGCTCGCTGCTGTCGGGCTATCTGGCAACGAAGCTGGGTCGAAAGAAGTCGCTCATCATCGCGGGACTGCTGTTCTTCGTCTCCGCCTTGGGAAGCATGGAGCCGGAGTTCCTGTTCTTCAAGCACGGCGAACCGCTTTTCTCGCTTCTTCTCACGTTTAATATTTACCGTATCATAGGTGGCATCGGCGTCGGCCTGGCGTCGGCCATCTGCCCCATGTACATCGGCGAGATAGCTCCTTCTAAAATCAGGGGCATGCTGGTCAGCTGGAACCAGTTCGCCATTATCTTCGGCCAGCTTGTCGTCTATTTTGTGAACTTCTTCATCCTGGGCGACCATATCCAGCCGCTTGTGGAGGAGATGGGAAAGGGCATCGCAGCCATCAATCCCGCTGCGCAGTGGACGGTGACGACGGGTTGGCGATACATGTTCGGCAGC
>CACXLY010000071.1 GCA_902768605.1 uncultured Bacteroidales bacterium
CGTCCTGTGCTTTCTACACGCTTATTCCAGCCTTCGTTTTCGTGCATCGGCAAGACCTGGACCACCAACCGATACCTTAGTCTCTAAGAGTTTCGCCACGGGATAGAGACGTCTCCCACGACTATTTCCGATTTTTTAGCACCGCTTGATCAAACGCTTCGGAACAACAGCTTTTGAGCGATGTCTCGTCTCAGCACCTGGTGCCGAGATAAGGCCAGTAACCTACTGTGCTTCGGTTAGGCAGCGAGAGCGTAGTTGTTTGCGCCAATTAAACTTTCGGAAGTCAGAGATTATAGAGAGGGACCGCCAGCTCTCTGCGTGCTTACACAACACCTCGACCTGCTGTCAAATCCAGTCAGCCCCAAAGTGATGTTTTCCGTAAAACGGACTGCAAAGATACGACAAATAAGTGAAAAGTGAAGAATAAAAAGGGAAAAACTTTGTTTAAAGCCTCGGATTTTGCTTTTTCCTGCCTTCTATCCTACTCTAAGGCGGCAGCGAACGCTACTTTCTTCACTTTTCTTTCTTTGTTCACTTCACTAAAATCTTCCAGGTCGAGCCTTGCTGGGCGCCTGTGGCAGTGAGGATGTAGATGCCTGCGGCGGGTGCCGTCAGGGTGAGGCTGGTGCCGGATGCGGCGGCGCATTGTGTGCCGTCGATGGAGAAGAGCCGCACGGTCATCGGCTTCTCTGCCTGGAAGGCTATCTCGCGACCGCTGACGCTGATGTCCGCCTCTGCTTCCTGCATCGTGCTGATGCCGTCGGGCTTTTCCGCGCCAAGATATTCGCCCTCGATGGTTTCCTCGAAGACGTTGATGCGGATGCGGTAGTAGCCGTCCTTGCTGATAGCCCACTTATAGTCCTCCGAGCCGTTGTACCAGAGCTGCTTGGCTGTCAGGATGGAGGCGTCCTGCCCAAACGGGTGCAGCACCTTCGGGCTCCATCCGTACTGCCCGTTTATCTTGAAGCGCTTTGGCTCCTGATTGTATGTGTAGTTTTTCAGCAAGCCAATCCACTCGAACACGTTGGGGTCGTCTCTGTCCTGCACCATCTGCTTGCCGGCCGACAGCTGCCAATGCCCTTCCTGACCTGATGTGCCCTTGCCCTGCTCGTCCTCGACGCAGCCGCCGCATATCCAGGCCTCGTACCATCGGGTGAATAGCTCGCCCGTCAGCTGCTTGTGGTAGGTGTCGACGGTAAAGCGATAGTTGTCCGCCTCGAAGAGAACCGCCCACTCAGCCCCCACGCTGTCGCGCCTTTGGACATAGTCGGCCTTATTGGTCACGATGTTTGTGTCCACGAGTTTCGGCGCGTAGTAGGTCGAGGGTGTTGCCGAGCCGGTGGTGGTGATGTAGAGATTGCCGGGGAGCAGCTTGCCGTGGTACTTGAAGGTGTAGCGGCCGCTGACGTTCGTCGGAAACTTTGTGAGCTGCTGTATGCCGCCAGGCACCGCCGAACCCCTGATGTAGAGGCGAGACTGAGCAAGAGCCATAGAACATTGCACATTGAACAATGAACAATGAACAAGGAGGAAGAATATGAGGAAGGAAAGAATGCGATGAATCATCATATAACTATGAATTATTAACTATGAACTATGAACTGATAAACTATGCTATCTCGCTAAGCGGGACGTTAATGGTGATGGGGGCAGAGAGGTCGCTTGTGCTGACGGTGACCGTGAGCGTCTTGGTGGCCTCGTCGTAGGTGATGTCGGCATCTTCTACAGGATTGCCGTTGACGGTGATGCCTTCGCGGACGAAGGTGGCAGGTGTCCCGAGGAACTCCACTTTCCATTGGCGCTCGGTCGGCATGCCTTCGAAGCTGCCTTCGCGTCCGCCGATGGTCAGCTCGACATTGCGCTTGCTGCGGTTCTGCACAAAGGTCGTCATGGTCCAGGCATCGCCCTTGTAGTCCTGATTGTCGCCGCTGTCCTCGTAGAGTTTACCTGTGCCGCTTGCTCCGGGCGCCACTTTGAGGATGATTTCGCCCGGGTCGCCCACGACGGTGCGTCGCACGGGATAGAAGGGTATGACGCTTCCCGCGCGGTAGAACACGGGGAACTCGTCGAGCGTGAATGTGCTGTAGAAAGCGCGGCCGCCACTGAGCAGGCGCGACTTCGTCACGTCCCACCACTGCCCCTCGGGGTACCAGATCATGCGTCCGCTGAGTCCGTCGCGGCTCGGCGTGTAGATGGGAGCGACGAGCATATCGTTTCCGAACATATATTCATCCTCATAGATATAGGAATTCTGCTCTTCGGGATAGTCGTAGTAGAGCGGGCGGTTCATGCCGACACCTGTGTCGTAGGTTTCGCGAGCAGCCGTATAGAGATACGGAAAGAGTTTGTAGCGCAGACGCACCGCCTCGCGAAGCTGTTCGAAGTTGCTGTATTTCCAGATGCGACGTTCCAGGCGGCTGTCGTTCGTGGCATGGGTGCGGAAGATTGGCGTGAAGGCGCCGAACTGCAGCCAGCGGAGGAGGAGCTCCGGATCGTTGTTGCCGCCCTGATGCCCGCCGAGGTCGTGTCCCCAATAAGCATAGAGGACGTTGCTGGCATTGCTTGTGAAGAAGATTTCGTAGCCGAGCATCGACCAAGCGGCCCACGTGTCGCCGGAGAAGCAGATGGGATAGCGGTGCGAGCCCAAGCCGCCCCAGCGGTGATAGATGACGGGGCGAAGGTCGGGCCTGTTCTTTTGCATGTCCTCGAAGAACGTGTGGTTGCACCAGAAGGTTTCGCCCAGGCGGCCCGACCCATCGGCAGGCGTGTAGCTTTTCTCCTGCCCGTGCTTGCCGACGGTAAGCGCTTGCTGCCAGTCGAGCCACCAGAAGTCGACGCCTTCGCGCTCGTGGGGTCGGATGACGTGATTGAAGAGGGCCTGCATGTAGTCGTAATCCTCGACCTTCCACTTCAGGGTCTGTCCGGAGTTGTCGCCCAGGGCATTTGCCATCGCCCTGTAGGAGTCCTCGCTTTTCGACACGCCGTCGGAGGGGTGCAGATTGAGGGCAGTCTTCAGTCCGTGCTGATGGAAGTAGCTGATGAGCGAGCGGGGCTGTGGGATGCGATTCGTGTTCCAGCTCCATCCCGTCCATCCGCTCTTGTGCCAGTCCATGTCCATAATGATGACGTCCATCGGGATGTCGTTGCTTTCGACGTCACGGACGATCTGCTTGAACTGGTCGGCCGTATAGGCCATATAGCGGCTGTACCAGTATCCCAGTATGTACTTCGGGGGCATGGGTACGCGTCCGCCGACCTTCGTGTAGTCCTGCAGGCACTTCTTGTACTCGTGGCCGTAGCCGAGGAAATACCAGTCGATGGCCATCGTATCGACGGGGATGGCCCACCAGGTGATGCCGTCGTCCTTTGGCTCAAGTGCATAGGAGGCACTTCCGTCGCCCCGGAGCGTCATGGGGCTTTCGTCGATGATGCTCCATCCAGCGCGTGAGAGGAGTCCCTTCTCGAGGTTGCCGCGCTTGTTGTCGCCCCAGGCCTGGTCGAGGGTGCGGCATGTGCCGAGCAGGTTCATCGAGTCGTCCTTGCCCGGGTACCACGTGATGTTGCGTCCGTTCATCTGAAACGTGACCATCAGGTTGTCGGGGGTCTTGTCGGTCGGTTTGAAGACGCTGCCCTCTTTATAGCGTAGGGTGAGGTCCTGCGTGCGGATGTAGAGGTAGCCGTCGCTCGTCTCGGTGGAGAACTCGGGCACGGGGAGGCGCCGGTTGACGATGCCGAAGGTGGCTCTGTCCTCAAACAGGGGGTACGAGCTGTACTGGATGCGGATCATCTGGCTCGTGAGGACCGTGAAGCGGGCATTGCCCGAAGTGACCACTGCCGCCGGATCGGCCACGGGATTCAACTCGTCTTCTGCACGCATGGGCAGTGAAGACAGGATGAATGAAAGAACGAGAAAATGAATGAATGAAAGGTGAAATTTGGAAATCATACAGTAGGATGTCTTTGCTTTATTTGCTTGCAAAGTTACACTTTTCTTGCCAAACTGGCAAAAATAATGTGCTCAAAAATGCCTTTCGGCACATAGAATTGACTCTGCCCTGCTATTTCTCGACGTTTTCTTTGCTCGTTTCAAAGGAAAATCGTAACTTTGCGCGGCATTATAAAATAAAATAAGGTAAAGATGACTCTGTTTCGCACACTCTCACTTTTGCTGACGATGCTGATCCCTCTTCTCGTTTTCGGCGGAGGAGGAACGGGCAGCGAAGCGCTTCCCCTGGAGGGGGAGCCGACGCCCATTGTCAATCCCGTATGGAAGGGCAACTGGCCCGACCCGACCGTCTGGCGGGGCGACGACGGCCGCTATCACTGTCTGGCCACCAATCCCATGCGTTCGCTCGTGAGCGACGACCTGTTCCACTGGGAAATGAGCGAGGTGCCGCCCATCGACCTCGAGTCGTGGAACACGATGCACGCCATCAGCCGCAACTACTGGGCCCCCGATGTAGCCACCGTGGCAGGCAAACGCAATCTCTACATCTCGCTCTACAACAGCGCGGAGGACAGCAACATAGGCGTCCTGCAGGAGTATGCGCCCGGGCAGTTCCGCTTTGTCGGCATCATCACGAGCGGCAAGGAGACGGGCATCCACGACACCATCGACCCGGAGGTCATTACTGACCCCAAGACGAAGAAAGTGTGGCTCTTCTTCGGCTCTGTGGGCGGCATACATCGCATCGAGCTCAACAAGGACGGCCTCTCGCTGAAGGAGGGCGCGACGTACGAGCATGTGGCCGGCCTCAAGGTGGAAGAGAACCCCAACCGCTCCAAGGTGTTCGAGGGCTCCTATCTGCACCGCCACGGCAAGTACTGGTATCTCTTCGTCAGCTCCGGCTTCTTCGGCGACCACTCCTATCAGCTGAAAGTGGGCAGGGCGAAGAAACTGACCGACGACTTCCTCGACCGCGACGGACGCCCCATGAAGGACGGGTACGCCACCATGGTGCTTCACAGCGACGAGGGCGACCGCTTCTACGGCCCCGGGCATTGCGGCGAGATATTCCAGGCAAAGGATGGGAACGAATACATCTTCTACCACTGCCACGTGGCGGGAAGCAGGAGACCGGGCAGCCGTCCGCTATTCCTCTCCCCCATCAAGTGGGACAAGGAGGGCTGGCCATACGTCGAAGGAGGCAAGCCCCAATGAGGCCCTGAAAAACCCCACAGCAAGGAACGCCGCTTCCCACAGCAAGGAACGGCCAACGCTACAGCAAGGAACAGCCAACGCCACAGCAAGGAGTTTCCGGCGCCAGAAATCGAAAGCAGAAAACCAGCAAATGGGAAAGACAGGATCATGAAGTAGTAAACTCTTATTTCGGAAGTTAAAGAAGTTAATGAAGTTAAAGAAGTTAAAGGACGATACCTATGGATGCTGTGTGCATTCAGTGCCGGATTGGGCTGCAAAAGCTATTGTCCTTTAACTTCCCCAAGCGAGCAAAGCGAGCTAACTTCTTTAACTTCTTTAACTTCCAAAAATTCAAAACAAGCATAGCACAAATCGAAACCATAATTTCTTTAAATAATAATTCTCTATGACATTAATCAAATCAATCTCTGGTATCAGAGGCACCATCGGAGGCAGGGCAGGAGATACGCTCAACCCCCTCGACATCGTGAAATTCACATCAGCCTACGCAACCCTCATCCGCCGCACAACGACGGTCGGGAGTAACAAGATAGTGGTCGGCCGGGACGCCCGCATCTCCGGACCCATGGTGAAGAACGTGGTCTGCGGTACGCTCATGGGCATGGGCTTCGACGTAGTCAATATCGGCCTCGCCACGACGCCCACCACGGAGGTGGCTGTCACCATGGAAGGCGCTTGCGGCGGCATCATCATCACCGCCAGCCATAACCCACGCATGTGGAACGCACTGAAACTGCTCAATTCCCAGGGCGAGTTCCTCAACAAAGAGGAAGGAAACGAGGTGCTCCGCATAGCCGAAGCCGAAGACTTCGAGTATGCCGACGTCGACCATCTGGGCACGTATCGCGAGGACAACACTTACGACCAGAAGCACATCGACATGGTGCTCGGCCTCGACCTCGTGGATGTGGACGCCATACGGGGGGCAAACTTCCGCGTCGCCTTCGACAGCGTCAACAGCGTCGGCGGCATCATCCTGCCCAAACTGCTCGAACAGCTCGGCGTGAAGACCGTCACGGGCCTCTTCACCGAGCCGACCGGCGACTTCCAGCACAACCCGGAGCCGCTCGAGAAGAATCTGGCCGACATCAAAGCCCTCATGCAAAAGGGCGGGCACGACATCGCATTCGTCGTCGACCCCGATGTGGACCGCCTCGCCCTCTTCTGCGAAGACGGCACGATGTACGGCGAAGAGTACACCCTCGTCACGGTGGCCGACTACATCCTGCAGCACACGCCGGGCAATACCGTCAGCAACCTCAGCTCGACCCGCGCCCTGCGCGACGTGACGCGTAAGTATGGCTGCGAGTACAACGCCGCTGCCGTGGGCGAAGTGAATGTGGTGACGAAGATGAAGGAGACGGGTGCCGTCATCGGCGGCGAAGGCAACGGCGGCGTCATCTATCCCGCCGCACACTACGGCCGCGACGCTCTCGTAGGCATCGCTCTCATCCTGACCTACCTCGCCAAAAAGGGAATGACGGCAAGCCAGTTGCGTGCCACCTATCCCCCCTACTTCATCGCGAAGAACCGCATCGACCTCAAGCCCGAGACCGACGTTGATGCCATCCTGCAAGAGGTCAAGAAGATGTATGCCAGCGAAGAGGTAAACGACATCGATGGCGTCAAGATAGACTTCCCCGACAAATGGGTTCACCTGCGCAAGTCCAACACCGAGCCCATCATCCGCGTCTACAGCGAAGCCAGCACGATGGAGGAAGCCGACGCCATCGGCAAGAAAATCATGGACGTCGTCTATAGCATGGCATGAAAACTTTAAACTATAAACTATCAACTATTTACGCCCTATGTTAACACAGATCATCAATGGTAAAATCCTGACTCCGCAGGGGTGGCTCAAGAACGGTAGCGTCATCCTGAGAGACAACAAGATACTGGAGGTCACGAACTGCGACTTGGCAGTCATCGGAGCTGACCTCATCGATGCGAAAGGCATGTATGTGGTGCCCGGATTCATCGACATGCACGTCCACGGCGGTGGCGGAAGAGACTTCCAGGAAGGCACACCCGAAGCCTTCCGCGCCGCAGTGGAAGCGCACGCCAAACACGGCACGACCTCCATCTTCCCCACTCTCTCCAGCAGCACCGTGCCGATGATAGAGAAGGCCGTACAGACGTGCTCCAAGCTCATGCAGGAAAAGGATTCGCCCATCCTCGGCTTGCATCTCGAGGGGCATTACCTCAGCCCGAGCAAGGCCGGCGCACAGCAGCCCGAATGGATCAAGAACCCCGACCCGAACGAATACATCCCCATCGTGGAGCACTCGGATTGCCTGACACGCTGGGACGCAGCGCCTGAGCTGCCGGGGGCATTGCAGTTCGGAAAATACTGCGCAGAGAAAGGCATCCTGCCCAGCATCGCACACACCAATGCAGAGTACGACGACGTGAAGGCCGCCTTTGAAGCCGGTTTCACCCACGTCACACACTTCTACAACGCTATGCCTGGCTTCCACAACAAGATGGGTTATAAGTACGAAGGCACTGTGGAAAGCGTGTACCTCATCGACGACATGACTATAGAATGCATCGCCGATGGCATCCACGTTCCTCCCACTATCCTCCGCATGGCCTACAAGATTAAGGGCGTGGAGCGTATGGCAGTCATCACCGACGCCTTGGCAGTTGCAGCCGCAGGTCCCGATGCGAAAGCCTTCGACGACCGCGTCATCATCGAGGACGGCGTCTGCAAGCTCGCCGACCGCAGTGCGCTGGCAGGCTCCATCGCCACGACCGACCGCCTGGTACGCACCCTCGTGCAGCAGGCAGAGGTGCCGCTCGAGGATGCCGTCCGCATGGCAAGCGAGACGCCGGCTCACATCATGGGCGTCTTCGGACGTAAGGGCGCGCTGGCCCGCGGCAAGGATGCCGACGTGCTTGTCCTCGACGACAAGCTCAAGGTGCGCTGTGTATGGCAAATGGGCAGAATCATTGAGAACACGCTCTTCAAATAAACGAAAAGTAAGGCCGAACACTCTGAATGCTCTGATTGTTCTGAATACTCTGAGTGCTCCGATTATTCAGAATACTCTGAGTAATCCCAACTCAGAATACTCAGAACACTTCGAACACTCCGAACCATCCGATAAATGAACATCATCCGACGTCTGTGGCAGAAAGCCATGAGGAATAAGGCACTCCGAGAGAAGCTGCGAGTCATCATCTTCCAAAGCGACACGCCCCTCGGAAAGGCCTTCGACATCACCTTGCTCTGGTGCATCGTGGCGAGCATCCTGCTTGTCGTGGTCGAGAGCATGAGAGGTCTCCCGCCGATGGCCAAGCAGATATTCACCATCCTGGAATACGTCTTCACGTTCTTCTTCACGCTCGAATACCTGTGCCGCCTCTACTGCTCGGACAAGCCCAAAGAGTATGCCCTCAGCTTCTTCGGCATCGTGGACCTGCTGAGCACACTGCCGCTCTACATCGGCTGGTTGTTTGGGCCGGTGCGCTACCTCATGGTGGTGCGTACGTTCCGACTCATACGCGTCTTCCGCGTCTTCAAACTCTTCAGCTTCCTCCAGGAGGGCGACCTCCTGATGCGTTCCATCATCATCAGTGCCCCGAAGATTGGCGTCTTCTTCCTCTTCATGGTCATCCTGGTCATCAGTATGGGGACGCTGATGTTCATGGTGGAAGGCAACCTCCCGGGCTCGCCGTTCAAAGACATCCCGACAAGCATCTACTGGGCTGTCGTGACAATGACGACCGTCGGCTACGGCGACATCGCTCCGGCAACGTTTTTCGGACGCGTGCTTTCCGCAATAGTCATGCTCATGGGCTACACCATCATGGCTGTGCCGACGGGTATCGTCAGCGCACAGATGGTGCACGATCACAAGACACGACGCAAAGACAAGTTCTGCCCGGAGTGCGGTTCGCCCCTACCCTTCGATGCGCATTACTGTCCGTTCTGCGGCTTGAAGCAAGACGCCATCAAGAACCTGAAGAGCGTCAAGACGCCGCTTGTCCTGATACTATGCCTGTTGATGCCGAGTGTCCCGCTTTTTGCAGAGGGGCAAAGGCTGACAGGCACAATCATTGGCACTGCCGAGAGCGTGGATTACGCTACAGGACAGGCAAGCACCACCATCAACACTGCGGCCAATGCCTTCGACGGGAACCTCTCCACATTCTTTGCCTCCTACGAGCGCAGCAAGACGTGGGTGGGACTTGACCTCGGAGCGAAGCATGTCATCACCCGTGTCGGATGGGCACCTCGCGAGGGCAGTTATGGCCCGAAACGCGTCGTCCTGGGGCTCTTCGAGGGTGCCAACGACCCGAACTTCATGGATGGTGTCCCTCTTTATATTATAGATGAGGAAGGCACGGCCGGCACGATGAGCTATGCCGACGTCGATGTCTCGCGAGGCTTCCGCTATGTACGATACATCGGGCCTAACGACGCGAGGTGCAACATAGCGGAAGTCGCATTCTATGGCCAAGCCAGCGAAGGCGACGACTCGCACTTCTACCAGCTCACCAACCTGCCTACGCTCTCCTTCCATACTGTCGACAACGTTGACCCATACGACAAAGTGCATGAAATCGTCTCGTCCATCACCATCATTTATGACAACGAAACGAAGATTCAGGAAGAGACAGGCACGACCCGATACCGCGGCAACGGTTCGCTCACGAACGAAAAAAAGCCCTATCGCATCAAGCTCGACGAATCGCATCGCATGTTCAAGAACTCCGAGATGCGTTCTCCGGCGAAAGCCAGGAAGTGGACACTCATCAACAATCACGACGACAAGACCCTGATGCGCAACCTCGTGGCCTTCGAGATAGCACGCCGAATGGGCTACGACTACGTGCCCTGGAGCAAGCCGGTTGATGTCATCGTCAACGGTGAGTACAAGGGTTGCTACCAACTGAGCGACCAGATAACGGTCGACAGGAACCGCGTCAACATCACCGAGATGCTTCCAACCGACATCGAAGGCGACCTCATCACGGGCGGCTATCTGCTGGAGCTCGACGGATATGCCAATCAAGAAGTCTCCTGGTTCACCAGTGCCGCAGGCAATCCGGTTACCATCAAGAGTCCCGACGACAATGATATCGTGCCCGAACAGGCTGCCTACATTCGCCGCGAGTTCAATCTGATGGAGGCAAAGATACTGGCTTCCAACTTCGACGACCCTGATTTGGGATTCCGTTCGAAGCTCGACGAGAAGACTCTCCTGCAGTATTTCCTGACCGAAGAACTGGCCGGCAATCCCGATGCCTTCTGGAGCTGCTACCTGACAAAAGACCGCGAAGAGGACGTCTTCCGCATCGGACCGGTCTGGGACTTTGATAATGCCTTCGACAACGACTACCGCAACTACCCGACGAACGGCCTTGGAGATTTCCTCTCGCTTGCCCGAGGTGGTGCCGGCAACTCGCGTGCCTTGCTCAAGCGAATGTTCTCCGACCAGGTCCTACGCGACTCGATGGCGGTGATGTGGAACAACGCGAGAGCCGAAAGAGGCATTAACGCTGAGAGCCTCGACGCCTATATCGACTCGACGGCCAACGAGCTGATGCAGTCGCAAAGGCTTAATTTCATACGATGGCCCATTTTGGACAAGCTCATACAAATCAATCACAGGGCCGGCGGTTCGTATGAAGTCGAGGTCGGATGGCTGAAGGAATACATCGACGAACGTATCCCGTGGCTCGACAACGCCATCAATACAGAATCCGACGACCAAGAGCCGGAGCTCGTGGAGATTGCATCTGCTGCAGCTTTGGCCAGATTTGCCAATCGCGTCAACAACGGGGAGACCAAGCTCAATGCTGTGCTGAAGGCCGACATCAACTTTGCTCCATATCCTTCCATAATGATTGGCGTCAACACCCACTACCAGGGAGAGTTCGACGGAGCCGGTCACAGCATCAAACTTGCCTTGAAACGCACCTCGGACGATGCCGGCCTGTTCGGTTGGCTCTCCGGCTATGTCCACGACCTCACCACGACTGGCACCATCACGACATCTGCCAAGTTTGCCGGAGGCATAGCGGCAAGGACAGAAGATGCCACGATAGAACGATGCCAAAGCCGCGTCAACATCGTCAGCACGGTTAATGGCGACGGCACGCACGGCGGCATTATGGGCATCGCCTATAAGGGCACGATTGTACGCGACTGCCTTGTCAGCGGCAACATGGAAGGCAATCAGACGAACTGCTGCGGCGGTGTCGCCGGCTGGACAGACGGCTCGACTCACATCTCGAACTGCCTCATCACAAGCCAGTTCACAGTAGGCACATCGGGCAGCGACCTCTTGGCTCGAAACGTCAGCAACGTCACTTCCACGAACAACTACTTTGCCAGCGACTGGGGCGCCTCGAATGGTTGCGGCGGCATTACGTTCCTGACTGAAAACCAAGTGGCTTACGGCGAGGCTTGCTTCATGCTTGATGGCAAACAGCCAGGCTCCACTGCCTGGCGGCAGACACTTGGCTCGGACGTCACCCCCGTGCCCGACACTTCGCACGGCACCGTCTATTGCTTCTCGCATCTGCATTGCGACGGCACACCCTACACCACCATTAACGGCTACACCAACGACGCTTCGCGCAACGGACAGGACGAACATTCCTTCCAGTACGGCATCTGTCAGTACTGCGGATACGTCGATATGGACAGTATGCCGAAGGACGAACGCGGCTACTTCCAGATTGCTTCGGCTGAGGCGCTCGAATGGTTTGCCCAGATGATAGAACAAGGTCATACCGATATCTGCGGCGTGCTGACCGAAGATATTGACTTCACCGGCTATCCCACCACGATGATTGGCGACAGCAAGACCTACGAAGGCACCTTCGACGGAGCCGGTCACACCATCACCATCGCACTTGTCCGCACAGCCGACTACGCCGGACTCTTCAACAGACTGTCAGGCACGGTGCAGGACCTCATCGTTCGTGGCACGATTACTACAAACCGCAAGTTCGCAGGCCTTGCAGCCAACGTATTGGGCGGCACATTGCTCCGCTGCCAAAGCTACATC
>CACXLY010000072.1 GCA_902768605.1 uncultured Bacteroidales bacterium
CTCGGGCGTGCCCTCCTGCACAGCCTTTCTTGCAGAGAAGAGCGTGCCTGGTCGGCGACCCTCAGCTCCTGATGGCGTATAGAAAGCGAAGCCGTCCTTAGGCGACAGGTCTGCACTAACGGGAACGCTCCAATGCCAGATGAAACCCACGATGCCGCCCGCATCATGCCAAGCCTTGGCTGTCGGGCCCATGTAGTTAAGGTTGCGTTGGCGGAAGTGCTGGAAGTCGAAGATGTTGATGGCGGGGTACTTGCCGGCACGTTCATAGATGCCGTCGGCATCCGTCGTGTTGTAGTCCCATCGAGCCTGACAGCCCGACAGCACCTGCTTGCCCCACACCTTGTCGCGCAGGTAGCGATAGAGTTGCCGCGCAGGTCCTGTCGCTTCACGGTCGATGGGTTGCTCCTGAATCTGGGCTTGCATCGTCAAGGCCAGAAGAGGCAAAAGAAAAGAAAGAATAGTGCGTTTCATGCTGCAAAGATACAAACTTATTTCGAAACGGACTGACTCTTTCTTAGCCATTCGTGGGACAGCGGGCTTAATAATGAAGAATTAAGAATTAAGAATGAAGAATTTGCTACCGCGCTGTAAATAGCTAAATAGTCAAATCGTAAATAAATCGTAAATAGTAAATCGTCAAATCGTAAATGAATTAAATCGTAAATTATATGATTAGTTTCTTCTTATTGAAGTTCTCGCGGAATGCCGTGGGGGTGCATCCTTTGTGCTTGCGGAACAGGCGGTTGAAGTTGGAGAGCGTGTTGAAGCCGCAGTCGTAACAGATCTCTGCCACCATCTTGGTCGAGTCAATCAACATGCGTGCAGCGGCACCCAGACGGATTTCGATGATGTAGTCGGACAGCGTGCGGCCTGTGCGCTGATGGAAGAAGCGGGAAAAGGCCACGGGAGTCATCCCGACGAGGTCGGCCAGCGTCTCCAGGCGCACCTCTTCGCCGTAGTGGCTCGCTATGTACTGCTGCACCTTGCCAACGCGACGGCTCTCGCTGCTCGTCTTTATGCGGGCAAACGAGGAACTGGACAGCGTGCGGCTATCGTCGGCCAGCGACAGGTCGTAGAGCAGTTCGAGGAAGCTCAGCACGGCATGGAAGCCTCGCCTTTGATGCGTCAGTTCGTCTATCTTGCCGAACACCTTCATAATGGTGAGCCCGGAGAAGGCCAGTCCGCAGCGCGCACGGTCGAGCATGCGGCGGATGGAGTGGAACTGGCTCTTGCTGAGCAGAGGCTCGGGCAGCACGTCGGACGTGAACTGGATGGTAATCTCGCGGATGTCCTTGCTTTGGCACTCTCCCTGCTCCCACACATGTTCCAGGTTGGGGCTGGCAATGAGCACCATGTCGTAGTCGCCGATGGTCTCGCTGTGGTCGCCTACCGTACGCCTCACGCCTGCAGCACCAGAGATGAAGTTGAGTTCGAACTCAGGATGGCTGTGGATAGGGAAGTCGAACGACGATTTGTGTCGGTCGGCCAAGTAGAAGCAGTCGCTGGCGGACAGCGGCGTTATCTCGCGCATCACATTATCCATTATAGTTATTTACGATTTGACGATTTACTATTTACGATTTATTTACTATTTAGTAATTTAACTATTTATTCTCCCCTCCTTTGGAGCGACTGGGGTCTTCAGAGCAGTGACTGAATGTCACTGCGGCCCCACAAAGGGGAGCGAATTCCCATTCGCGACGGGGTTTATGTCGGGGGTCCTTTCCATCAGCTCCAGACACATGCGGCCATTGTGATAGGGACACTTCCAGAAGCCGGCGTGGTCGTCGTCGAGGTTCGGGCTGCCGTCGTCGTGGATGCTCCAATACCATTCACCATGCGTTCGGTCAATGAGGTGGTCCTTGATGTATTGCCAGCAGCGCAGGGCCTTGTCGAGCGCGGCCTTGTCGCCGAAGTGCTGATAGAGGTTGAAGAACCCCACTACGGCTTCGGCCTGCACCCACCAGTGGCGGTCGCGGTCGAAGTGCGTGCCGTCGGGCTCGCCTTCGTAGAGCATGGAGCCATCGGGCTGCAACCCCTTCTCGCTTGCCTTTGCCACCTCGCGAACGACAGGCTCTACCTTATTTAATATATCGGTACGACCAAGTGCGAGTGCCGCTTCGTGCAGCAGCCAGGAGCATTCGATGTCGTGCCCATAGCTTTCCGTCGTGCTCATGCGCTGCCAGTCCATACTGAAGAAGAGGTCGAGGTGGTGCGACTCGGGGTTGAGGATGCGGTCGGTGAATAGCGAGATGAGCCGTTCGATGGCAGGCGCGGCTGCGTCGATTCCGGCCTTCAGCAGGTTTGTGTAAGGTTCGATGATGTGCAGGTGCGTGTTCTGACTCTTGGGATAGTTCTCGTCCTTTGCCGAGAGGCGCATGTCGGCGATGGGTTGCCAGTCGCGCTGGCAGGCTTCGATGTAGCCGCCGTACTCCTTGTCCCAGGCGTGGCTCTCGATGATGTCGAAGAGCTGGCAGCAGAGATGCAGAGCCTCCTTGTCGCCCGTTGCTCGTGCGTACTCCGAGAGGCCGTAGAGCATGAAGCCCTGCGCATAGAACTGCTTCTTGGTGTCGAGCGGCAAGCCGTCTGCCGTGACGCTCCAGAACGTGCCGCCATGTTCCCTGTCGATAAAGTGCTCGAGGATGTAGTCCTTCGTCATCGTGGCAGCACGAAGGTAGCGTGCATCCGGAGCAAGGCCTCTTGAACTGAGCACGCGATGCGCCGCGCTGAACGTCCAAAGCAGCCGGGCATAGAGAATGGCACCTCGCGGAGCGTCCTCAATGAGTTGGCCGCGCCCTGTCATCTGACCGTACCATCCGCCTCGCTTCGTGTCGAGCATGTTGTCGAGCCAGAACGGCAGTATGTTTTGCGTGAGACATTCATAGGCCTCACGGCTGAGAAAACCTATCATAATTTACGATTTAATTCATTTACGATTTGACTATTTACTATTTACTATTTATTTACGATTTAACTATTTAGTAATTTATCCCCTCCTTCCTGTTTCCCCTCTCCTGGAGAGGGGTTAGGCTGTTTCTCCCTTCCTTTGGAGCGGCTGGGGTCTTCAGAGCAGTGACTGTTGTCACTGCGGCCCCACAAAGGGGAGCGAATTCCCATTCGCGATGGGGTTTATGTTGGGGGAGGCCGTTATTTACTATTCAGCTATTTATAGTACGGGGCCTTTTATTATTCACTTTTTCAATTTTTAAACTTTTCAATTTTCTCCAAAGGAGGGTCTTTTATTTCTTGAACAGCTTAGGCACGAACTCCTTGAGGCTGCGGCGCCATGTGAGCCACTCATGATGCGTGCCGGGTGAGACGTAGTAGTCCACCTTGATGCCGGCGCTGCGGAGGTCGCTGACGAGTTTCTCCGTGCCGAAGTTCTCTTCCGAGCCGCAGCTGAGGAAGAGGTAATGGATGCGGCGGTTGAACTCTTCGCTGCGCGAGAAGGCGCCGTCGTAGGTCTTGTTGATGTCGAGCCCGAAGATGGCACCGCTGAAGGCACCCATCCAAGCGAACGTGTCCATGTTGTTCATCACGAGGTCGAACGTCTGGTGTCCGCCCCACGAAAGGCCCGCCATGGCACGATGCTCGCGGTCGGAGAGCGTACGGAAGTGGCTGTCGATGTAGGGGATGAGGTCGCCCATCATCACCTTGTAGAACGAGTTGCCGTACCCGCCGCGGTCACCTCCGCGTGGAGGAGCCTTCACGTCGCCGCTCTCCATCACGACAATCATCGGCACAGCCTCGCCGCGGGCTATCAGGTTGTCCATGATGTGCTGCATGTGGCCTTGACGGCTCCAGCCCGTCTCGTCCTCGCCCATGCCGTGCTGCAGGTACAGGACGGGATACTTCTTCTTGCCCTTCTCGTACTCGGCAGGCGTGTAAACCATCGCATGGCGCCACTCGCCGGTGCTCTTTGCAAAGTAATAGATGCTGCGCACCTGGCCTGCCGAGACGTCGGCCTGCGGACGGTAGTAGTCGCCTTCAGGGCCTTCGGGAATCTCGATGCCGCCCGACTCGCGGCAGCATCCGAAGAAGGTTTCTGTGGAGGGGTCAACGAAACGGATGCCGTCCACCTCCATGAAGTAGTAGTGGAAGCCCACGACAAGCGGGTCGGTGACTGCCATGAGGCCGCCCTTGCCGTCGGGCTGCATGTCGTACTTCTTGTTGCAGATATCGACGATGACCTTGCGAGCCTGAGGTGCCTGGATGCGGAAGTAGGCGCGCCCCTCCTTGTCCACCTTCGGAAAGTCGTTGCCGGGCACGGTGGTCTCGCAGGTGAAAGCGTCAGCCGGCACCTCAATTGTAGATTGTAAATTGAGAGGACGCTTCGGCTCGAAGCCTAAGTGACGAGCGACGGCCTCGCCGTAACGGCATCCCAGCTCGCGATAGCCGGCAGCATCGAAGTGCAGGCGGTCCGGCCCATTCGTGCAATCGTCGGAGGAGATGACTTGAGCCGTGTGGAGCGTCTTGGGCAGTTCGTCGATTTGCTTCTTGCAACCGATGCAGACACCCTGCCCGCCGGCTTGCACGATGTTGCCTGCGTAGAGATTCACCTCTTCGGGCTTCAGGTTGAGGTCGCTGCAAAGGGCATCATAGACCTGCTGCACCTTCTTGGCCCACTCCGGGTCGCCCGTGTTCGACTCGCCCTGATGCATCAGTATTCCCTTGATGACGCCGTCCTGCTGAGCCTTCTTGGCGAGCGTGACGAGCCGTTCGTAGGGATTGTTCCCATATGCCTCCAGCATGCCTTTCATCCAGCCGGGAGCCTCGTTCTTGAAGTAGTCGCCCATCTTGTCCGGCATGAATCCCTCGATTTTGATGCCGCCTACAGCCACGTGAATCACGCCAATCCTGATGTTCTCGGGCAGCGAAGCGACCAGCGTTCTGCCAAACCAGTCGGCAGGCGTCAGTCCTGTGCTCGGTCGGCAGAGCGGCGGCACAGCCTCGCACCACTCGCCCATCTTGCGTCCGCGCTGCGGGTCGTCCACGGCAGGCATCAGCAGGAATCGCGGACCAGGGCTTTTCATGTCCTGCGCCTCGGGATGTGCCGCGCCCTCCATGTTCGACTGTCCGAAGCATAGGAAGATGTAGAAGTTAGGGTCAACAGCCGCCTGCATCTTCGCGATGGGCAGCAGCATGAGCAATGCGAAAAGGAAGTTTTTCATGTCTGGATAGTAATTATTAATGTTAAGTTTTTGTCCGTTTCTGGGTACAAAGTTATGAAATATATTACAAATAACAATGTCCCCTGCGCAAAATATTTGAGCTTTCCCTGGGAAGAGGCAAAGACGAGATAAAAGAAAGGACATAAAAAGAGAGCCCCGAAATAGTTCGAGACTCATGACATCTCACGACCTGTAAAAACGATTTGTTACCAACGCGTAACTTTTTGTTTCGTGTGCGAAACAAAAAGTTACGCGTTAGAAACATCAAAAGAAACAAGCAGTGCTTCAAATGATTGACATTCAAAGGAAGTACACTAAAGTGCTACTTCCCATACATTCGGCTTCTCCGCCTGCGCCTGAGCACCTACGGAGCGCAAGAACTACTGTCCGAAGGACGACTACTTAACTACTTAACTACAAAACATTGAGTAGTCCCGTAACTTGAATAACATATAATTGTCATGAATGTCCCATGTAATGTCTATGAATATTTTTCGTTGAGCTACTTCTGCGCTCGGAAAAACTCAAATAAATTTGGTTTTTCGCTCGCTTATTCGTACCTTTGCACCCGAAAAGTGAAATACTCATTATATATTTATATATAAAAGCATGAAATTAAACATCATCGTACTTGCCAAGCAAGTACCCGATACGCGCAATGTCGGCCCTGACGCTATGACGCCGGAGGGAACCGTCAACCGTAGCGCGTTGCCTGCTATCTTCAACCCCGAGGACCTCAACGCCCTCGAGCAGGCGCTGAGACTGAAAGACCAATTCCCCGGCACGACGGTCACCGTCATCACGATGGGCCCGGGCCGTGCTGCCGAGGTGATTCGCGAAGCCATGTACCGCGGTGCCGATGGCGGCTATCTGCTCACCGACCGCGCCTTTGCGGGCGCTGATACGCTCGCCACGAGCTATGCCCTCGCCACTGCCATCAAGCATGTCTGCCCCAACGTGGACCTCATCATCGGTGGCCGCCAGGCTATCGACGGCGATACGGCTCAGGTGGGACCGCAGGTGGCTGAGAAGCTGGGGCTGAACCAAATAACGTATGTGGAGGAGATAGAGTCCTTAAAGACCTTAGAGACCTTAGGGACCTTAAAGTCCTTTATTACTGTCAAGCGTCACATCGACGGCGGCGTGGAGACGGTGGAGAGCCCTCTGCCATGCGTGCTGACCGTCAACGGAAGCGCCGCTCCCTGTCGCCCCCGGAACGTGAAGCGCGTGATGAAGTACAAGCGCTGCCTCGCTCCGATGGAGCTTGCTCCGGAGACGACCTTCGCCGACCTGCCCTATGCAGCAGAGTACGAGAAGAAGCCTTACTTGAAGCTCGGGCAGCTGAGCTGTGCCGACGTGAATGCCGACCTGCAGCAATGCGGCCTGGCGGGTTCGCCAACGAAGGTGAAGGCAGTGGAGAACATCGTCTTCAAGGCAAAGGAAAGCAAAGTGCTAACCGGCAGCGACGAAGATGTGAACGGCTTAATTAAGGAATTGTTGAACGAAAGACTAATAGGATAGTAGTTAAGTAGTAAACGTAGTTAAGTAGTTAAGCCGAATGTTTTGGCAGCCAAAGACACAAGCGAGAGAAGTATTGGCTTAACTACTTAGCGCGACAGCGCGATAACTACCTAACTACTTAACTACAAAAAAGGGAAAAAATATGAACAACGTTTTTGTTTATTGTGAAATAGAAGGTACGCAGGTACAGGAAGTGTCGCAAGAACTTCTGACGAAGGGCCGCAAGCTGGCCAACACGCTTGGCGTACAGCTCGAGGCAGTTGCTGCCGGCAGCGGAATAGTGGGAAAAGTGGAGAGCCAGATACTTCCTTATGGTGTTGATAAGCTCCACCTCTTCGATGCTCCAGGCCTCGCTCCCTACACGAGCAAGCCTCACACGGCAGTCCTCGTCAACCTCTTCAAGCAGGAGAAGCCTCAGATTTGCCTGATGGGCGCAGATGTCGTGGGTCGCGACCTCGGTCCGCGCGTCTCGTCGGCTCTGCACAGCGGACTCACCGCCGACTGCACCAGCCTCGAGATTGGTCCTCACGAGGACAAGAAGACAGGCAAGACCTACGAGAACCTACTCTATCAGATACGTCCCGCCTTCGGCGGCAACATCGTGGCAACCATCGTCAACCCCGAGAACCGTCCGCAGATGGCGACGGTGCGCAGCGGTGTGATGAAGGCTGAGGTGCTCGACCCGAACTACAAGGGCGAAGTCATCGTGGAAGATGTGGCGAAGTTCGTGCCCGAGGCAGAGTACGTCACGAAGGTGCTCGACCGCCACGTGGAGGCAGCGAAGAACAACCTGAAGGGCGCTCCCATCATCGTGGCCGGCGGTTACGGCATGGGTTCGAAGGAAGGCTTCGAGCAGCTCTACGAACTGGCCAAGGTGCTTCATGCAGAAGTGGGTGCGAGCCGTGCTGCCGTGGATGCAGGCTTTGCCGACCACGACCTGCAGATCGGTCAGACAGGCGTCACCGTTCGCCCGAAGGTGTATATCGCCTGCGGCATCAGCGGCGCCATCCAGCACGTGGCAGGCATGAAGGAGTCGGGCATCATCATCTCCATCAACTCGGACGAGAACGCCCCCATCAACACCATCGCCGACTACGTTATCAACGGCACAGTGGAAGAAGTCGTGCCTAAGCTGATTAAGTATTATAAGCAGAATAGTAAATAGGTATCAGTAGTTAAGTAGTATACTACTTAACTACTGTCTACAAAAAACAAAAGAATATGAACTACTATAAAGATATAAAAGAAATCCAGTTCGAGCTGGAGAACAGTCCTTTGATGGAGCGCATTGTTGAGCTCAAGGAACGTCAGTACGAGGATAAGGACCAGTACGACGAGGCGCCGCAGGACTTCGCGGATGCGATGGACACGTACGACAAGGTGCTCGACATCGTGGGCGACATCACGGCCAACGTGATAGCTCCCAATGCCGAGGCTGTCGATGCCGAAGGGCCTCACCTCGAGAAGGGGCGCGTAAGCTATGCCTCGAAGACCTACGAGAACCTCGAGGCCATGAGGCAGGCAGGCATGAACGGCATGACGATGCCGCGCCGCTACGGTGGCCTGAACCTCCCCGTCACCGTCTATACGGCTGCGAACGAGATTGTCTCGACCGGTGATGCCGGCTTCGAGAACATCTGGAGCCTGCAGGACTGCATCGAGACGCTCTATTGCTTCGGCAACGAGGAGCAGCGGCAGAAGTACATTCCCCGCGTCTGCAAAGGCGAAACGATGTCGATGGACCTGACTGAGCCCGATGCAGGCAGCGACCTGCAGAGCGTCATGCTCAAGGCAACCTTCGACGAGGAGAACCAGTGCTGGCGTCTGAACGGCGCAAAGCGCTTCATTACGAACGGCGACAGCGACATCCATCTCGTCCTCGCCCGCTCCGAAGCTGGCACACGCGACGGCCGCGGCCTCTCGATGTTCATCTACGACAAGCGCGACGGAGGCGTCGATGTGCGCCGCATCGAGAACAAACTCGGCATCCATGGCTCGCCAACCTGTGAACTTGTTTATAAGAACGCGAAGTGCGAACTCTGCGGCGACCGCAAGCTCGGCCTTATTAAATATGTAATGTCGCTGATGAACGGCGCCCGCCTCGGCATCGCCGCCCAGAGCGTCGGCCTCTCGCAGGCTGCTTACAACGAAGCCATCGCCTATGCCCGCGACCGCAAGCAGTTCGGCAAGGCCATCATCGAGTTCCCCGCAGTGGCTGAGATGATCAGCGACATCAAGGCACGCCTCGATGCCGGACGCGCTCTGCTTTATCAGACGGCTCGCTATGTGGATATCTACAAGGCCCTGGAGGACATCAGCCGCGAGCGCAAGCTTACGCCCGAGGAGCGCGACGAGATGAAGCGCTACAGCCGTCTGGCCGATGCCTTCACACCATTGGCAAAAGGCATGAACAGCGAGTATGCCAACCAGAATGCCTACGACTGCATCCAGGTTCACGGCGGCTCGGGCTTCATGCTCGAATATGCTTGCCAGCGCATCTATCGCGACGCCCGTATCACCTCCATCTACGAAGGCACGACACAGCTCCAGACTGTTGCCGCCATCCGCTACGTGACGAACGGCTTCTACTCGCAAGTCATCGAAAGCCTCACCCCATCCCTGTCCGAAGGCGAGGGGGACAATATGTTCTCGCCCTTTAAGGGAGAGATAGAGAGGGTCTGCCGTATGGCCGAGAAGTTCAACGCCTGCGTGGCTGCCGTGAAGGAAGCTGAGAACCAGGAGCTGCTGGACCTCTGCGCGCGTCACCTCTACGAGATGGCTGCCGACATCATCATGTGTCACCTCCTCATGCAGAACGCTGCGAAGGCTCCCGAGCTTTTCAGCAAGAGCCTGCAGGTCTATGTCAACCTTGCAGAGGCCGAGGTGGAGAAGCACGCCACCTTGCTCAGCAAGCTGAATGCCGAACAGCTCGACAACTACAGACAACAATAAATATCCTTAAAGCCATGAAACACCATGTTCTTTCATTCTTGCTGATGCTCGGAGCCTTGCAGCTGCATGCCACCGACATCATCTACGGCGACTGCCACTATCGTGAGATAGAGGGGCGCTATGCTGGTGTCCGCAAGACGGAAAGCGCTACGACCTTCGAGAGCGACGACCGCATCAAGCTCGTCTATTGCCTCCGCATCCCTCGCGACTCCGTCTCCGCAACTGCTCTCTTGCTGCCAAAGGTGACCGGCGACATCACGCTCAACGTCTGCGTCAAGAACTGCGAGACCGACGAGGTGCTGCTCGACAGCAGTTTCACGCAGGCTTGCACGAAAAGCAAGAGCACGAACTTCGAGATTATCCCCAAGATGAAGTTCCCCTCCGACACGTGGTATCGCGTGGAGATACAGGCGCCCCAGGGCAGTCAGCGCATCAGCCGCCTCAACCGCCTTGAGTTCGAACGCAATGGCAGCAACCCCGTCGTCGATGCCCATCTGCGCGGCTTCCCAACGCCTGCCACGCACCTCTGGTTCGGGCACTCCACGGCAGCCAACGCGCCGCAGAACGAATCCTACGAGTGGTGCTATCAGGAGGTGCTGATGCCGAAGGAATATGCCACCATCAACACCTATCTCATGACGCTCGGCATCACGGGCGGCTACATGGGCATACAGATGTGTGGACAGACGGTGAGGAACGAGAACGGTCAGTACACCGACACGATTCCGTCGACTTATCAGCATCGCGTCCTCTTTTCCATCTGGGACAATGGCGACACGGACATCACTCCCGACCTGGCGGCTCACCTCAGGGCAGGTGCCTTGGCTTACGGCGACGACGTGACCATCAATCGCTTTGGCAACGAAGGAACGGGCTGCCAGTCAATGGTGTATAACGGCAAATGGGATCCCGGGCAGTGGGTGCAGTTCCTGACTTGCGCTCGTCCGGAAGAGCGAACCATCGTGTTGAAGGATGAGAACGGCGACGAGGACATCATCCGCTATCCCTGCTCTCTGCTCTCGACGTGGTACAAGAACATGGACGACCCCGAGTGGCACTACATGGCCACTATCCGCCACAGCGGCGAGTCGCACTACTACAACACCTGGTACTCCTTCATCGAGAACTGGGCAGACACGGGCGGCGAACTCTTCCGCAGGGCCTACTACCGCAACAACTATCAGCGGTCAGTCGGCAGCGGCAAGTGGTACTATGTCAACAAGGTTGACCTCTTCAGCCAGACAGATTACCAGAACTTCATCAACGATGGAGAGATAACGACCCGCCACCGCCGAATGGACTACGGACATGGCAGGGCAAGTGATGTGCCTCGTGCTTTCTACATGCAGGCGGGAGGCTATGGGCAGCCGAAGGACTCAGCCAGCACGCTGCCGCTCGTGGACGACCACAGCTGCGTGGAGAGCATCAACCTCGACTCGCTCATCGCAACCCTGCAGACCGCCTACCTCGCCGACTCGAAAGCTTCGATGAAGACACAAATCTCGACTCATGGCTCGCTTAAGCTTCTGAAGCCTTTCGTCGAGGAACTCATCGCCAAGACCAACCGCTTCGAGGGCTATACCTACGAGGCAATGGCGCCCATCCGCGAGCTTGCGGAGACCGATTACTCCTTCGCGCAAATGCGTCTTGCGCTGCTCAACATGGCGGAGAACAACCCGATACTCCGCTACGGCAACACCGTCAAGGCCGAGCACATCTGCTCTTTCCGTGCCTATATGATTGGCAACGGCGAAAACATCCTTGCCATGCGCGACCACGAGGTAGTCAGCATCCCGCAGGCAGAAGCCGACGTCACAGACCCCAACAACCACTGGATTGTCCTGCGTCACGACGACCAGACATACTATTGCCTCTATAACCTCGGTACTGGCTTATGGCTCAACATCGGCTCCAAGATAAAGGCATCTACTGTGCCGCACAAGTTGACCTTCAATTTCTCGAACGGCAAGCTCAACATGCGCGAAGGCTCCAGATACCTTGGCTTCAATGCCGCGGGGAATCCCATCACCTCTTCCGGCACCAATTCTGTTCGTTTCGAACTGCTCGACAACTACTATCTCACGCCCTCGACACAGCTCTGCGAGGCCTTGATCGAGCAGACCACGCCCGACGGAATAGCGACAGGCATCGACGAGATAGACGTCGAACCGCTTGTGCAACCAGGTGAGGAGGCCTCTTCGCTCAGCGACGACATCGCAGCGGTCTATTACTACGACCTGCAAGGCCGCCGCATCGGTTATGATTTGCCCGCAGGCCAGCCCGTCATCGCGCACATCATCCTCCGCAACGGCGCCTCTATCGTCAGGAAGATTGTAGTGCAATAAATAAAAATATTGCTGTCCGGGGAAAAGCACCGAAGGTGCGAAAGAACACAGACGGGGGTGTTAACCCCCGGGACAGGTTAGCCTGACAATAATAAGCCCCGAAGGG
>CACXLY010000073.1 GCA_902768605.1 uncultured Bacteroidales bacterium
ATAACCATCAATAAGCATCAATAATCACCAATAATCATCAAAGACCGCCAAAGACTACCAAAGAGCATCAGCGGCATTTCAAAATGTCGTACCTTTGTAGTGGAATTCGAAAGGACTCCATGCCGAAGATGCAATTCGACACGTCGACAGCTGCCACATGACACGTCAAATCCGCCTTCACGACACGTCATATTGCACTTCGCGACAGCATTCAACGCCCTTTGCGGCATACAACATATACAGTAAGGACACGCAGCGGCGCATCCTACTCACCCCCGAAATCTTTGACTTATTGATACAAAACCTGATGTCGCATGAAAGCTGTTCGGGATTTACAAGCGCGTTTTGCCAGCCAGTCAAGTTAAGATTTTGTAATTAGCGTAAATTAATCTTTATTCCGCTTCGTATTTTCCTGTTTTTTTCGTAATTTTGCGCCCGAAATTAGCGTAAAGCAAGAGAGAAGTCAGAGGCAAGTTAAAGGGAATACAAGAATAACATGGACGCAAAGAAAAGCGTAAGACAATACAAACCTGCGGGCAAGACGACCACGAAGCGCAAGAAGAAAGAGCAGTCCTCGTGGATTCGTTCGTTCAACTGGTTCCGCTCGAACATCAAGGACAACGAGGATGTTGACCCCAAGAAACGCGGTGAGCACAAAGACAATCTCCGTTTCGTCTGGGGAGCCGTTCTCGCCATCCTCTCTTTAGCCATCCTCATCGCCCTTGTCTCCCACGTATTCACGGGCGCAGAGGACCAGAAGTACATCTCGAGCGATTCCTACACCGCAGCCAATTGGCTTGGCCGCTGGGGCTATGAGGTGGCGCATTGGCTGATGGACAACACGTTCGGCGTGTCGAGCATCCTCATCCCCATCCTCATGCTTGCCACGTGCATCCGCATCATGGGCGTAGCAAAGGTGAGGCTGCATCTGTGGTTCATCAACTGCATGATTGTCATGGCTTGGGCTTCCGCCTTCGCCGCATATATAGTCCGGTATTTCCCCGGCGCCCAGAACACTTACATCATTTGGGGCGGCATGATTGGTCAGAACGAGCTGAACTTCATGCAGACGAAAGTGGGAGGCTTGGGCACGCTGCTCATCTTCATCCTCTCTGCCCTGCTCTATCTCTTCTATCTCAGCGACGAAACCATCACTTGGATACGGCACAAAGTCATCAGAGGCAACAGACAGCAGCAGGCAACAGACGACGAACTGGAGGACAACGGACTGGAAGACAACCGACAAGCGACAACGGACAACGGACAAGAAGAATTCACTCCCCTGATGCCCGACAGCGAGGACGAAGAGCCCATCGAAGCAGAAGACGACGAAGAGCCGCACACGCCCTTCAGCGACGAAGCTTCTCAAACCGCCACAACCATAAAGTTCGAGGACGACCCGCTGGCGCCGCTGAAAGGTCTCGAGGAGCAAGAGAATTCCGACGACATAACTGTTGTCGTGGGGCATGACCCCGAGAAAGCCGACCTGAGCGAAGGCAGGTCGCTCGAGCCGTACGACCCGAAACTCGACCTCGAGAACTACAAATATCCCACCATCGACCTGCTCACCCACTACGACACCACATCGAACGCCATCGACATGGAGGAGCAGCGCAACAACAAGAACCGCATCAAGACGGTGCTGAGCAACTTCCGCGTGGAGATTCTCGACAACACGAAAGCCACCATCGGCCCCACCATCACGCTCTACGAAATAACGCCCGCACCGGGCATCCGCATCAGCACAATCCGCAACCTCGAGGACGACATCGCCCTGAGCCTCAGTGCCCTCGGCATCCGCATCATAGCGCCCATTCCCGGCAAGGGAACCATCGGCATCGAGGTGCCGAACCAAAAGCCCCAGATGGTTTCGATGGAGAGCATCCTGAACAGCCGCAAGTTTCAGGAGACGGATTACGAACTGCCCATCGCGCTCGGCAAGACGATTACCAACGAAGTCTTCATCGCCGACCTCGCCAAGATGCCCCACCTGCTCGTGGCCGGTGCGACGGGTCAAGGCAAGTCCGTCGGCCTGAACGTCATCATCACTTCCCTACTCTACAAGAAGCATCCGGCCGAGTTGAAGCTCGTCATGATAGACCCGAAGAAGGTGGAATTCAGCCTCTACGCCCCAATCGTCAACCACTTCCTCGCGCAGGTGGAAGGCAACGAAGACGTGGAAGAACCCATCATCACCGACGTCAACAAGGTCATTCAGACCCTCAAGAGCCTCTGCATCGAGATGGACCAACGCTACGACCTCCTCAAGAAAGCTCATGCCAGAAACGTCAAGGAGTACAACGAGAAGTTCCGCGAACGCCAGCTCAACCCCAACAACGGGCACAGATATATGCCCTATATCGTGGTGGTAATCGACGAGTATGGCGACCTCATCATGACGGCGGGCAAGGAGATAGAGCTGCCCATCGCACGCATCGCCCAGCTGGCACGCGCCGTCGGCATACACATGATTATCGCGACGCAGCGCCCGACAGCCAACATCATCACCGGCACCATCAAGGCAAACTTCCCTGCACGCATGGCATTCAAGGTGACGACGGGCGTGGACAGCAAGACCATCCTCGACCGAACCGGTGCCAATCAGCTCGTCGGCAAGGGCGACATGCTCCTGATGACAGGCTCCGAGCCCGTGCGAATCCAATGCGCCTTCATCGACACGAACGAGCTGGAGGACATCGTACACTACATCGCAAAGCAGCAAAGCTACACCTCTCCCTACCTCTTGCCGGAAGTTCCTCTCGAAGGCGACGAGGACAGCGGTCTGGGCGATGTCGATATGACGCATCTCGACCCGATGTTCGAGGATGCAGCACGCATGATAGTCAGCGAGCAAAACGGCAGCACGAGCATGATTCAGCGCAAGTTCGCCATCGGCTACAACCGTGCAGGCCGCCTGATGGACCAGCTCGAGAAGGCAGGCATCGTAGGTCCCGCGAAAGGCAGCAAGCCCCGCGAAGTGCTGTGCGTCAGCGAAGAACAGCTGATGATGATTATGGACAACCTGAGATGAAAAGGTGAAAAAGTGAAAGGTTGAAAAAGATAGTTATTAGAACAAATTGAACAATACAGAAATGAAAAAGCCAAAGATTATGATTATGAACCGCATAGCATTCCTGCTTTTTATTTACATTTTCACCTTTTCACCTTTTCACCTTTTAATGGCTCAGGATGCCATGAAGGTGCTCGACATTACAGCCGACCGCATTCGCAAGGCAGGAAACATCAAGATTGAATACAAGGCCGGCATCTTTGCAGGAGCAACCGAGAAGGCTTCCTCCACAGGTACGATGTGGCTGCAGGAAAGCAAGCTGAAGCTCATCACGGACGACGTCTCCACCTGGTACAACGGCAAGACGCGCTGGTGCTACGTCACCGAAGCAAACGAGGTAAACATCGACGAACCCTCCAAAAAGGAGATGGCCTCGATGAACCCCTATACCTTCATGAACATCTACAAGAAAGGCTTCAAGATGACCGTCAAGGAAACCGTCCTCCGAGGCGAAGCGGTCTATGAAGTCTATCTGCGTGCCCGCTACGCCAAGATGGACGTCAAGGAAGTATATGTCGACATCCGCAAGAGCGACTACCAGCCCCTCTGCATCCGAGTCCGCGAAGACAACGACTGGCAGCGCGTCAGCATCCTCAGCTTCAAGGGCAACCTGCAGCTCAACGACGAATTCTTCACCTTCCCGGAAAAAGACTATCCAAACGTCCTGAAGAACGATATGAGATAATTGAAAAGAATGAAGAATTTGCTACCGCGCTGAATTATGAATTATGAATTGTGAATTATGAACTATGAATTATGAACTATGAACTATACAAGACTTCTTATAATCGGTAGCGGCCCTGCAGGCTACACCGCCGGCATCTATGCAGGCCGGGCCAATCTCTCTCCCACCCTCATTGAAGGATTCCAACCGGGCGGACAACTCACCATCACGACAGAAATAGAGAACTTCCCCGGCTGGCCCGAAGGCGTCGATGCCAACGAGCTGATGGACAACATGCGCCGGCAGGCAGAACGCTTCGGCACGCAGATGCTGCCCAATGCAGTCACAAAGGTTGACCTCGATGTTCGTCCCTTCCATGTCACCCTCGACGACGGGAGCGAATGGACAGCAGACAGCCTCATCATCGCCACCGGAGCAAGCGCCAAGTATCTCGGCCTGAGCGACGAACAGAAATATATGGGCCGAGGCGTTAGCGCCTGTGCCACTTGCGACGGCTTCTTCTACCGCAAGAAAGTGGTGGCCGTGGTTGGAGGCGGCGATACAGCTTGCGAAGAAGCATCCTATCTGGCCGGACTCGCTTCGAAAGTCTATCTCATCGTCCGCAAGCCTTTCCTTCGTGCCAGCAAGATAATGCAGGAACGCGTCTTCAGCAACGAGAAGATTGAGGTGCTCTTCGAGACCAATACCGTCGGGCTTTATGGCGAAAACGGCGTGGAAGGCGCACATCTCGTTTACAGAAGAGGCGAAAGCGACGAAAGGCAATACGACCTCCCCATCGACGGCTTCTTCCTCGCCATCGGACATCACCCAAACAGCGAGCTCTTCGCCGCTTGGGTCAAGACCGACGAGAACGGCTTCATCCTGACAGAAGGCGACTCGCCGCGGACAAACATTCCAGGCGTCTATGCCGCCGGCGACGTTGCCGACTCGAAATACAGGCAAGCCGTCATCGCTGCAGGCAGCGGAGCCAAAGCAGCCATGGAAGCAGAAAAGTATCTGGCATCCTCTAACTAACTCTCCTCAAGGAGAACTCATGAATTATGAATTCATATAAGCTCTACAAACTGATAGCGAAGAATGCCGACCTGAAAACGAAACGGCATCCGATGCTCGACAAGAACCGCTTCATGAAGTTCCTCATGGCCTTCATGTGGCTCTACTATGCAGCTATCCTCCTCTTCATGGGTGTAGTGATGGCTGTCGGCATGAAAGGCAGCTACAACGGCGTCGCCGCTTTCCACGTCTTCGACGGCGGAATGCTCTATCTGCTGATTTGCGACTTCTGGTTCCGCTTCGGCCTGCAAGAGACGCCTGCGCAAAACATGCAGCCTTATTCCCTGCTGCCCATTCGCCGCAGCTTCCTGATGAACGTCTATCTCACACGTTCCGGCTTTGCATGGGGTAACCTCTATTGGGGCTTCCTGCTCGTTCCCTTCGCTCTTATCGCGATAGCAGTTCCTCTTGGATGGGGAGCGTGCATCGGCTGGCTGCTGGGCTGGTGGCTGCTTTTGATTGCCAACGGCTTTGCCTATCTCTTCTGCCGAGCCCTTATCCTGAAGCACTTGGCATGGACGCTCCTTCCCGCCGCCATTCATGGTGCCTTGCTGGCCGTCATGCTCATTCCCGACAAGAACCCGCTCGACATGCCATGCACCCTCTTTATGTACGACTTCCTGCAATGGAAGTTGTGGCCATTCCTCTTGGTTGGCTGTATTATTGCCCTCCTCTACTGGGCAAACTACAAGCTGCAGATGGGCATGGTTTATGACGAAGTCGGCAAGAAGGAGGAGAAGGAAATCAAGCACGCCACGCAGTTTAACTTCCTGAACAGATACGGCAAGCTCGGCGAATACTTCAAACTCGAGATAAAGCAACGCATGCGCAACAAGACGGTGAGGATGAGCTTCCTTGTCGGTATTGGACTGATGGTGATGTTCAGCGTCATCATGTACTTCAGCGATGTCTATGACAACAGCTTCATGCGCTCGTTCATCTGTCTCTACAACTACATCATCCTTGGCATGATGACGCTCGTGACGATTATGTGCTACGAGGGCAACTACATCGACGGCCTGATGAGCCGCCGCGAAAGCATCCTGCAACTGCTCACCGCCAAGTACTACTTCAACACCCTGCTGCTCCTCATCCCGCCCATCATCCTGTCGCCCTTGATGATAATCGGCAAGATGTCCGTCTGGATGAACATCGGATACCTCTTCTTCACGGCAGGCGTGCTCTACCCGCTCCTCTTCCAAATGGCGGTTTATAACAACAACACCTTGCCCATGAACACAAAGATAACAAGCAAACAGGGCAACACGGCTCAGCAGATTGTCAGCATGGTTATCCTCTTCCTGCCGATTGGCTTGGAGAAGGCTGCAACGGCTTTGCTCGGCGAGCCTTGGGGATATCTCTTCCTCGCTGCGCTCGGCATCATTGGTATCGCTACACATCAGTATTGGCTTCGGAATGTCTATTCCCGCTTCATGGCCCGTCGCTATAAGAACATGGAAGGCTTCCGCGCCTCAAGAAATTCATAATTCATAATTCATAATTCATAGTTATGGAAATTATAATCAACAATCTCAAAAAGACATTCGGCGAAAAGGTTGCCGTCGATATACCCGAGTTAACTATCCATAGCGGCGAACTGCTGGGACTTGTCGGCAACAACGGTGCGGGCAAGAGTACGCTCTTCCGCCTTATCCTCGACCTCATCAAAGCTGATACAGGAACCGTTCACATGAGGGGGGGTAATGTTGATGTCAACGTTGCCGAGACAGAAGCTTGGAAGGACTGGACAGGTGCTTTCGTCGACGAGAGCTTCCTCATCGACTACCTGACACCCGACGAGTACTTCCAGTTCATTGCCCGCCTCACCGATACCAGCGACGAACAGCTGCAGGAGTTCCTTGCGCAGCACCAGCACTTCATGGCCGACGAGCTGGCCGGGCAGAAGAAACTCATCCGAACGCTCAGTGCCGGCAACAAGCAGAAGGTTGGCATCATGGCGGCAATGTTGCTCCGCCCGCAAGTGCTCATCCTCGACGAACCATTCAACTTCCTCGACCCCAGCAGCCAAAATGCCATCAAGCATCTGCTGAAGAAGTACAACGAGGAAACGGGAGCAACGATTCTCGTCAGCAGCCACAACCTGCAACATACCGTCGACATCAGCGAACGCATTGTGCTTCTCGAACACGGCAAAGTCATACACGACATCGACAACAAAGAGAAGCAAGCGCAAAATATCCTCGAGAACTACTTCGAGATTAACGACTGAGAAAAGATGAAAAGGTGAAAAAGTGAAAAGGTGAAAAAGGTGAAAGACATTAACCTTAACTTACAAACATCATGAAAAAGTCATTCCTTGCCCTTGTGGCAGCATTCCTGGTGTTCTCCACGGCAAATGCGCAAACAGACCCTCGCATCCTCAACCATCTTTCCATAGGAGCTGAGGTCGGCACGATGGGTTGGGGCGTGGACGTCAGCATGCCCATTACTCCTTTCGTCGATGTGCAGGCTGGTTTCTCCATGCTTCCAAAAGTAGGGTTCAACACATCTGTCGGCATAAGCAGAGTCTTTCCCGGCATCGACTACAAAATCCCGTTGAGAGGGCAAACCTTGATGAAGAACGGCAAACTGCTCGTCAACGTCATGCCCATTCCCTTCCTGTCAAGTTTTCACATTACCGCCGGCGTTTACATCGGTCCTCAAGATATAATGGGAATAAGCAACAAGGAGCCGCTTCTTGCCGTTGCCGAATACAATGCCATGTTTCCCGACGACAAGATTGGCATCGCCCTGGGCGACTATCTGCTTGAGCCCGATCGGGAAGGCTACATCAACGGCAAGCTCAAGGTCAACCTCGCGAAACCCTATTTAGGCATAGGCATCGGTCGGGGCGTACCGAAGAGACGCATTGGCTTCAAGTTCGATATCGGCTGCGTCTTCTGGGGAAGCCCTACTGTCTATTGCAACGACATCAAAGTCAACGATACCGACCTCGACGGCGATGGAGATGAAGCAATGAGAATCATCACGAAGTTTAAGTTCTATCCCGTCATGAACTTCCGCCTTTGCGGCAAGATATTCTAACGCTCTACCCTTGGGGTAAACAAATCGTAAATAGTAAATTGTCAAATAGTAAATGAAATCGGTTCCCCGCGGCATTCCCTGCCTGATAGTCATCGTTGCGCTCTTCGGCTATCTGTCCTCCGTGATGGGCTTCACGAATATGCTCAACACGATAATGCGGACGGCACACGACCTCTTGCTCAACACGGTTTTCTATCTGATGGCCATGTGCGTGCTGACGGGAGCATTGAGTCGCATCTTCAGCGTCTTTGGCGTTGTCGATTTGCTGCAAAAGATGCTCAAGCCTGTGCTGCGCCCGATGTTCAATCTGCCCGGCGTCTCTTCCGCAGGAGCCTTGATGACGTTCCTCAGCGACAAGCCCGCCATCATTTCTGTCGCGAAGAATCCTTTGTTTGCCCGTTACTTCAAGCGCTACCAGCACATCAGCCTCGTGAACTTTGCTGGCAGCTATGCAATGGGCTTGCTCGTCATCATCTTCATGATGGGACACGGCTTCTATACCGAACCCCTTTATGGCCTTGTAGGAGCCATCATCGGCAGCATCATTTCTACAAGACTCATGCAGCGGCTCATCCTCAAGGAGTGCCCGCAATACAAGGATGAAGACGTCATAGAAGAGGATGGGCAATGGACAATGGTCGATGGACAACTGAAACGCACTCCCTACGAGACGCATCCCGACGACCCCAGGCAAACGCTTTTTGTCCGCGTGCTCGATGCTTTGCTCGATGGCGGCAAGAGTGGCGTGGAGGTTGGTCTTGCCATTATTCCCGGCGTGCTTATCATCTCCACGCTCGTCATGACGCTCACTTTCGGCTCCGACCCCGAAACAGGAACTTACACGGGAGAAGCCTATCAAGGCACAGAACTGCTGCCGTTCCTAGCTGGCAAAGCTGGCTTCGTCCTCCATTGGCTCTTTGGCTTCAACGCGAGCGAACTCGTCGCTTTCCCCATTACAGCACTCGGAACGGTGGGCGCTGCGCTTGGTCTCGTTCCTGAGATGATGAGCAAAGGCATCATCGACAGCAATGCTATTGCCGTCTTCACCGCAATGGGTATGTGCTGGAGCGGTTTCCTCAGCGCCGATGCCGCCACGCTCGACTCGCTCGGCTACCGGCATTTCATCTCCCGCTCGTTCACCTGCACCTTCATTGCAGGCTTGTCGGCTGGCATCATCACTCATTGGCTCTACGTTTTCGTTACATATCTGATTGAATTCATAAACTAATATATTAATATGGAATTAGCATCTAAATACAGCCCCGCAGAAGTCGAGGCAAAGTGGTACGAGTATTGGACAAAGCATAAGCTCTTTGCAAGCAAACCCGACAGCCGTGAACCCTATACCATTGTCATTCCGCCGCCAAACGTGACGGGTGTGCTCCACATGGGTCACATGCTCAACAACACGATTCAGGACATCTTGATTCGTAAGGCTCGCCTTGACGGCAAGAATGCCTGCTGGGTGCCTGGAACCGACCACGCCTCTATTGCTACGGAGGCAAAGGTGGTGAACCGGCTGGCCGAGCAAGGCATCAAGAAGCGCGACCTCACACGAGAGGAGTTCCTCAAGCACGCGTGGGCTTGGACCGAAGAGCACGGCGGCATCATCCTCAAGCAACTTCGCAAGCTCGGCGCAAGCTGCGACTGGGACCGCACGGCTTTCACGATGGACGAGAAGCGCAGCGAGAGCGTGCTCAAAGTCTTCTGCGACCTCTACGACAAAGGCCTCATCTATCGCGGCCTTCGCATGGTCAACTGGGACCCAAAGGCTCAGACGGTGCTCTCTACAGAAGAAGTTATCTATCGCGACGAGAAGTCGAAGCTGTATTATCTGAAGTATTATGTGGCTGATGCCGACGTGAACCCTGTCGTTCCAACAGGTGAGGAAGGAGAGATTCTTCACAAGGACGAGAAGGGCTACTATGCCGTTGTTGCCACCACTCGCCCCGAGACCATCATGGGCGACACAGCGATGTGCATCAATCCCAAAGACCCGAAGAACCAATGGCTGCGCGGGCACAAAGTTATTGTGCCTTTGGTGGGTCGCGTTATTCCCGTCATCGAGGACCGCTATGTTGACATCGAGTTCGGTACCGGTTGCTTGAAGGTGACGCCTGCCCACGACGTGAACGACTACCAGCTCGGCAAGACGCACAACCTCGAAACCATCGACATCTTCAATCCCGACGGCACCATCTCCGAGCAATCGCCGCTTTATGTGGGCATGGACCGCATGGCTTGCCGCAAGCAAATCGTCAAGGACCTCGATGCTGCTGGCTTGCTCGAAAAGGTCGAGGACTACGAGAACAAGGTGGGCTACTCTGAGCGCAATCAGGACACAGCCGTCGAGCCGCGACTCTGCAAGCAGTGGTTCCTCTCGATGAAGCACATGGCCGACATCGCTCTGCCTCCCGTGCTCGAAGGCAAACTGAAGTTCCACCCGACGAAATACGTCACGACCTATCGCAACTGGCTCGAGAACATTCAGGACTGGTGCATCAGCCGTCAGCTCTGGTGGGGACATCGCATTCCCGCTTACTTCATCAGCCTCACCCCTGCCCTCTCCAAAGAAGAGGGTGATAATGAGGAAGAGCGTTTCGTTGTCGCTTTAACGAAGGAAGAGGCTCTGGTAAAAGCTCAGGAGAAGTACGGCAAGGACATCACTTTGGACATGCTTCATCGCGACGAGGATGCTCTCGACACATGGTTCTCCTCTTGGCTCTGGCCCATCTCGCTCTTCGACGGCATCAACAACCCCGGCAACGAAGAGATTAGCTACTACTATCCCACCAGCGACCTCGTGACAGGCCCCGACATCATCTTCTTCTGGGTGGCCCGCATGATAATGGCTGGCGAGGAATACATGGGCGACATCCCCTTCCGCAATGTCTATTTCACAGGCATCGTGCGCGACAAGCTTGGCCGCAAGATGAGCAAGAGCCTCGGCAACTCGCCCGACCCGCTCAAGCTTATTGAAGACTACGGAGCCGACGGCGTGCGCATGGGCATGATGCTCGCCGCACCTGCAGGCAACGACATTCTCTTCGACGAACAGCTCTGCCAGCAAGGCGCTGCTTTCTGCAATAAGATTTGGAACGCCTTCCGACTGATAAAGGGCTGGGAAGTCAACACAGAACTTGCTCAGTCTGAATCCAATAAGACGTCTATCGCATGGATGCAGGCAAAGCTAAATGCCACATACGCCGAGATAAACGACCTCTACAGCAAGTACCGCCTGAACGAGGCTCTGATGGCCGCCTTCAAGCTCTTCACCGACGAGTTCAGCGGTTGGTACCTCGAAATGATTAAGCCAGCCTATCAAACGCCCATAGATGCCAAGACACTTGAAGCTACGCTCAACATCTTCGACCAGCTGCTCCACATCATCCATCCCTTCATGCCCTTCATCACGGAGGAACTTTGGCAGCACATAGCCGAGCGCAAGGACGGCGAATCGCTGATGGTTTCCGTCTTCAAGGCAGCTGCTCCGACAGAGGAAGATACTGCGCTCACCCAGAAGGTCGAGGAGATGAAGCAAGTTGTCAGCGGTGTTCGTGCCGTTCGACAGAGCAAGAACATCTCGCCTCGCGAACCGCTGACCTTGCAAGTGATTGGCAAAGCAAAGGATGGCGTGACCAGCATTCCCGCACTTGCTGCCATCATCGAGAAGCTTGCAGGACTCGACAAGATTGAGCAGACCAGCGAGAAGAGCGAAGGCACGCAGGCCTTCCTTGTAGGTACCGACGAATACGCCGTGCCCATCGGCAACCTGATTGATGCAGATGCTGAGCGCGAGAAGGCCGAGACGGAAATCAAGCGTCTGCAAGGCTTCATGGCAGGCATCGAGAAGAAACTGCAGAATGAGCGCTTCGTACAAAACGCTCCCGCTCAGGTCGTTGAGCTGGAACGCAAGAAGCTTGCCGACGCACAGAGCAAGATTGCTGCTCTCGAAGCAACCATCAAGTCCTTAGGATAAACAAAACAAAACTATTGGTGTCCGGTAAAAAGCACCGGAGGTGCGAAAGACCACAGACGGGGGTTTTAACCCCCGGGACAGGTTAGCCTGACAATAATAAGCCCCGAAGGGGCGACAGAATATGTAACTTGTTTAATAACAAATCGCTTATGTCTCTGTCGCCC
>CACXLY010000074.1 GCA_902768605.1 uncultured Bacteroidales bacterium
TATCTTTGGCAAAAAGACAAATGAAACGAGACGATGAAGAAGGTAATGTCAATAATTCAATAATTCCAAAATGTTTGGTAATGATATAGCAGTTGGCACAATGTCGTCCAATACTGGAAAGAAACGAGATAGAATCTTGAACATCTTTTATGACCTGGTGAGGGCACTCTAGAAATATCGTATCCTCTTCGCGGGGGACTCAGATTCCGCCTATAGTCTGTCGTTCCTACGGTGTTTATTTGTCGGACAGCAATAATTCCTAATAGAGAAACGCGACACATTTTGTGTATCGCGTTTCTCTATGTTGAATAAAACTTCGTTTTCTTCGACAATTCTCTTGCTCGGCAATATTCAAACAAGCTTGATACTGCTCTCGCTTAATCGAATCGTTGGACTACCTGGGTTCGAACCAAGACTAAGAGAACCAAAACCTCTTGTGCTACCATTACACCATAGCCCAATCCAAAATCAAACGTTTTCGCGTTTGCGGCTGCAAAGATACAACAAAAAGTGAAAAGTGAAAAGTGAAAAGTGAAAAATTATTTGCTTTCCTATGGTTTTTTGTTAAACATGCGGATTATTGTTACTTTGATTCTTCACTTTTCACCCTTCGCTTTTCACTTTTTTACCTTTTCACCTTTTCACTTTTTCACCTTTAATAAAAAGTATTTCTTCTTGCCTTGCTGGACGAGGAGGTACTTGCCGTCGAGCAGGTCGGCCTCGGTCACCATCTGGTCGAAGCTCTGCAGCTTTTCCTTGTTCAGGCTGACGCCGCCGCCTTGTGTGAGCTTACGCATCTCGCCCTTGCTGGGGAAGCATTGGGTGTGCTCGGCGAAGAGGTCGACAGCCTTCGTGCCTTCGCCCTTGAGCAGGTCGAGGCTTATCTCGAACTGCGGCACGCCGCTGAAGACGTCGAGCAGCGTCTGTTCGTCGAGCTTGACGAGGCTCTCCTTGGTGCTCTTGCCGAAGAGGATGCCACTGGCTTCGAGAGCCTGTTCGTAGTCCTCGCGGCTGTGCACCATGACGGTCAGCTCCTCTGCCAGCTTCTTCTGCAGGACGCGCAGGCCCGGGTCTTTGCGGTGCTCCTCGATGAGGGCGTCGATGGTGGGCTTGTCCAAAGAGGTGAATATCTTGATGTAGCGCTCTGCGTCTTCATCGGCCACGTTGAGCCAGAACTGGTAGAAGGCGTAGGGCGTGGTGCGGTTGCGGTCGAGCCAGATGTTGCCCTTCTCTGTCTTGCCAAACTTCTTGCCGTCGGCCTTCGTGATGAGGGGACAGGTGAGGGCAAAGGCTTCGTTGTCGCCACCGAGCTTGCGGCGGATGAGCTCTGTGCCGGTGGTGATGTTGCCCCACTGGTCGCTGCCGCCCATCTGCAGTTTGCAGTTCTTCGTCTGATAGAGGTGCAGGAAATCGTAGCCCTGCAGGAGCTGGTAGGTGAACTCGGTGAACGACATGCCGTCCTGGAACTCACCGTTGAGGCGACGCTTCACGCTGTCCTTCGCCATCATGTAGTTGACGGTGATGCACTTGCCGATGTCGCGGGCGAAGTCGAGGAAGGTGAAGTCCTTCATCCAGTCGTAGTTGTTGACCAGCTCGGCGCGGTTGGGCGCGTCGCTCTCGTGGGCGAGCTGCTTCTTGATGCACTCCACGTTGTGACGCAACGTCTCCTCGTTCAGCAGATTGCGCTCCTGGCTCTTTCCGCTGGGGTCGCCAATCATGCCGGTTGCTCCGCCGACGAGTGCAATGGGTTTGTGGCCGCAGCGTTGCAGATGGCGCAGCATCATGACGCCGCAGAGGTGGCCGATGTGCAGGCTGTCGGCTGTCGGGTCAATGCCCACATAGGCCGATACCTGTTCCTTCATAAGTAATTCTTCTGTGCCGGGCATCATCTGGTGGATCATGCCTCTCCATTTCAGTTCTTCTACAAAGTTCAACATATATTTGTTTAATTCAAAATTGTTAAATTCAAAATTCAAAACGGCTTTAGTTCAGATTCTAAACTGTTATGTTCAGGTTTTAATGTTCATGTTTCAGCGTTAAAGTGCCGCCCTAAAGGGGGCAGAGAGCCTTTTTCGGGTGCAAAGGTACAAAAAGGTGAGCGAAAATGTGCCGTGTTAACATCATTTAACGCCTTATCGTGCATTAAATGTTAAAAATGATGTATATTTGCAGTCGATAAACAAAAAAACTTTAAGCACAGCCTGCATGGAAACGTCTCAGTATGCATGGCTGTAAATACTAACTTGAGACGACGTAACTAAAACATTATGAAAAAGTTCTTCTATCTGGCTGCATTGGTATGCGGTATGATGTCTGTAGCAAGTTGTTCAAGCGTAGTTCCCCTGGCTGCAACTTCCAACAACGTAGGTGCAAAGTGCGGTACAGCTACTGAAACCCGCATCCTCGGTCTCTTCCCCTTCAAGGGCGACCACGGCATCGACGCAGCTGCTAAGAATGGTGGCATCAAGAAGATTTCTCACGTTGACGTTGAGAAGTTCAACATTTGTGGCTATCTCTACACAAAGACCACCACTCGCGTTTATGGCGAATAATATTTCGTTCATGAATTGACGAATCATGTGGGATGTGCCTCCTCTGGTGCATCCCACACTTGTTTCATTAGGGCTATACATTATATATATAATATATGAGACAATCAGCCAGAAAGCTTCTCCTCCTGCTCCTGATGGCATGCAGCCTGGCGGCATTCGGCGGGGAGCGATACGACGTGAGGGTACTTCCCCTCGGCAAGATGTATTTCTTCATGCCATACAAGTTGAAGGGGAAGGCCGGAAGCAAGCTGCAGTACGATATGACGCTGCTCACGTATCGCGACTCCACGACCATCAACATGACGCTGACCTCGCCGCAGGGGCGCGTGAAGAGCATCGCCCTCTCATCGCCCGATGCAAGCTTCTCCACCACGCAGTACGAACTCTTCTTCCAGGAGCGCAGCGGCTCCCGCTTCAACACACGCGTCCACATCGACTGCCCGAACGAAGTTTACAAGCGGTTGTTCGAGAGCCAGCAACCCCTCACCATAGAGTTGACGATGGAGGACGGCAAGCACTACGCCTTCACCTACAAGCCAAAGAAATGGCAGGAGGAGTCGGCCTACGTCTGCGAAGTGCTGGAGATGATTGCCTACAGCAACAGCCGGAAATAATAAAAGCTGACGCTTTCAAGCGTCAGCTTATTCTCAATGGTCAGTATATTTTCCCAACGCTTGGAAGCGTTGGCTCCTAATTCAGCAGAAACTTAGAATTGCTCCAAGTATGCGATGCGGCTTTCTATGCTTGGGTGCGTGCTGAAGAGGCGGCTCATCATGTTCGTGAACTCGCTCTTGAAGGCGACGGGCTTCACGATGAAGAGCTGTGCTACGTCCTCGCGGTCAACGTTTCCGAGTCCCGGGTCGCCGCTGATCTTGCGCAGAGCCGAAGCCAGGGCCAACGGGTTGCCACAAAGCTCAGCACCGCCTGCATCGGCCATGTACTCGCGCTTGCGGCTGATGGCAAACCTTGTCAGCAGCGTGAAGAAGTAACCTATCGCAGCCAGCACGATGGCGACCAGGATGACAGCAATCACCGTGCCTCCGTTCTTTCCGTCTTTACTCGTGCGGCGATTCCCTCCTCCGTAGATGAAGGTGTTCCAAAGCATGCGGACTGCCAGACTGAGCACTGTGCTCATGATGCCCACGAAGATGATGCTGATGATGAGCAGACGTGTGTCGCGGTTGCGGATATGTGTCAGCTCGTGACCAATCACGCCAGCCAGCTCGTCGTCGTTCAGCCGGTTGCAGATGCCTGTGGTGACGGTGACGGTGTAGCTCTTCTCGTCTATTCCGCTGGCAAAGGCGTTGAGCTGCGGGTCGTCGATGATGTTTATCTTCGGCATCGGCATACCGCAAGTCATGGTGAGGTTCTCCACGATGTTGTAGATGCGGGGATTCTCACGGCGCTCCAAGGGCTTGGCTCCCGTGGCGTTGCGCACCATGCTGGCGTTCGAGAAGTAGGAAATCATGAACCAGATGCCCACGATTCCCACCACCCAGGGCACGGTGTAGAGGAAGGCTTCGTTGGTCGCCATCGCGTCGAAAGCCAACGACGTGCCTCCGTAGCCGTCGTACACCTCCTGCATGTTCATGAACGCCACGAAGGCATACACGATGGCCAGGATGATGCAGGGAAAGAGGATGAGAAGCAACAGGCTCTTGAAGTTGTTGCGAACCTGCTGCGTATGAATGCCAACGTAATTCATAGTTTAATTCATAATTCTCAATTCATAATTCATAATTAAGCTACGCCCTGAAACCAAGCGAAAGGAATAATCGTGAATTACTCATAGTTCAATTCTCAATTCATAATACATAATTCATAATTAAGCTACGCTCTGGAACCAAGCGAAAGGATAATCGTGAATTATGAATTATGAATTATGAATTCAAAATTTGATTTCCGGTGCTTTGTCGAGGTTAGCACGCTCCATCTCGCCCACGTCGAAGAGAGGCTCTTTGTGGAAGCCGAACATGCTGGCGAAGAGGACAGCGGGGAATCTCTGCACGGCGCTGTTCAGCTCCTTCGTGGCGCTGTTGAAGTAGCGGCGGACGGCTGCGAGCTTGTTCTCGATGTCGCTGATCTCGGTCTGCAGCTGCATGAAGTTCTGGTTGGCCTTCAGGTCGGGATAAGCTTCAGCCACGGCGCGCAGGTTCAGCATAGCGTTCGTGAGCTGGTTCTCGGCAGCAATCTTGTCGTTGATGGTGCTTGCGCTCATGGCAGCATTGCGGGCAGCAGTCACCTTCTCGAAGAGCTCCTTCTCGTGAGTGGCATAGCCCTTCACGGTAGCCACAAGCTGCGGAATGAGGTCGTGACGCTGCTTCAGCTGGACGTCGATGTTGGCGAAAGCATTCTCGCGATTGTTACGCAGGGTTACGAGGTTGTTGTAAATGCCGATAACCCCAAAGACGAGCAGTGCGACGACTGCAAGGATGATGATTGTTGTTGTTGCCATAATTGTTTTATTTTTTGTGTTAAACCTTTTGCACTCTGCAATGTCATATTTTTAGGCAAAGGTACGACAAAAAGTGAAAAGTGAAAAGCAAAAAGAGAAAAATTAGATGCTAAATTGCAAAAGATTGTGCGTTTTTACGTCTTTTTTACATCTTTTAGCATTTCAAGATAGCATTTCTAATAAAAAAGTTCTATATTTGTGGGCTAAAAGTCTTTAAATATATATAAGGTATATGAGGCAACTTAAAATCACAAAAAGCATCACCAGTCGCGACAGTGCATCGCTCGACAAGTATCTGCAAGAGATAGGACGTGAGCAACTGCTTCCCGTGGAGGAGGAAGTGGAGCTCTCGCAAAGGATACGAAAAGGCGACCGCCGTGCTCTCGACAAGCTGGTGCGGGCCAACCTGCGCTTCGTCGTCAGCGTCGCCAAGCAGTATCAGAACCAGGGACTCTCCCTGCCCGACCTTATCAACGAGGGAAACGTGGGACTGATAAAGGCAGCCGAGAAGTTCGACGAGACCAGAGGCTTCAAGTTCATCTCCTATGCCGTTTGGTGGATTCGCCAGACCATCCTGCAGGCCCTCGCTGAGCAGAGCCGCATCGTGCGCCTGCCCCTCAATCAGGTCAGCGCCGTCAACAAGATAACGAAGGCCATGACGAAGTTTGAGCAGGAGTATGAGCGCAAGCCCAGTGCCGACGAATTGGCAGAGCTCGTCAACGAGCTGCCCGAGAAGATCAGCGACTCCCTGCGTGCCAGCGGCCGCCACGTCAGCGTGGATGCCCCCTTCATCGAAGGCGAGGAAAACAGCTTGCTCGACGTGATGACCAATCCCGACTCGCCCATGGCCGACAAGGGTCTGGTGAGCGAGAGCCTTTCGACTGAAATAGACCGTGCTTTGGGCGTCCTGAACGAACGCGAGAAGCAGATCATCGAACGCAGCTTCGGCATCAACAACCAGCCCGAGATGACGCTCGAAGAGATTGGCGAAACCTTTGGACTGACGCGCGAACGTGTCCGCCAGATCCGCGAGAAAGCCATCCGCAAGCTTCGTGCCGGCAGTCGCAACAGCCTCCTCCGCTCCTACCTCGGCTAAAGAGAAGAAAGAGATTGAAAAAAGTAAGAGAGACGCTCATTTGCGCCTCTCTTTTTTTTATGTCCCCGGTCACGTTTGCAATCGTGACACGTTATGATTGCAATCGTATAGTGTTACGTTTCCAATCGTGGCACGTTACGTTTTGTTTTTACCTTATCCTAGTTTTTCGATGGCGAACTGCATGCGGCTGAGGGTTTCGTCCTTGCCGAGGAAGGCAGCCAACTCGTACATGTCGGGGCCTTGTCCTTCGCCCACGAGGCAGATGCGCCAAGCGTTCCAGGGCTTGATGCCGGTCTGTTCCGCCCAGGCATCCACGACGGGTTTCATGCCTTCGACTGTGAAGTCCTCAACCGTGGCGAGCACGTCGGCGAGCTGCTGCATCTCGTCTGCCGTTCCCTCCTTCCAGTTCTTGCGGACAAACTTGTCTTCCTGGTCGAAACTTGTCGGAGCCACGAAGAAGAAACGCGTCAGGGGCCAGAGGTCGCTGACGAAGCTGATGTTGCGCTTGTGCTTCTGCCCCTGTCCGTCGGTGTATTCGATGACTTTCAGCTTCATCATGCGGACCACTTCCGCTTCCTGCCGGGGCGTTGCCTCGATGCCCTGCTCGCGGAGCACCTTGTCGAACGAAGGCACCCATGCTTCGTCGGGCTGCTTTAGGAGGTATTGGTGGTTGAACCACGCCGCTTTGATGTAGTCGAACTTTGCGCCGTTCTTCGAGCACTTGCTGAGGTCGAAGAGTCGGACCATCTCGTCGAGCGACATCACCTCCTGGTCGTTTCCGGGATTCCAGCCAAGCAGGGCGAGGAAGTTGACGACCGCCTCGGGCAGATAGCCCTTCTCGCGATAGCCACTGCTCACCTCTCCGCTCTTCGGGTCGTGCCATTCGAGGGGGAAGACGGGGAAGCCGAGCTTGTCGCCGTCGCGTTTGCTAAGCTTGCCGTTGCCGACGGGCTTGAGCAGGAGGGGCAGGTGTGCGAAGCGCGGCATCGTGTCGGCCCAGCCGAATGCCTCGTAGAGGAGGACATGAAGGGGCGCGCTGGGCAACCACTCCTCGCCGCGGATGACGTGCGTCACCTCCATCAAGTGGTCGTCCACGATGTTGGCGAGATGGTAGGTGGGCAGTTCGTCGGCACTCTTGTAGAGCACCTTGTCGTCGAGGATGCTGCTGTTGATGCGCACCTCGCCGCGAATGATGTCGTCCACGATGACGTCGCGGCCCGGCTCGATGAGGAAGCGAACCACATACTGCTTGCCTTCCGCGATGAGCTTCTCGACCTCTTCCTTCGGCAGCGTCAGCGAGTTGCGCATCTGCATTCGCGTGCTTGCATCGTACTGGAAGTTCTCTATCTCAGCGCGTTTCGCGTCGAGCTCCTCGGGCGTGTCGAAGGCGATGTAGGCCTTTCCGCGGTCCAGAAGCTCGCGCACGTACTTCTTATATATGTCTCTGCGCTCGCTCTGCCGATACGGCCCGTGCTGTCCGCCGAAGCTTACACCCTCGTCGAACTTGATGCCGAGCCATTTGAACGACTCGATGATATACTCCTCAGCTCCGGGCACGAAGCGGCCGGAGTCGGTGTCTTCGATGCGGAAGATGAGGTCGCCGCCATGCTGACGGGCAAAGAGGTAGTTGTAGAGCGCGGTGCGGACGCCGCCGATATGCAATGGTCCGGTAGGGCTGGGAGCGAAGCGGACACGCACTTTCTTCAATTCACAATTCATAATTCTTAATTCATAATTATATATTTCGTGCAAAAGTACGAAATAAATTGAACATTGAACATTGAATATTGAATAATTTTTGTATTTTTGCGGAGAAAAGCAATTATGAATTGTGAATTAAGAATTATGAATTGAAGAAATGAGCCGCTACAATCACAAACATAACCTGAGCCCCAGGGCTTACCTCTATCGCGTGCTTTTCTCGGTTATCGCGATTGCCATCCTGGTGCTTTGCATGCCGCACGGCAACAATGCTTCCTACCACTACCAGAAGGGTGAGCCGTGGGAAGAGGACGCTTTCATCGCGCAAGACAGCTTCCCCATCCTCAAGTCGGCAGAGCAGATAGCCCGCGAGCAGGACAGCCTCAGGCAGTACTACGAGCCCTACTTCCTGCAGGACGTTGACATCCTGGAGAAGCAGCAGGCAGCGCTCCGGCAGGACTTCACCACGCTCGCAGCAGGCACCCCGCACTTCTTCCTGCCTCATCTCGGCGAAAAGCTGCGCCACATCTATATGATAGGTATCCTCAAGAGCGAGGACCTGGCGCGCTTCGAGGGCGAGAAGCCGCAGAAGGCGCGCGTCTATCACGACAACGAGTCGATGAGCCGCCCCTTTGACCAGCTCTATAGCGAAAAGACGGCTTACGAATATCTCCTCAACGAGGAGGACAGCGTCCGCTACAGCCACAGCCGTCTGCACGGGCTCGACCTCATGAAGTACATCTCGCCGAACCTCACCTACGACTACGAGAAGAGCCTCTGGCAACGGCAGGAGGTGGACGGGCGGCTGGTTCGGACGCGGGGCGTCGTGCTGCAAGGGCAGAAGGTTGTCGATAAGGGACAGATAGTGGACGACGAGGTGATGGGCATCCTGCAGTCGTGGGAGCAGCATCAGAAAGAGCACCGGCTCACCTCGAAGGAGCGCTTGACGCGCCTGGTGGGCCGCATCGTCTATGTCGCCATACTGGTCGTCCTGCTCCTGATGTACTTCCAGCAGTTCCGCAGCGACTACCTCGACAGCCTCCGCACCGTGCTGCTCGTCATGACGCTTTCGCTCTTCTTCCCCATCGTCACCTATCAGCTCGTGGCGCATTCCTGGGGCAATGTCTATGTCGTGCCGTACTGCGTGCTGCCCATCATGCTGCGCATCTTCCTCGACTCGCGCACGGCCTTCGTCTCCCACGTCATAGCCATACTGGCTTCAGCCGTTGTGCTGACGCAGCCCTACACTTTCATCGTGACGCAAATCGTGGCAGGCCTCGTCGCCATCTACTCGCTGAGGGAGCTCTCGCAACGCTCCGAGCTGTTCCGCGCAGCCGTCTGGGTGACCCTCTCTGCCCTGCTGACCTATCTCTGTATGGAGTTTGTGCGCGGCACCGCCGACGGCAGTCTCGACCTGAATCCCAAGCCCTACATCTTCATCGTGATGGCCGGCGTGCTCTCCATGCTTGCCTATCTCCTGCTCATACCCATCGAGCGCATCTTCGGCTTCACCAGCATCGTGACGCTCGTCGAGTTGCAAAACGTCAACAACCCCTTGCTCCGACGTCTCTCGGAGGAAGCCAACGGCACCTTCAACCATAGCATGCAGGTTGCCAACCTCGCTGCCGAGATAGCCAACAAGCTGGGAGCGAGGGCACAGCTTGTCCGCACGGGCGCCCTCTATCACGACATCGGCAAGCTCGAGAACGCCGTCTTCTTCACAGAGAACCAGAACGGGCAGAATCCGCACGACGGGTTGTCGTACGAGAGGAGTGCGCACATCATCATCCAGCACGTCGAGAACGGCTTGCGCCTTGCCGACAGGTACAAGCTGCCGACCATCGTCCGCGACTTCATCGCCACGCATCACGGCAAGAGCATCACCAAGTACTTCTATGTGAAGGCCCTCGAGGCGAAGGGCTCCGAACCGCAGAGCGTAGCGCCCTTCACCTATCCCGGTCCCAAGCCGCAGACCTTGGAGCAAGCCATCCTGATGATGGCCGACGCCGTGGAAGCCGCTTCGCGAAGCCTGACGGAATACACCGAGGAGAGCATCTCGGCTATTGTGGAGAAGATAGTCACCGCGCAGGTGGCAGAAGGCAGCTTCGACGAGTGCGCCATCACCTTCCGCGAGATAGCCGAAGCCAAAGAAGTGCTCAGTGCACGCCTCCGCACCGTTTATCATACAAGGATACAGTATCCGGAATAAAAACTTAAAATATAATATAAGTATATCAGTTTGTTTTTATTCTCCAAAGATTTTCTTCCGTCTGTCCTTACTTCCCGAAAGCGGCGCGCTCTTCTTCTTTCGTGCGCTTTATGATATCGTACTTACTCCAAAGACTTCCATCGTATCCCGCTTCCTTCAAGGCAGTTACGATGTCAGATCCACTAGCCTTTGTCACCGTTCCTTCCTGCTTGTCTTCCTCTATCGCAAAGAGGAGAACACGATAATACAAAAAGTCGTTGCAGCCTTGAATGGCAATGTTGGAAACCGACGCGACGTTCTGATTGTAGTCGTACTCTATGTGGAAATCAATGGATATGGGATAGGACATTATGCCCATCCTTACAGTACAGTTGTTACAAGAGCCGTCGAAGCGGAGAAGCCTGTAAGTATCGGCATCCACATAAGCTGTGCCTGTGATATTGCGACGGTTGTAGTCCATCGGCAAAAGGTCTTTACTCCAAGTAAAATCGAATCGGAGAAGCGCCTGTCCTTCCTCGCCATAAAGGGTCTGCATCTTCACCTTGTAGAAGCCCTTTAATGTCTCGTAGTGGGAAAGCGGCTTGACGAGAGGTTTCCAAAAGGAGCTGTTGTTGGTTCTCGGAGCGACCTCTATGAGTTGGTGAATGTTGGAGGCATGAATGAACATCGGTTTTTTGCCGGATTCCTTATCATAGCCTTGCAATCCGCTTATTATCTGTGCTGAGCGGACATTCATTACGGAGAAAGCTTCCATGAAAGCCTCTGCGATGTAGCTTACCGAGTCTTCTTCCATCAAGGCACGGAAGAAGTACTTCCTCGTCCATTTACTTCCCGTTTTATAGTCCGACTTGAGATTCTCGATGATGCGTTTCAGGATGTCTTTCTCGTCGAGAGGCAGAACCGGAACCTCCTTCATTTGAGTGGTATAAGGTTTCAATTTTATCGTTCCAGAAGCCTGTTCTGCCTTCTGCGAAAGCTTGCGATAGCCGATGAAACTGAAGGTCACGATCTCCTCCGCTTCTACCTGAAACTTGAACTCTCCCTCGACATTTGTGAGTGTAGCCTTGCCCTCGCTTGCCCGAATGTTCACATATGGCAGCGATTCTCCCGTCTCTGCATCAACGACACGGCCTTGCAAGGCGAATTCCTGAGCCCAAACGCATAAAGTAGGCAGGCAGAGCGCAAGCAGGATAATGATTGCTCGGTTCATTTTATTCTTCTTGTTTTCTTATTTTCTTATTATCTTATTTTCTCATTCGCCTCTGACTTTGGCTTCTTGTTTAGCCGCCAGGTGACGTGGAAGAGGGCGTAGGAAGGCAGGACGTTGTAGAAGGTCTCGGTGCGGCCTTGCGCGTTGATGCTATGGCGGACGTTCGAGAGCTGGCCGAGCATGTCGAAGCCGTCGAGCTGCAAGAGCAGGTTGCCGTGCATGAGTCGCTTTGTGATGCGTGCATTCCAGACGAGTTCGTTGGTGTTCATCGTCGCGTCGCTGTAGCCTCTGCGCGAGTACATCGTCAGGTCGGTGGCGAACTGGAAGTTCCATGGCAGTTCAATCTGTCCGGCGAGACTGTAGTCGAAGTCGAAGACGTTGATTCGCGTGAAGTCCGCCCGAGCGCTGGTGGAACGTTGATAGTGGAGGTCGCCCTTTGCTGTGAAGTCGAGCTTGTCGGTGGGCTTCCACGAGAGAGAAAGCTCGTCGTCGAAGTTGTTGGATGCCACGACGCTTCGGGCATTGTTCATCAAATCGACGCTATGACTGTGTCTGTGGGTAAACTTCTGCTTGAGGCGAAGACGCTCTTTGTGGTCGAGCGGGAAGTCAACGCCGGCAGAAGCGTTGGTGTTCCAGTTGCCGTCGATGTTCTGCGGCGTACTTGTCCGCACGCCAGTCTGCTTGTCGTAGAGCACGGCTGTGGCGACGGCATCTTGCGTGGCATCGAAGCTGAACGAGGCATTGACCAGGGTGCGACGCAGTTTCTCGCGGTAGTTGCCGTAGATGCTGTGGCTGCGCGAAGGGCGAAGGTCTGGGTTGCCGAGCTGGATGTTGAGCGGGTCGCTGTCGGTTCGGATGTTGAGCAGGCTGCGCATGGAAGGTTGCGAGACGTTCGTCTGATAGCCGGCCCAAATGTTTCGGTTGGTCTTTCTGTGGTAGTGAGAGAAGTACAGGCTTGCCGACAGATTGGTGGTGCGGCGGCTCATTGTAGTATCGACCTGTGTGCCCTGCCAATAGTCGAGCGTCTCATGGATGATGGGCAGCGAGAGGCTGGCGTTGAGGTTGTTCGATGTTCCTGTAGAGTCGCTGTAATGGTAGAAGCCGTAGCCTATGGTAGGTGAGTTGTTGATGGTCTTGCTGTGCGAGCGCTGGCTGTTGTCGGCGTCAAGTGTCCGCAGCATTTCCTCTGTCGAAGGCAACGTGCCGAGAGGATATAGCCCCCTCCTATCCTCCCCCGAGGGGGAGGAACTGTTTGCCTCTTGTACACCTCCGAAAGCCCCCTCCAACAAGTTCAGCAAGTAAAGACTCCTGTTGCTTTCATTATTACTATAAGAGAATCTGTCGGAGAACTCGATGTTGTGGTTGTGCTTTGGGTCGAGGGCGAAGGACAGTTCGGGAATAAGGCTGAAGTTATGCGTGCGGTCGATGTTGGGGCGGTAACGGTTCCTGAAGTCGGATGCAGCATCAGTTTTGGGGTAGTCCAGCAGGTAGTGCTCGAAGACATCCTCGTATCTGTCGTTGAAGTAATAGCTGTAGTTGAGCGAGAAATTGATGTAGTCGTTGTGGGCAGGGCTGACGTCGAAGAAGCCATAGTCGTTAATGTTGATGTGGCGACCCGTGCCGTGCCGACGCGAGGTGTCGCGGTTGAGGGCATAGCGGCGCAGCAGATTCCCCGCGTATGGCGTCATCAGGCTATCCAGCCATGCCTTGCCCCAGCCCTCGGCCACGTCCTCTGCCAGCGTTGCACTAGCGGAGTTGGAGTAGTTCGACCAATGCAAGTATTCCAGCGAGACGTTATTGTGGAAGTACATATCCTTGAAGGTCTCCCACAATGTCCCGGGCTTTCGCAGACGTACTTCATGGCCCGTGTTCAGGCGAGCATCGTAGCTGCGGCGCGTGAAGAACGAGCGTCCGTAGGTGTTGCCGCCCTCGAGGAAGGTCTCGCTCGCGGTGTGGTTTGCCTCTTTGCTGTCGGAGTAGGTTCCCTTGATGCTGCCCTGATAGCGGAAGTCCTCGCCTTTCTCGTAGAGACCGTTGGCTCCCAAGGTGTAGCTCGTCGTGATTCCCCGCTCCTG